>DATBFF010000264.1:0-2840 GCA_036558625.1 Mycobacterium sp. | reverse complement strand
CGCCTGCGCGATTTCCTCCGGGCTCACCTCGCGCACCGGTTGCCCCATCGACCACAGATGACCGAACGGGTCGCGCAGCACCCCGTAGCGGTCGCCCCAGAACTGGTCTTCGACCGGCATGACGACCGTCGCGCCTGCGTCGACGGCGCGCTGGAACTGCGTGTCGACGTCGGTGACGACGAGGTGGATGGTCACCGGCGTGCCGCCGAGCGCGGTCGGGGTGCTGGACTTGCCGTCGTTCATTTCCGGGAAGTCGTCGGCGAGCATCACCGTCGAGCCGTTGATCTGCAAGGCCGCGTGGATGAGCTTCTTTCCGTCGGGCCCCGGAATCCGGCCCAGTTCCACGCCGTTGAAGGCCTTCACATAAAAGTCGATAGCGGCCGCGGCGTCGTCGACGACCAGGTGGGCCAGGACTGCTGGGGTGACTTCGATCGCCATGCTGATCTCCTTGTCATAGGTGTCGCCCCGGACGGGGCCACGCATATAGACCGGCCGGAGGCGACGAATTCATCGCTGCACTGCCATGCAACCACCGGGCACCGACAGGTGCCGCCGTCGCTGAGCGTGCGGATTCATATGCCCCCGGCCTCCGGGGGTGAGCGCGGGTCAGACTCCGACGGGCGAGACCGACTGCCAGCCCTCGACCGCTTCGACGCTGCGCGGGCCGGGGCCGACGTACACCGCAGACGGGCGCACCAGCTTGCCGAGCTTCTTCTGTTCGAGGATGTGCGCGCACCAACCGGCGGTGCGCCCACACGTGAACATCGCGGGCATCATCCGTGGCGGCACGCCGGCGAAGTCGAGGATCACTGCCGCCCAGAATTCGACATTGGTCTCGATCGCACGGTCCGGTCGCCGCTCCCGCAGTTCGGACAGCGCGGCCTGCTCCAGCGCGGCGGCCACCTCGTAGCGGGGGGCCTCCAGCCGCTTGGCCGTCGAGCGCAGTACCCGCGCCCGCGGATCCTCTGCGCGGTAGACCCGATGGCCGAAGCCCATCAGCTTCTCTTTGCGGTCGAGGATTCCCTTCACGAGTGCCGTAGCATCACCGGTCGTCTCGACACCTTCGATCATCGGGATCACCCGGGCCGGCGCGCCGCCGTGCAGGGGGCCGCTCATCGCGCCGATCGCCCCGGACAGCGACGCCGCCACATCGGCACCCGTCGACGCGATCACCCGCGCAGTGAATGTGGATGCGTTCATCCCGTGCTCGGCCGCCGACGCCCAGTACGCGTCGATCGCAGCGACCTGCTTTGGGTCGGGATCACCCTTCCATCGCTTCATGAAACGTTCTGTGACGGTGGCACATTGGTCGATCTCGCGCTGCGGAACCGCAGGCCGTTCGATACCGCGGGCAGACTGCGCGACGTACGACAGCGCCATCACCGACGCCCGCGCCAGCTGCTCGCGGGCGGTGTCGTCGTCGATGTCGAGGATCGGCTGGTACCCCCAGATCGGCGCCAGCATCGCGAGCCCGGCCTGCACGTCGACGCGCACATCCCCGGTGTGGATCGGCAGGGGGAACGGCTCAGCGGGCCGCAGACCTCGCCCGAACTTGCCGTCGACCAGCAGTGACCACACATCGGCGAAGGTGACCCGCTGCTCAACCAGATCTTCGATGTCGACCCCGCGGTAACGCAGCGCACCGCCGTCCTTGTCAGGTTCGGCGATCTCGGTGGTGAACGCCACCACACCTTCGAGTCCGCTGACGAAGTTCTCCGGCACTGCTGTCATGCACTGATTCTCGCATGGGCACTACTAGCTGGTATCCACCCCTAGCTGCGGCGGCGTAGCGTTGCCCCAGTGGCCCAGCCCAGCAACGAGCACTTGGCGAGGATGCGAGTGGAATACGGATCAGTGGAAAAAGACGGCAGTCCCGACCTCGATGTCGACTGGCTCGCCGACGGATGGGTTTTCTTGTTGCGCAAGTGGATTGGTGACGCCGAAGCTGCGGGTGCGGCCGAGCCGAACGCCATGGTGTTGGCCACGGTCGACGAGAACGGCCACGCGGTAAGCCGATCGGTGTTGTGCAAGAGCGTCGATGACGCCGGAATCACGTTCTATACGAACTACGACTCGGCGAAAGGTGTTCAGCTGGCTGCGAATCCGTACGCATCGGCGACGTTCCCGTGGTACTCGCTCGGCCGCCAGGTGCACATCCGCGGTCATGTGAGCAAGGTCACCGCGGAGGTCACTGCCGAGTACTGGTCCAAGCGGCCGCGCGGTTCGCAGCTCGGTGCGTGGGCGTCGGCGCAGTCCCAGCCGATCGCGTCGAGAGCCGACCTGATGCACCAACTGGAGGCCGTCACCAACCGTTTCCGCGACCTCGACGAGGTGCCGGTACCGCCGAACTGGGGCGGATACCTCATCGCGCCTGAGGTCGTCGAGTTCTGGCAGGGGCGGGAGAACCGGGTGCACAACAGGATTCGCGTCGTCACCGACGCCGAGTTGCCGGTGAGCATGCACAACAGCCGCATCGAGCGGTTACAGCCCTAAGTGCGGCGCTTCTTCGCCGACACCACACCGCTTCGCACCCCGGACTTCCGGCGGCTGTGGCTGGCGGGGGTCGTCACCGTCATCGGCGCGAACCTGACGATCTTCGCGGTGCCGGTTCAGCTCTACGCGCTCACCCAGAGCTCCGCGTACGTCGGTCTGTCCGGACTGTTCGCCCTCGTGCCGCTGATCGTGTTCGGCCTGTGGGGTGGTGCGTGGGCCGACGCGATGGACCGTCGCAAGCTGTTGATCATCGCGTCCATCGGATTGGCGTTGGCGTCGGTGCTGCTGTGGCTGCAAGCCGCGCTGCAGCTCAACAACGTCTGGGTGGTGCTGTGCCTGCTGTCGGT
>DATBFF010000263.1:0-4043 GCA_036558625.1 Mycobacterium sp. | reverse complement strand
TGCCGCCCGCGATCGCGTTCACCGCGCCGGCCACAACCCCGCCACGAGCAGCACGGCGAGGTGGGAGGCGGTCACTGCGTACACGTTATGTGGCTAACCGGCGGCCGGCGAATCGAGCGCGCGGCCTCGCCCGGCGGCGGCCCAGCGGTTCTCAGCGGGGGCTTGGCGTCGGCTCGGCGTGGGCCCCGGCGACCAGCCGACGCGTATCATGATCTAACGACGGACGAGTCGGCCGGGCGGTCGCGTCGGCGGGGAACCGCCGCCGAGGAACGTCCGGGCTCCACAGGGCAGGGTGGTTGTTAACGGCAACCCGGGGTGACCCGCGGGACAGTGCCACAGAAAACAGACCGCCGCCGTATGGTCGCCGCGCTGCGGCGTGACGGCACGGCTGGTGAGGGTGAAACGGTGGGGTAAGAGCCCACCAGCATCCCGGGTGACCGGGATGGCTCGGTAAACCCCACCCGGAGCAAGGTCAAGAGGGTCCGCCGCTCCGCGGCGACCTGCGCAGGCGTTCGAGGGCGGCCCGCCCGAGCCTGCGGGTAGACCGCTAGAGCCTGTCGGCGACGGCAGGCCGAGATGGATGGCCGCCACGGCCGCGCTGCGGCGTTGGTCGTACAGAACCCGGCGTACAGGCCGACTCGTCCGTCGCTCCGCGCCGGGCCCGCGCGCCGAGCGGTACCGCCCCGGCGGCGTAGGCGTGACACGCGCGGTTCCCGGGTTCGGTCCGGGGGGAGGGCTGCTGGCGGTGACTCCTCGCACCGCTTCGTGAGGGACTTCAGCCCACGGTGAGGTGGGTCCGGCTCACGATCAGCCAGACTGCGGCGATGCCGATCACAGCGGGTCCCGGCGTTCAGTCGCAACCCCGACGATCGGGTGGCGTTTGGCGAGCGTCGATGGCGGGCACGAAGCCGCCGGATGTACCTGCGGGGCCGATGGTCGGCTCGGGCGGCACGGCGATAGGAGCCACAATGGAACGCAACGACAAGATCAGCAACAAGTCGCAGGAGACGCGCGGGCGCGTCGAAAAGTCAGTAGGCAAGGCGACCGGCGATCCGGAGATGGAAGCGCGAGGACGAACCAACCAGGCCGCAGGCGGGCTCAAGCTAGCCGTCCAGAAGATCCGCGACGCCTTCAAGAGATAGCCAGGCCCGGCGCCCTCCCGCTAACCGCCAACAGTCGTCCGGACGCACAAGGCCTTCGGGCGTCGCGATCTCGGGTTGAGCACGCGGACCTGATGGCGGACGCCCACAGTGGGTTGACGCCGTTGCGGCCGGCAGGTCGATCGGCACACCGCGTCGCGGTCCTGGCCTGTGCCGCGTCCGGTAAACCGGGCTGAGCGTCAACCGATCAGTCCGTCTCGCAGGCTACGACCGGTTCGCTGCGTGCCGGTGAGGGACGAAGACCCAGTACCCGCGTAGCTTGACTTTGCCCGGTGGCACCTTGGTCGGCCGAAGCGTTCGCGGCGGAGTTCACGGCGCCGGTTTCGGCCTGGTCGAAACTGACTCGCGAGAGGTCGTCATCGCTCGACGGCTCGGGAGAGCTGACCAGCCCGACCTGCGCAGCCGAGCGCGCCGTGGGTGACACCCACGGAGATATTTGCCGCGGTGCAAATGATTGGGTGCGGTCGCCGGTGGGCAAGCACAGGCTCTACGCCCACCGAGGGGTTTGTTGATGAGGTCGAACCAACCAGCGGCGTTTGCCGACACGGAAGCGACGTCAACCGCTGATCTGGTCAACCGCGCCGCGGCGCAGATCTCGACTCTTGTTCGTGACGAGTTCGCCCTGGCAAAGGCCGAGCTGGCCGCGAAGGGCAAGGGAATCGGGATCAGCGGCGGCTTGCTCGGCGCGGCGATGATGCTCGGCGCGTTCGGGTTGGGCCTGTTAGTGACGCTGACCGTTGTCGCACTGGATCTGGTATGGCCACTGTGGTTGGCAGTACTGGTCGTCATGATCGTTGTATTTGCCACCGCATCGATCATGGCTGCGCTGGGCAAACGGCGACTATCGGCGGCCACACCAGCCGTTCCGACGGAGGCGATCGCGGGCCTGTCGACCGACATCGACACGATCACGCGGGCCATTTCAGAGGGGCGCAGCGAATGAGCGACGACATGCCGACTGATTCGCGAACGCTGCGCACCGAGATCCAACAGACTCGGGCATCGTTCGGCGACACCGTCGAGGCGCTCGCCGCCCGACTCAATGTCAAATCCCGCGCGCGGGCCTCGCTCCGAGGCTTGCCCGAGCACGCGAAAGGCAAGCTCCAAACGATCACCAGCCGCGCCGCGACGGTCGCCGGTAAGGCCGGCGACCGCGTTTTGCCGACCGCGGCGTCGTCGCCCGAAACCGGCATCCGTGCCGCGGTACCGCGCCGGTTGCCGATTGCTGCCGGTCTCGTGACGGCCGCCCTTGTCGGTCTTTCTTTGTTCCTGCTGCGGAGGCGTCACGGATGAGAAGGTCGGCGTCGACGATCGCGTACAAGCCGATTGCGCCACGGCTCGGCGCCAGCTTCGCTCTCGTCAAGGCCGCCGTCGAGCGAGCCGACCCGGTGGGTGTCCGCACGGTCACCGCCGCTGGCCGTCCTAACCATCACGAAATCAGTAGCCGAAGGAGTAGATCATGAAGACTGCAACCTTCCTCGCCGGTGCTGTCGCCGGTTACGTGCTCGGCACCCGTGCCGGTCGTGAGCGGTACCAACAACTCGTCGACGGCGCCCGCCGGCTCGGCAACAAGCCGTCCGTACAGCAGGCCAAGACAAACCTGGGCGATCTCGCGAGCAAGAGTATTGATACCGCCAACGCCAAGATCGGATCAGCTACCGACAAGGTCACCGCGAACCTGAACGCATCCGGTCCGAGTGAAAGCCCCGCAGTGACCACGCCACCGGCACCCCGGAAAACGGCGCCCCCAGTTGGCACCGCCACGCCCACAACGCCGCCCATGACCAGCGGGCGCGAACAGCAGGCCTGAGTACGACGTCGCGTGCCCGACTGGCGGTATATGCCAAGCGCCATCTCTAGCGGTCGTCGAGCGCTCTGCTTGGAATCACTCGGAGTCGACCAGCGCCGGCGCCGAATCGGTGTACGAATGCTGACCAGTCGCGGCGCTTTCTCGCGTCTGCCGGCGGGCGAGGAATTTGCCGCCTTCCCAGAGAGCCAGCAGAACGACGGCTGGCAGGAGCGCCCAGCAGAACTGGGCGACGCTGATGTCGGTGGTGCCGAGCAGTCGGTGCAAGACATCCGTTTGGGTTACCACCACGGCGAGTATGAATTCGAAGAGTGCCGCTCGGTTCATTTGCTTGCTGTCGAACGTGGCGGTGGTCAGCACGGTGTCGGTCTCACTCCGGCATTCGAACGCGGCCACTATGAGGCACAGCGCAAACGAGGTGAACGCGATCGAGATACCGATGTCCGTGCTGTTGTAGTAGAACGTGCCGAGCTGGATCAGCAACAGCAAGCCGATCGTGATGGCGAGGCCGGCGAGACCAACGGTGATAAGGACGGCTTTGGTGAGCACTGATGCGCCGCGCCGGCGTGGCGCCATCGACATGAGTCCCGGTGTTTCGCGGTCGAAGCCGAGCGCGAAACCGAACGGTGCATTGACCACGAAGTGCACCCAGAGCACCTGCGCCGGAGTGAATGGTTCGCCCGCGGCGATGTTGAAGAGGCTGGCGCCGAGGAACGTCAGCACGAAGACAACCAACAGTACGAGCACGAACCGGATGTACTTGGTGAGGTTGTCGTAGATCTTACGACCCTGTTTGACGGCGAACACGATCGTCGAGAAGTTGTCGTCGGACAGGACCATGCGTCCAGCGTTCTTGGCGACTTCCGTACCGGTACCCATGGCGATCCCGATGTCGGCGGCTTTGATGGCCGGCGCGTCGTTGACTCCGTCGCCGGTCATTGCGACAACGTCGCCGTTGCGTTTCAACGTTTCGGCGAGCAGCACCTTGTGGTCGGGCGCGACGCGCCCGACGACCCCGATGCCATCGATGCGACGCTGACGTTCTGCTTCTGGTAAGGCCGCGATGTCGGCACCAA
>DATBFF010000262.1:0-1557 GCA_036558625.1 Mycobacterium sp. | reverse complement strand
GCGGGCGGTCGAGCTCTGTTGCGGGTGGCTGTGTTTCGTTGCGGACGGGCGGCCAAAGCCGGCTTGCCGCCCGTCCGCATCGAACTCACTTCACTGGAACCCTGCCGTGGTCGTCGCAGTGACCGGCGTGCGGGTGGTGGAGGTGATCGTTCACCAGGTAATCGACGTGGTCGCCGTGCGGGACCGCCTCGTGCCCGCAGCCGGGGCCGTGCTTGTGTCCCTTCTGGTGCGCCCCGCAGTCGTGGCTTGGCGTGCAGGCCGCCGGGTTCGCCGTGTTGACCGCCAGGGTGTGTTCCTCGAGCTCGGTGCCGTTCGGGTGGTGCAGGTGGCCGTCGTGCAGGTAGTCGACGTGGCCGTCGTGGAGGATTCCGGTGTGCCCACAGTTCGGGCCGTGCTGGTGGGCGTGGCCTGCGTGTTGAGCCGCCATGTCAATCGCCTCCTTCCTGGGAACCCGGCGCCGGGCCCGCGTCCAACTCGGTGGCGTGGGCCAGCGCGTTCAGAATCAGATCGACGACATGCCGATCCGCCAAGGCTAGTGGATGTGGTTGCCGTCCCGGCGGCGGACGACCAACCCCTCGCCACGGAGCAGTTTCAGCCGCTGCGAGACGGTGCTGAACTCCTCGCCGACGGCCGCGACGATTTCCGTTACGCACCGCTCGCGTTGCTTGAGGAGGTCCAGGATCCGAAGGCGCGGACCGTCCCCCCATCGCCCGGAGGACCTGGGCCGCGCGCTCCAGAGCGGCCGGTCGGAGCGAGCCGTTGGCGCTCACATGGTCGCTGGCCTGGCAGGCGGCGGTCGGCTCCCTGATGGCACACCTCCGTTTCACTTCATTTTTCACGATTTTTCGGCTAGACTGCCCTTGCAGCCGGTAATACAGGATGATACGTTCAGGTATAATTGAGTTATACGCCAGACCGCCCTCTGGCTGCGACTCGGTTTGGCACAAGAGGCGGCTGACGCGAATCGCCCGGCCGCTGATTCGCCGGTTGCAAGCGGACTCGGCGAACTATTCGGGGACTCGTGGCGGCTCCCGAACTCTCGGCCGGGGTCGCTGACGGGCAAGGTCCGAGGTGCTACGGGACGGTGTGATGAGGGCGTTCCTGCGCTGCCCCCTGGTTTCCGTCGCCACGTTGACCGTCTACCTCCTGGTCAACGTCGCGGGGGCGCTGCATCACCATCACGGGGCCGAGGGCCAGCCGGGCAGGTCACCGATTGCCTCGGATACCGGCCTCCGCGTCCCGACGTGCAGCCCAGCCGACGATGATGATGAGGACGACTGTCCGCTGTGCAGCGTTCTCCACCTGGCTCCGATCCTGCCGACCCCGTGTCGTGTTGAAGCGGTCACGGCCCTCACTGGCAAAGCGTTTCCCGCGGCTGCGATCGCACGGCCCCACCCCCTCGAAACGGCCACCCATTCCCGCGCCCCCCCGCGATAAGCGACGCAGCCACCCACCCACTAGCGCTCAAGCTGCGCTCTGAAGGCGCATCGACTCAAATACTGGCAACGGCCAAGTGGCATCGCCCGTTGGATGAAGCCCCCTGTCGGCGCGCGCCGA
>DATBFF010000261.1:0-5914 GCA_036558625.1 Mycobacterium sp. | reverse complement strand
CAACGCCCCGCCGGCCAACGCGGCCGCTACCCGCGACACGTCACCGGCGCTGCCTCGACGCTCCGCCTCGGCCAGAGCGGCCCGCATGGTGAAGAGCATGTTGGTGCCGGTGTCGGCGTCGGCGACCGGGAACACGTTCAGCCGGTTGATCTCCTCGGCGTGCACCACCAGGCCGCCCACCGCGGCGTGTGCCCAGTCCAGCAGGCCGGACGCGTCCAACGGCCGACCTGACATGCAACGAGCCTAAACACTGCTGCTGACAGCCAGCCGAACCGTATTTTGGCGATCCCCCATCGCGGCCGGTATCCTGGGCCGGTTGCTTAGCAAATCCAAGGAGTTTCTGTAATGGCTGCCGTCTGCGATATTTGCGGAAAGCGCCCGGGCTTCGGCAAGTCGGTGTCGCACTCGCACCGGCGCACCAGCCGTCGCTGGGACCCCAACATTCAGACCGTCCGCGCGGTGAGTCGGCCCGGCGGCAACAAGCAACGGCTCAACGTCTGCACTTCCTGCCTGAAGGCAGGCAAGGTCAGCCGCGGCTAGTCCCTTCCGCACTTCCGCCGCACGCGTCAGGGCAGGCGCCAGTCGACCGGTTCGGCACCCATCTCGGCGAGCAGCGCGTTGGCCCGGCTGAACGGCCGCGAACCGAAAAACCCGCGTTGGGCCGACAGCGGCGACGGATGCGCGGAGTCAATAGTCGCGACCTGTGAGACACCCGAAACAAGCATGGGCTTCAGCGTTGCCGCGTCCCGTCCCCAGAGAATGCCGACCAATGGCTGCGCCCGGGCGGCGAGCGCGCGAATCGCACACTCGGTGACGGCTTCCCAGCCCTTGCCGCGGTGCGACGCCGGATTTCCGGGCCGCACAGTCAACACCCTGTTCAGCAGGAGCACACCTCGCTGAGCCCATGGCGTCAGATCGCCGGACGACGGCGCCGGATGGCCCAGATCTTTGCTGTATTCGGAGAAGATGTTCTCCAGGCTGCGTGGCAGCGGGCGCACGTCGCCGGCGACGGAAAAACTGAGCCCCACCGCATGGCCCGGCGTGGGATACGGATCCTGGCCCACCACCAGAACGCGGACCTTGTCGAACGGGAATGTGAACGCGCGCAACACATTCTGGCCCGACGGCAGATACCGCCGGCCCGCGGCGAGCTCAGCGCGCAGGAACTCTCCCATCGAAGCGACCTGGTCGGACACCGGTTCCAGGGCAGACGCCCAGCCGTCCTCGACGAGTTCCTTGAGCGGCTGTGCCGTCACGGGCGCCAACCTACGCCAGGCCGTTCACAAGCAGCACCACCGTGTCTGCCCCCGCGTGTCGATCTTGTGAAATCAGCTGATATTCGGCCGACTCCGCCCAGTCGTAGAAGGCCGCCGTATCGGGAAACGACATCAACACCACCTTCTCGTGGTCCCACGTTCCCTCGACAACGCGCGGCGCCTCGTCCGCGGCGAGCAATGTGCCGCGATAGCGTCGAAAGACGTCCAGAAATTTCGCTTGGTAGCGGTCGTAGGCCGCTCGGTCGATGAACCTCAATTGCGATACTGCGTATACAGTCACCGCGCAACCGTAGTCACCCGAAGGATTGCCAGCCAGCAGATCCGGTCCACAGCTCACCGTCGACCAGTACTCGCGGCGGCCCTTCGACGACTCCGCCAATCACCCGCCAGCCGTCCGGCACCCGCCCTTCGAACGTCGCGACCAGGGCATGGTCCTCGCCACCGCCGAGCACCCACGCCCACTCGTCTTCACCCAGCAGGCGCGCCGCCTCGACGACAGCGTCGCGGTCGGCGACCAGCGCCGCCGTCGACAACTCGATGCCGACCCCAGACGCGACGGCGACGTGGCCCAGATCCGCGACGAGGCCGTCCGAGACGTCAGTCATCGCGGTCGCTGCGCCTTGCGCGGCAAGTGCGCCCTGGCCGTACGGCGGCTCGGGCACCAGATGACGGCGACGCAGCTCGTCGAATCCGCCGACATTGTTGCGCCACAAGGCATATCCGGCAGCAGACCTACCAAGGTCACCGCACGCCGCGACAACCTCGCCAATCCTGGCACCGCCTCGGGTGACGGGTGGGCGGCCGTCCAGGTC
Organism: Mycobacterium sp.; assembly: GCA_036558625.1. Lineage (GTDB taxonomy): Bacteria > Actinomycetota > Actinomycetes > Mycobacteriales > Mycobacteriaceae > Mycobacterium. The sequence goes on along the minus strand of DATBFF010000261.1, from coordinate 3,825 downwards.
GCCGAGCACGGTGATCGCCACTATCCATTGCGGACTGCGCACCAAGTCGCCGCCGACGATGCCGGCACCCGCACGCGCGGCCTCCTCCCAGACACCGTCGGCCAATTCGTCGATCGCCGCCGCGGACGTTTCGCCGGGCGCACCGAATGCAACGACGAAACCCGTTGCGGCAGCGCCCATTGCCTCGATATCGGCCGCGTTCTGGGCGATGGCTTTGCGCCCGACATCGTGCGGAGCCGACCAATCCAGCCGAAAATGACTGCCCTCGACGAGCATGTCTGTGGAAACGACGACGCGCCCGTCCGGGGCCGCCAACACCGCGGCGTCATCACCGGGACCAAGCAACGCGTGCGGACGCCGTCCGGCCAGCAGCCGGTCGATGACGGCGAACTCGCCCAAATCCGCAAGCGTGGGGTCGTCACTCATTCGATACTCTCTTCGCGGTTCAAGGCACCGGCCAGTGTATGGCGACGAGGGGAGACGCTCCTGAGAGACGGACCGCCGCGCGCGCTGCTGATCGCCGCGGTCATCGTCGCAGTCTCCGCCGTCGGCGTGGTGCTGGCGATCGCAATATCGCGGTCGCACCGCCAGCCGCCACAGCGGCCGCTGGTGATCTCGGCGGTACCCGCACCGCAAGCGGACAGCCCGGAATGTGCAACGCTGATGGGAGCGCTGCCGCCCCGCCTCGGCGACTACGCCAGGGCCGCGCCCGTCGAACCCGTCCCGCCGGCCACCGCGGCCTGGCGCGCACCAAGCAACGAGCAACCGATCGTGCTGCGCTGCGGCGTTGGCCGGCCCGGTGAGTTCGTGGTCGGCGTCCAGCTCAAGGTCATCGACGGCGTGCAATGGTTTCCGATCCCCGACGAAGGTGCCGACCGCACGACATGGCTGGTCGTCGACCGAGCGGTCTACATCGCGTTGACGGTGCCGAAAGGTTCGGGCGCCACGCCTGTCCAGCAGATGTCCGACATCGTCGCTGCCAAACTGCCGGCGATGCCCATTCGGCCGGGTCCGCCGCAGTAGCCTTCAGCGCAGACCTGTGCCGCGGGCCAGCGCGGTGTCCACCATCGCGGTAAGCAGGCTCGGGTAGTCCACGCCGCTGGCCGCCCACATCTGCGGGTACATCGAAATCGTGGTGAACCCGGGCATCGTGTTGAGTTCGTTGACCAGCGGCCCGTCGTCGGTGAGAAAGAAGTCGACCCGGGCCAGCCCCTGGCAGTCGATCGCGCGGAAAGCACGGATCGCCAGCGCCCGCACCTCGTCGGCGACGTCGTCGTCGATCTTGGCCGGCACGTCAAGTTCGGCCCCCTCGTCGAGGTACTTGGTGGCGAAATCGTAGAAGTCGTCGACGCGAATCTCCCCCAGTGTGCTCGCCGCGACCGATCCGTCGGGCATCTCGAGCACGCCGCATTCCAGTTCGCGTCCGTTGATCGCCTTCTCCACCAACACTTTTGGGTCATGACGACGCGCGTCGGCGACGGCGGCGGGCAGCGCGTCGGCAGTCGTCACCCGGCTCACGCCGATCGACGACCCGGCGCGGGCGGGTTTGACGAACACCGGCAGACCGAGTCGCTCGCGGTCGGGTGGCGACAACGACGACTCCCGAGGATGCAGCACCGCGTAGTCACCGATCGGCAGGCCTTCGGCCGCCAGCAGCTTCTTGGTGAATTCCTTGTCCATCGCGGCGGCGCTGGCCAGCACGCCCGCGCCGACGTATGGCACACCGGCCAATTCGAGCAGACCCTGGATCGTGCCGTCCTCGCCGTAGGGACCGTGCAGCACCGGGAAGACAACGTCGACGGACTTCAGCGCCTCCCCGATGGCCAGTTTCGCTCCCGAGGTCGCGGTGACCTCCGGCAGCTGGCCACCCTTGATCGCCAGGGAGTCGGGGTCGGCGCCGGTCAACATCCATTCACCCGCACGGGTGATGCCGATCGCGACCGTCTCGAAGCGGGCAGGGTCAAGGTTCCGCAGGATGCTGCCGGCCGACACGCACGAGATCGCGTGCTCGTTGCTGCGCCCGCCGTAGATCACGGCGACGCGAACACGACGGCTGGCGGTCACAAGCTAGAGAGGCTACCGGCCACGGCGCGGGCACCCGCGCATTGCCACTTCCTGCCGCATCGCTGTGAGTGAACCCAGTGCCGACTCAACGGCTGCTCACGTATCTACCATCTCAAACCATGAGCCAACCCGCGCCCCGGGCCAACGGCTTGGCGATCGCCTCCGTCATCCTGGGCCTGATCGGGCTGTTGACGAGCTGGCTGGTGATCGGCATGGGATTCGGTATCGGCGCCTTGTCCACTGGCCTCACCGCCCGACGCCGCGAGAATGCCGACGCAGCCGGCGGGCTAGCGACGGCCGGTATCGTGCTCGGCTCGCTGTCGATCGTCATCGCTCTCGTTGGCCTGGGTTTGATCGTGTGGTACTTCGCCATGGAGACCACCCACGACGAATGCTGGCCATACAAACAACACGCTGGCTGCTATTGACCACTCGGCCAGCGCGGCTTGAACGGTAAGAGCGGCAAATGGTCACCCGCTTAGGGGCATATTGAGCAAAGTCATCGCACCATTCACAGTTCTGGTGGCCGTGATCGGCAACAAACCGGGGCCATCAACGTGTCAATAACCCCGCCTGGCGGTGGTGCGCCAGTGACTGCCACCAAGACGATCAACGTCATCGCGTACGGAACGTAACGGCGTTACGTACTCATTCGGGTTTGGGGCTTCGCCCCAGCAGCAGCGCCATCGCCTCGACGACCGACAACCCTTGGTGGCAGACCCGATTGACCGCTTCCGTCAACGGCATCTCGACGTCATAGCTGGACGCAAGCGCAAGTACCGACTGGCATGACATCACGCCTTCGGCGACGTGGCCGCCAGCGGCGTGCAGCGCCGACTCCATGGTGCCGCCGCGGCCCAATCGTTCGCCGAAAGTGCGGTTACGCGAGTACGGCGACGTGCACGTGGCCACCAAATCGCCGACACCGGCCAGTCCGGCCAGCGTTGCGGGCTTGGCGCCCAATGCAATTCCGAGGCGCATGATCTCGGCCAACCCGCGGGTGATGATCGCCGCGGAGGTATTCTCACCCAGGCCGACGCCCGAGGCCATACCGCATGCCAGCGCGATCACGTTCTTGCACGCGCCGCCGATCTCGACACCGGCCACGTCGGCGTTGGTGTACGGCCGGAAGTAGCCCGCAGAGAACATCCGTTGCAGCGCGACTGCCCGCCCGGAGTCGGTGCAGGCGATCACCGTGGCGGCCGGCTGGCGTTCGGCGATCTCGCTGGCCAGGTTTGGCCCCGACAACACCGCGACGCGGGACGGATCAGCACCAGTCACCTGAACGACTACTTGGCTCATCCGCATCAGCGTTTCGACTTCGATTCCCTTGGCGAGGCTGACCAATGTCGCGTCGTCCTCAAGGAAATCGGTCCACTCGGTGAGGTTGGCGCGCAACACTTGCGAGGGCACTGCCAGCAGAACCGTGCCCGTACCGGACAGTGCCTTGGCAGCATCCGGCGTCGCCCGGACCTGGCTGGGCAACACCGTCTGGCCGACGTAACGACGGTTGCGGTGATCGGCGTTGATCTCGTCGGCGATCTCGGGCCGTCTGGCCCACATCGTCACGGAATTGCCGGCGTCGGCGAGCACCTGCGCCAGCGCACTCCCCCACGACCCGGCACCCATCACCGCGACGTCTGCTGCCGGTCGCTCGGACAAGCCTCGCTCCCCGTCTGTCGGTCGCTCGGACAAGCCTCGCTCCCCGCCTGTCGGTCGCTCGGACAAGCCTCGCTCCCCGCCTGTCGGTCGCTCGGACAA
>DATBFF010000260.1:0-14030 GCA_036558625.1 Mycobacterium sp. | reverse complement strand
GCCGACCTCGACCAGCGCGACCCCGACTACATCCGCGACCAGCTGCCCGGCCTGTGGTTGCTTGCGTCGTTGTATTTCCGGGCCGACGTACGGGGGCTCGATCGCATTCCGGCCGACGGACCGGTGCTGTTGGTGGGCAATCACAGCGGCGGGAACCTGCCGCCAGATACGTTCGTGTTCACACTGGCGTTCTGCTCGTACTTCGGCGTCGAGCGACCGTTCTACCAACTCGCGCACAACCTCGTCGTCTCGATGCCGGGCCTGGGATCGCTGCGCAAGTTCGGCACGGTCGCGGCCAACCACGAAAACGCCCGGCTAGCACTGGAATCCGGGGCGGCGCTGCTGGTGTACCCGGGCGGTGACTACGAGGTGTTCCGGCCATCCTGGAAGCGGCACGAGGTGGACTTCGGCGGACGGAAGGGCTACGTGAAACTGGCCCGCGAGGCCGGTGTGCCGATCGTCCCGATCGCGAGTGTGGGCGGCCAGGAGGCGGCGTTGTTCCTCGACCGCGGGCAGTGGTTGGCCAGACTGCTGAGGGTGGACCGGACGCTGCGACTGAAAAGCGTGCCGATCGCGCTGGCACCGCCGTGGGGCCTGGTCGTCAGTGACATGGTGCCGCGCCTGCCGCTGCCGACGAAAATCGCAATCGAAGTCCAGGACCCGATCGAGGTCGACGGAGACGACGAGGCAGTGCATGACAAGGTGATGGCCAGCCTGCAGGGGGCAGTGGACGGACTGGCTGCCGAACGACGCTTCCCGGTGATCGGCTAGCCGATGCGGGTGCAACGCCGGTGCGTGATCGACGCCGACCGCGGCGCGGTGTGGAAGGTCGTCAGTGACCCGGACTGCTATCCGACATTCATGCCCAACCTGGCGCGCTGGGAGGCCAACTCCGACGGGCCGATGGAGGTCGGTGCCCGCTACACCGTGCACTGGAAGATCGGCTCTGTGCCGGTGGGCGGTGTCGTCGAGGTCGTAGAGTTCGACGAGCCAGGGGACCTGGCGTGGACTTCGGTCACCGGTATCACGATGCGCGGACGGTTCCGGCTACGAGAGGACGATCAGGGCCGCACGAAAGTGACGTTCCGGCTGTCTTACCAGGCCCCGGGCGGATTTCTCGGGTTGATCGCCGATCGGGTGGCCACCCGCCAGGTCGGCCGATTGCTGGCTGCAACGCTGAAAAGCCTGGCTGCGCACCTCGACGCCTGAGGCATCATCCCGGCACGTACCACTTGCCGAGCTTTGGCGCGTGCCCGCTGGTGACGAACAGCGTGTTGCCGTCCGCCGCGAACGCGGGGTAGTCGCCGAGGCGGCAGGTTTCGCCGGTGCTGACCTTCGTGATCGTCTGCGTTGCTTCGTCGAACGTGATCGTCGCGTCGTCGGCGAGATTCAGGCGCCAGCGCGTCAGGTCGTCGGTCATGAGGCCGAACGCTACCGGCAACCGCTAGCCGGGCTCGAAACCCTCCAGCACATAACGCCATTGCTCCGGCGTCATCGCCCGGCGGGCCTTGCGCCGGGTGACGATGATGCCGACCACCGCCAGCGCCCAGACGCCGTATTGCACGGTCCACGCGATGCGGAACGAAGAGAAGGAGTAGCCGCCCGCCGCGCCGATGATCACGCCCATCGCCTGCATGACCACCAGCGAGGCGAGGAAGCCACCCATGTTGACCATCCCCTGGGCGGTGCCCAGCGTGGCGCGCGGATTGAAGGTCCGCGCGAAGTCGAAGCCCACCATCGACCCCGGGCCGCCGACCGAGATCAGCACGACGAGCAGGGTCAGCAGCCACAGCGGGGCGCGGCTCGGGAGTGCCAGCACCACGGTCCAGATCGCCGCGTTGCTGGCGATGATGCCCAGCACCATCCACGACCTACGCAGGGGATAGCGCGCCGTCAACACGCCGATCACGATGCCGGCGACGATCGCCGCCACCACCGACACCGACAGCAGCCCGCCGGCGGCGCCGGCCGAAACGCCTTGCGCTGCAGTCAGGTAGGGGACGCCCCACATCAGCGCAAACACGGTGACGGAGAACTGTGTGCCCATGTGGGTGAAGAAGCCGAGCCGGGTGCCGGGTGTCAGCCACACGGTCCTCACGTTCGCGAGAATGGCGCGCAGATCGGTCTTCTCGTCGCGGGCGACCTTTCCCTCGGGTGTGTCGCGCACCAGTGACAGCGTCAGCGCGATCGACACCAGTCCCAGCGCCGCCACCGACGTGTACGCCACCTTCCACCCGTCGCCCGTCAGGATCGCCAAGAACGGCACTGCGGAAAGCACCTGACCCAACTGCCCGCAGATTCCAGTCAACTGGGTCACCAGCGGGACGCGCCGCGACGGAAACCAGTGCGGCACAAGGCGAAGTACCGAGATGAACGTCAGTGCGTCACCCAGGCCCAACACGGCGCGCGCGCCGATCGCGGTGGGCAGTGACGTGGTGATCGCGAGCGTGAGCTGCCCGGCCACCATCAGTGCGGCACCCGTCACGATCAGCACCTTGCTGCCGAGTTTGTCGAGCAGCACGCCGGCCGGGATCTGCGCGAACGCGTAGACGACGACCTGCAGCACCACGAACGTGGACAGCACGGAGGGGCTGGCACCAAACCTATCCGCCGCGGCGAGGCCCGACACTCCGAGTGTGGTGCGGTCGAGCACAGCGACGATGTACGCGAGCAGACCGACGGACCAGACGATCCAGGCGCGCACCGCCTATGCCTCTGGCCTGAGCTTGCGCACGGGCGGTGTCTCGATCGCGTCGATCGTCACTGTTCGGCTGGCGAATCGCCATTGGTCGCCGGTGTACAAGTATTCGTCGTCGTAGCGCAGGTGCCATGCGTAGTCGGTGAGCTTCCCTTCGCGATCCGTCCAGTGATGCGCGATGCACGAGATGCGGCCCTGTGCGGTGTCTTGCGTTGCCGCCGTGTAAGTTTCGCCGACGATCGCGTGCTGTGTTCGCGTGACGGCGGCCGCGGCCGCCATCGCGCGGCGGATCTCGGTGTGGCCGCTGTGGGTCACCACCGGTTCCAGCGACCGCGGAGGGTCGGGCAGCGACAGTGTTGCGTCGTCGACGAACAACTGCACCGCGTCGTCGAATCGGCGGTCGTCGACCAGCGCGGCGTAGCGGTGTACGAGATCGCCCAGTGCGAACCGTGTTTCGGGGTTCACGTCGCCAGCCCGAGTCGCCGCGCACAATCCGACAGGAGGTCGGTCGCCTCGCCGATGTCGGTGACAGGAGGCATGGCGAGCACGATGCGATCCGCGCCTGATTCTGCGAGCCTGGCGGCGCGTTCGGTGTCGACTTTGTTCACGAGGTGACCGAGTGTCAGCTCCAGCGCCGCGGGGTCGCGGCCATGCCGCTCGGCTGCGGCGCGCATGACAGCGAGCAGGTGGGCGAGCTCGTCGCCGGCCACGCCGAGCGGTTGGAACCCGTCTCCGAGCCGGCCCGCGCGCCGGGCGGCCGCTTCGCTGTGGCCGCCGATGTGGATGGGCAGCCGATGCTGCGCGGGTTTCGGGTGGCAGGAGACATTGTCGAACCGGAAGAACTCACCGCGGTGCGTGGCGCCGCTTGGGTTGTCGGCCCATAGCAGGCGAAGCACCTCGAGCTGCTCGTCCGCGCGCCGGCCGCGGCTGTCGAACGGCGCTCCGCACGCCTCCACCTCCTCGCGCAGCCACCCGACACCGACGCACAGCCGTAGCCGCCCACCGCAGAGCGCGTCGAGCGTCGCCACGCGTTTGGCGAGCACCACAGGATGGTGGTTGGGCAGCACGAGCACGCCGGTCGCGAGGCCGAGCGTGGTGGTCTGCCCGGCCAGAAAGGCAAGCAGCTCAAGGGGATCCGGTACCGGGCAGTCGGCACCAAGCTCGACGCGCCCGGACGCGTCGTAGGGGTACACGCTGTCGTAGGCCGTCGCGAGCACGGTGTGCTCCACCGCGACGATCTCGTGAAAGCCGACGGCTTCGACGTGGCGGGCGAACGTCGACATCCACCCCGGGTCGGCGGTGACGCCGGCGCCGACGGGAGCGATGACCGCGTACCTCACCCGACGTCGCCCTCGGTTGACGCCCGCATCGCCTCGGCCAGCGCCGCGGCGCGCGCGTCGCGGAACACGCCTTCGAGCAGGAGTTGCCGCCCGTCGGGGCCGCACAGCGGTACTCGCCAGTTCGGGTATTCGTCGGTGGTTCCCGGCTGGTTCTGCGTGCGCCGGTCACCGACGGCGTCCGTCAAGGACAGCGACAGCAGCTTCGACGGCGTGCGGCCGAGGTAGCGATGGACAGCCAGCACGATGTCGTCGACGTCCGCGTCGTCGGCGAGCAATCCCACTCGCCTCAACTCCGCCAGCCACGCACTTTGTTCGTCGTGGGCGGCGGCAAGTTCGTCGTCGAACGACTTGGCGAGCAGGCCGAGTTTGTCACGCAGCCGGACATGGTCGCCGGCGAGATAGCCGGCTGTGGGCGGAAGGTCGTGGGTGGTGACCGAGCTGAGGCAGGACTCGCGCCACCGTTCGGCGGCCAGCGGCCCGCCAGTGCCCTCGCGGTCGGATTCGAACCACAGGATCGACGTGCCGAAAATGCCGCGCTCCTTCAGGTACTCGCGGACCCACGGTTCGACGGTGCCGAGGTCTTCACCAACCACGAGTGCATCGGCCCGATGCGCTTCCAACGCGAGAATGCCGACCATCGCCTCATGGTCGTAGTACACGTATGCGCCGTCGGTGGGGGGGGATCCCTTCGGGATCCACCACAACCGGAACAGCCCGATGATGTGGTCGATGCGCACACCACCGGCATGCCGCAGCACCGCATTGACCATCGCGCGAAATGGTTGATACTCCTGCTGCGCCAATATATCCGGCTGCCATGGTGGCTGCGACCAGTCCTGACCCTGCTGGTTGAACGCGTCCGGCGGGGCGCCCGCGCTGACCCCGAGAGCCAGGACATTTTGCAATGCCCAGGCGTCCGCGCCGTTCGGATGCACGCCGACGGCGAGGTCGTGCATGATGCCCAGCGCCATCCCGGCCTGCACGGCGCGGGCCTGAGCCAGGGTGAGCTGGTCGTCGAGTTGCCATTGCAGCCAACGATGAAAATCGATCTCGTCGGCATGCTCGGTTGCGAACTCCGCGACGGCAGGACCGTCGGCGCCCTGTAATTCAGCGGGCCATTGATGCCAGTCGGCGCCATGAACCTCGGCCAGCGCGCACCAGGTGGCGAAGTCGTCGAGTGCGCGTCCCGCCTCTTCGCAGAATGCGTGATACGCGAGATCCCTTCCCGCCGAACGTGATACCCGGTAGACCCTTTCGAGGGCGGTTCGTTTGGCTGCCCATGCGGTGTCACGGCCGATAACGCTGTCGCGATCGGCCGCAGTCTGGACATCGCGCCGCATCTTGCGGATATGCCGGCGCTGACGCACGTAGGCGAATTCGGGGACGGCCTCGACGCGAAGGTAGATCGGGTTGACGAACCGGCGCGATGTCGGCAGGTACGGCGACGGCTCCATTGGGATGGTGGGGGCGGCGGCATGCAGCGGGTTGACGAGGATGTAGCCCGCGTCGTAACGGGTGGCCGACCACGCGGCAAGGTCGGTGAGGTCGGTGAGATCGCCTGTGCCCCAAGACTGTTTGGAGCGAACACTGTAGAGCTGAGTGGCCAGACCCCAGGTACGGCGGGTGCCGAGTCGTTCGGGAACGGCCAGTGCGGCCGGCGTGACGATGACGGCGGTGCCGGCGAGGTCGCCGAGGTGGAGGCGATGGTAGCCGAGCGGTAGATCCGCGGGCAGCTCGAACGTGGCCTCGCCGACGGGCTTACCGTCGAGGTCGTACGGGGGAGTGAAGTTGTCAAGTTGGCGCAGCCCCGCGCGGACAGTGCCGTCTTCCAAACGAATCCACAACCGGGCGGGATTGCCGTGCGGCACGTGCACCCAAAACGATGCCGGTGTGCCGGCGCGCGTGACGATCACCGGCGGCAACGTCCTCGACCAGTAGGTGCGATCGTGTTCGCGCAACGCGGCCTGCCGTTGTTGTTCGGTCTCGGCGTCGACACCGAACGACCCGAGCACCGCGACGATCGTGCGATCGGCGACGGTCACCTGCCTGCCGTCGGCGTCCTCGTATTGGGTGGCGACGCGATAGCGCGCGGCCAGCTCCCTGAGAGACTGTGGCGACGAGGTCATGGTGGACATCTTTGCGGACGTAAGCGATCGTCGGGCGCGTGCGGCGGTCGCTGCACTGTTTTTGAGCAACGGCGCGCTGTTCGCCAACCTGTTGCCGCGGTACCCCGAGATCAAAGCCGACCTCGGGATGTCGAACGCCGTCTATGGCATCGCGGTCGCCGCGTTCTCGGTCGGGGCGCTGGTCACCGGACCGTGGGCGGCGTCGTTGCTTCGTCGGTTTTCCTCGGCACCGGTCGCGGTCTGGGGTTCGGCAGGCATCGCGGTGTTCGCCTGGCTGGCCGGGGTGGCGCCGTCAGTGTGGGCATTCGCGGGAGCGCTGTTCGTCGCGGGTGGCGCGGACGCGGTGACCGACGTCGCGCAGAATGCGCACGGGTTGCGGGTGCAGCGCCGCTATGGCCGGTCGATCATCAACTCGTTTCACGCCGTATGGTCAGCGGGGGCGATCCTCGGCGGAGCGATGGGCGCGGGCGCGATCGCGCTGCACGTCTCGCGTGGTACGCACTTGGCGGTATCCGCGGTTCTCTTCTCGGCGGTTTGCATGGTCGCGTACCGGTTTCTGCTACCCGGGCACGACGAGGCGATGTCTGATGCCACGACGCCAGTGGCGAGGCCCGGTGCGCGGCTGGCGATGTACGTGGCGCTGACCGCACTCGTGGGAATCGCGATCGCGGCAGCGACGGTCGAGGACGCCGGCAGCTCATGGGCCACGCTGTATCTGCGAGACCTCGGCGCGCCGGGCGCAGTGGCCGTGCTTGGTTACATCGCCGCAGTCGGGTTCCAATTCCTCGGGCGTCTTGTCGGCGATCGCTTGGTTGACCGGTTCGGGCAGCGCGCTGTGGCGCGCAGCGGCGGGGTGATCGCTGCAGTCGGCATGGGGCTCGCGCTGGCCTTTCCGAGCATGCCCACAGCGATTGCGGGTTTCGCGGCGGCCGGGTTCGGCGTCGCGACGCTCATTCCCGCCGCGATGCAACGCGCCAACGAGTTGCCCGGCCTCAAACACGGCACCGGGCTGACCGCCGTTACCTGGCTGATGCGCGTCGGATTCGTCTGCGCGCCAATCATTGTCGGTACGCTCGCCGACGCGTTTACGCTCCGCGTCGGCCTGCTGACGGTTCCGGCAGCCGGGCTCGCGGTGATTGCGTTGGCGGGCGTGCTGGCCCGCCGTCGCTAAGCCGGGTCATCGTCGCCTTCTTTGAGCAGCATTTTTTCGGAGTGCCAGTAGGTGTTGGTGCGCGGTTGTCCGCGGTCCAGATGTGGGGGTGGGATCCATTCACAGCGGCATTGTCATTCGCAGCACCGCTAGTGACGCCCGGCCCGGCGGGCAGCTCGGGCGTCGGCAGTGCTTGCACGCTGCTCTGCCCTGCGTGCGGCCCGGGCGTCGGCATTGCTTTCACGCTCTGCCTTGCGTGCGGCCAAGGTGTCGGCAGCTCTTTCACGCTGCTCTGCCCAGCGTGCGGCCCGGGCGTCAGCATTGCTTTCACGCTCTGCCTTGCGTGCGGCCAAGGTGTCGGCAGCTCTTTCACGGATCCGGTTTATGCGATTCGTGAACAAGTTTCCGATCGGTTCGTCGCCAGTTGGGTTCCCAGGAACCGAAGTCGGTGGCTCCGAAGAGCCCGTCGCGCCGGGTGCAGTGCCGTCATTTCGACTGTAAGCAGCGTCTATCTTGCGTTTGAGCTCTTCCTCACGTGGGGCGAGTCGCGGATTCATCACCACCAGCGGAAGGGTTTCTGTCGGAATGAGGTAGTAGGTGGTAAAGCCGCCCGACGCGTTTCTCTTGACGATCGGCTTTAGGGTCTGGTCCGCCTTCAGCTCAGACAGATCTACGAAATAGGTCTCGTTGTGGTTCATCAGTGCGCCAGCCAGGGCGTTACGAGCCGCGAGAAGGTTCCAGGGGTCGTCTGGCCAGTCTGCCCACCCGTCGTATTCGTAAGTCAGCACGGTTAGGTCGTACGGCGTTTGCGCGGGTGGTTGGAATTTGTATCCACCGTATGTATGCGGGATGAAGCCTGCTTGGCGGTGGTTGGCGTCGCCCGCGACGATGAAGTTCAGCTTGCCGGAGGGTGGGGCGGTGGGGTCATTGGCAAGTGCGCGCATGACCTCATCCACCACCGCGGAGCCCTCCGACATCCCGAAGACGGTGATCGGATCTTCCGGGTCTTTCTTATAGGTGGCCTTGATCGCCTTCAACATATTGTCGGTACCCACGGCGACGGATTCGCCCATCGATACTCTTCCGAGCATCGGCCCAGCTTGAGCCGGCCAGGTAACGCTCTGTCGCTCCCAATCATTGCCTGCGAACGCCCCGCCCAGCGCCTCACACATAAAGCGGTCCGACAGCGAGGTTGCTCCCAATCCACCGATCATGATCGCGGTGGACGCCATAGCCGACGTTATTGACGACACGGCCACGAAGAGCCCCCCTACTAGGGCTACGAGAATGACGCTCTTCGAGCCGGCAGCCCGGATGAAAGCCCATGGATGGCGGCCTTCTCCTTGGTTGGAATATCTCATAGGTACATCTCCAGTTCATAGGGCGCCGCGGGGGGTCTCACCGTTGCGATAAAGAGATCAAACAGAAAATCTTCGAGACTCGCATGGCAAATCAGCAAATAATTAACCCACGCGTTATCAGCGTGTTGTCAGCCATAGCTACTTGGACAAACTGCAGGGCAACATCCCCGGGAGTTTTAGTGACCGGTGGAACTGCCGCCGGGATCAGAACGTAAAGAAATTACGTAACCAACGCTGTTATCAGCGTGTTGTCAGCTATAGCTACTCGGCACAAACTGCAGGGCAACATTCTCTGAGGTTTTAGTGACCGGTGGAACTGCCGCCGGGATCGTAACGTAAAGAAATTATGTAACCAACGCTGTTATCAGCGTGTTGTCAGCTATAGCTACTCTGCACAAACTGCAGGGCTAGCGACCGGTGGTACCTGCACGGTGCGTTGACAAGATGTTTACGTGAGCCAGGGACCGGCGCGACACGGCAAGAGATAGGCCGCGTCGCCGCACCGACACAATTGGCCGGCAGTTGCGAGGTCACTCACAGCCGATAGTTAGAACCGCTTACCGGCGGGTAACCTACGGGCAAATGAGCAGCGATGACACTGTTGTCGAAACCACGTACGGACCGGTCCGCGGGGTCGACCTCGGCGAGGTCACGGCCTGGAAGGGCATCCGCTACGCCGCCGCCCCGATCGGCGGCCTGCGCTGGCGAGCCCCGCAACCACCCGAGCCCTGGCGCGAGGTTGCCCACGGGTCCCGCTTCGGCCCGGTGTGTCCTCAGCCGACCGTGCCCATGGTCCCGCTCGATCTCGGCGCAGACCCTGCCGAGGACTGCCTGTCGCTCAACATCTGGGCGTCGAATGCGCCGGGCGACGGCAAGCCGGTGATGGTGTGGGTACACGGCGGGGCCTACATCTTGGGCTCCGGAACTCAGCCGCTCTACGATGGCACCAACCTGGCCACCAACGGCGACGTCGTCGTCGTCACCATCAACTACCGACTCGGCGCATTCGGCTTCCTCGACCTGTCGGACTACAGCAGCCGTCACGAAACCAACCTCGGGATCCGCGACGTCATCTTTGCGTTGCAGTGGGTGCGCGACAACATTGCCGCATTCGGCGGTGACCCCAGTCGCGTCACGATCTTCGGAGAATCCGCCGGCGCCGGCATCGTCACCACGTTGCTCACCAGTCCCGCGGCCGAAGGTTTGTTCACGGGCGCGGTCGCTCAAAGCTCGCCTGCCACATCGGTTTACCAGCCGACGCGCGCCCAACGGGTCGCGAACGCCTTTCTCGAGAAGCTCGGTATCGGGCGCTCGGAGATCGGCAAGCTGGCCGACGTTCCCGCCGACGTGCTCGTGGACACGTCACAGGAGCTGTTCGACTCGGTGCCACTGCAGACACCCGGCACGCTGGCGTTCGCGCCAATCATCGATGGCGATGTGGTGCCGGATCATCCCGTGGAGCTCATTCGCGAGGGCCGGTCGCACGCTGTGCCGCTGATCATCGGCACCAACAAGCACGAAGCCGCGCTGTTCCGATGGATGAAGTCACCGCTGATGCCGATCACACCGCCGGCAATCAAGGCGATGCTTTCCGAAATCGCCTCGGAGCAACCCGAATTGGCGCTGCCCACCGAGGAGCAGATGGACGCGACGTATGCGGGCATGCGCTTGAAGGCCCGGGGAATGGGCATCGCCCGCGACATCGGGTTCCGGATGCCGTCGGTCTGGCTGGCGGAGGGCCACAGCGCGGTTGCGCCCGCGTACCTGTACCGCTTCGACTTCGCGACGCCGATGCTGCGGCTGCTGCGGATCGGCGCCACCCATGCCATGGAACTGCCGTTCGTCTGGGGCAACCTGTCGATGGGCCCGACGGATCCGACGTTCAAACTGGGCGGACGCAAGGCCGGCACGGCAGTCTCGGCGCGGATGCAGGCGCGATGGCTCAACTTCGCCACGCACGGCAAGCCGATCGGGCTGGCCGACGAACCTGCGTGGATTCCCTACCAGGAGGCTGATCGCGCATCTCTTGTGATCGACCGCACCGACACGGTGGTCAACGACCTCGATCGCGACATTCGTGAGATGTGGGGCGACAAGGTCCTCAACTTCCGCTAGGCCCCACCGATAAGCTGGCCCGATGAACCGTATCGCGGCTTTTCTCGACGTGCTGCCGCCGCAGATGCGCGACCCTGTGCTGTTCGCGATCCCGTTCTTTCTGATCCTGCTGATCCTGGAATGGACGGCCGCGCGCAAGCTCGAACACATCGAGTCCGGGCGGCCGGCGTCCGGCGCGTTTCATACCCGCGATTCTTGGTCCAGCATTTCGATGGGCCTGGTGTCGGTGGCCACCATGGCGGCTTGGAAGTTCATGGGCCTGCTGGGCTACGCCGCCATCTACACCTATCTGGCGCCGTGGCACCTGTCGGCGCGGCAGTGGTACACGTGGGTGATCGCGATCCTCGGTGTGGATTTGCTGTTCTACACCTACCACCGGATCGCACACCGAGTGCGGCTGATCTGGGCCACCCATCAGGCCCATCACTCCAGCGAGTACTTCAACTTCGCAACCGCGCTGCGCCAGAAGTGGAACAACAGCGGCGAGATATTGATCTGGATTCCGTTGCCGCTCTTGGGGATTCCGCCGTGGATGGTGTTCGCCGGCTTTTCGATCAGCCTGATCTACCAGTTCTGGGTGCACACCGAACGCATCGACAAGCTATGGTGGCCCATCGAGTTCGTCTTCAACACGCCATCGCATCATCGCGTGCACCACGGCATGGACCCCGAGTACCTGGACCGGAACTACGGGGGAATCTTGATCATCTGGGATCGTCTGTTCGGTTCGTTCCAGCCCGAGGTCTACCGCCCGCACTACGGGCTGACCAAGCCCGTCGACACCTTCAACATCTGGAAGTTGCAGACCCGCGAGTACGTCGCAATCGCGCGCGACGTCCGTTCGACTACCAACTGGCGCGACCGGCTCGGCTACCTGTTTGGGCCGCCCGGCTGGGAGCCGCGCACTGAGGTTGCTAACGCACGAGCGGTCCCTGCCGATATCCCCGTCGATGGAGTACATCCGGCCCGGAGCGGGTAGTCGCGCTGAAGTGGCGGCAGCACGTCCGTGCCCCCGGTAATGTGCGAAACCTGACCGGCTTGCCGGTCTCGATCGATCGGAGTCGACGGGTGCAGGGGACTGTCGTGCGCCTTCTGATCGCGGTGGCGACCGCGGCCGCGGCGCTGGCCTTGCCGCCGGTCGCAAATGCCAGTCCTGTCCCGGTGTTCCCGGGGATGGAGATCCGGCAGAACACCAACCTGTGCACGCTCGGGTTCGTCGAGCCCACCCTGCGCATCGCGCTGACGGCCGGACACTGCCGCGGCACCGGGCCTGTCACCGACAAGGACGGCAACGTCATCGGCACCATGGCGATGTTCCGTGACAACACGCCCAACGGAACCACTGTGTCGACCACCGACAGCATCAACGACTACGAAGGCATCAGCCTCGCGCCCGACGTGACGCCGAACAACGTCCTGCCCGGCGGGCGCAGCCTCGTCACCGACCCGGGCGTCACCCTTCACCCCGGCGAAGCAGTGTGCCACTTCGGCATCACCACCGGCGAGAGCTGCGGCACCGTCGAGGCCGTCAACAACGGCTGGTTCACCATGTCGCACGGGGTCCTCAGCGAAAAGGGCGACTCCGGTGGGCCCGTGTACAAAGTCACCGACGACGGCCGCGCGGTAATCGTCGGCGTGTTCAACAGCACGTGGGGCCAGTTCCCCGCGGCGGTGTCGTGGAAGTCGATCCGCCAGCAGATCACCGAGGATGTCAACGCGCCATCCGCGCCGATCGAGCGCTCCAACTGGCAGCTGAAGCCCTGACCCGAAACTAGAACGTGTTTCACCGGCGGGCTATTCTGCGAAACGATGAGTCCGGCTGTCCGAACACCTGTCCAGATCGCGTGGGTCACCACTGACCTCGATGCGACCGAGGCGGCGCTGACGGGCCTGCTGGGCGCGAGAAAGTGGGTACGAATTCCGGGCGTCCATTTCGGGTCCGACACCTGTACCTACCGTGGGCGGCCAGCCGACTTCGTCGCCGACATCTCGCTGAGCTACTCCGGTGACATGCAGCTCGAGCTGATCGCGCCGGTCTCGGGTGAGAGCATCTACACCGAATTCCTGCGCGACGCAGGCCCCGGCTTGCATCACGTCTGTATCGAAACCGACGACGTAGACGCAGAAGTAGCGGCAATGCGGGACACAGGTGTCGAAGTCGTGCAGCGCGGCGTGATGCAAGGCGGAATCGAGTTCGCCTACGTCTCCGCGGCGAGTGCAGGCGTTCCGTACATCGAGGTCACCCGCATCCCACCCGAGATCCGCCAATTCTTCGAATACATCAAAGGGGAACAGCAGTGAGCGGTACCGAGATCCCGTCGACGCTGCGATCACGCGATGTGACGGAGTGGTCGGACGATGTCGACGTCGTGGTGATCGGTTTCGGCATCGCCGGCGGATGCGCGGCGGTCAGCGCCGCCGCGGCCGGCGCGCGGGTGCTGGTGCTGGAACGGGCAGCGGCGGCCGGCGGCACGACCGCGATGGCGGGCGGGCATTTCTACCTCGGCGGCGGCACCGCGGTGCAAAAGGCGACGGGGCATGACGATTCGCCCGAGGAGATGTACCGCTACCTCGTCGCGGTGTCGCTGGAACCCGAGCACGCGAAGATCCGCGCCTATTGTGAGGGCAGCGTTGAGCACTTCAACTGGTTGGAGGACTTGGGTTTTCAGTTCGAACGCAGCTACTACCCGGAAAAGGCGGTGATCCAGCCCAACACCGAGGGGCTGATGTACACCGGTAACGAGAAGGTGTGGCCATTTCTGAACATGGCGGTGCCGGCGCCGCGTGGCCACAAGGTGCCCGTGCCCGGTGACACCCAGGGCGCCGCGCTGGTGGTGGATCTGCTCATCAAGCGCGCAGAGGAACTCGGTGTGCAGATTGTGTACGAAACCGGCGCCACGGAGTTGGCGGTCGACGACGACGGGCGCGTGGCGGGAGTGGCGTGGAAGCACTTCGGTGAGCGAGGGTTGGTGCGCGCCAATGCCGTCGTGATCACTGCCGGCGGGTTTGTGATGAACAAGGACATGGTCGCAGAGCACACGCCGAAGCTCGCGGAAAAGCCCTTCGTGCTGGGTAACACCTACGACGACGGACTTGGCATCAGGCTGGGCGTGTCCGCCGGCGGCGCGACCAAACACATGAAGGAAATCTTCATCACTGCTCCGGCGTATCCGCCGTCGATTCTGCTGACCGGCATCATCGTCAACAAGCTTGGTGAGCGATTCGTGGCCGAGGACTCCT
>DATBFF010000259.1:0-20913 GCA_036558625.1 Mycobacterium sp. | reverse complement strand
GGTGATGTTCGGCCGGCTGGGCGACATGTTCGGCCGGGTCCGCATCTACAACCTCGGCTTCATGGTCTTCACCGCGGCGGCGGTCGCGTTGTCGTTCGACCCGTTCCACCTCGACGGTGGTGCGCTGTGGCTGATCGGCTGGCGGGTCATCCAAGGCGTCGGCGGCGCGATGCTGATGGCGTCCTCGGCGGCGATCCTCACCGACGCGTTCCCGTCGAACCAGCGCGGCATGGCGCTCGGCGTCAACATGGTCGCTGCGGTCGCCGGGTCGTTCCTGGGCCTTTTGATCGGCGGCGTGCTCTCCGAATGGGACTGGCGGGCGATCTTCTGGGTCGGCGTGCCGATCGGCCTTTTGGGCACGGTGTGGAGCTTGCGGTCACTGCACGAGGTCGGCGTGCGCACACCCGGCCGGTTGGACTGGGCCGGCACCATTTTGTTCGGTGTCGGGCTGACTGTGGTGCTGACCGCGATCACCTACGGAATTCAGCCCTACGGCGGCCATCCGACCGGATGGACCAACCCGTGGGTGCTGGGCTCGATCGCCGCAGGGGTGGCCATGCTGGTGGCGTTCTGCCTCGTCGAACAGCGGGTGGCACAGCCGATGGTCAACATCGCGCTGTTCCGGTCGACGTCGTTCGGCATGGGCAACCTGGCCGGGCTGATGTCGTCGGTAGGCCGCGGCGGGCTGCAGTTCATGCTGATCATCTGGCTGCAGGGCATCTGGCTGCCACTGCACGGCTACAACTTCGAGTCGACGCCGCTGTGGGCGGGCATCTACATGCTGCCGATGACGTTCGGATTCTTGATCGCCGGGCCACTCGCGGGGTCGCTGGCGGACCGCTTCGGCGCGCGACCCTTCACGGTCAGCGGGATGCTTTTGATGGCGGTGACTTTCGTTGCGCTGGTGATGATCCCGGTCAACTTCAACTACTGGCTTTTCGCGGTGCTGGTGTTCCTCAACGGGCTCGGCGGCGGCATCTTCACCGCGCCCAACACGGCGGCGATCATGTCGAGTGTGCCGGCCGAGGAGCGCGGCGCCGCGTCGGGCGTGCGCGCGACGTTCTTCAACGCCGGCTCGTCGCTGTCGATCGGGATCTTCTTCTCGCTGATGATCGTCGGCCTCGCTCACACGCTGCCGCAGACGTTGAGCACAGGCCTTGTCCAGCAAGGTGTTTCGTCCTCGGTGGCGCACGACGTGGCGGGTCTGCCCCCGGTGGGCAGCTTGTTCGCGGCGTTTCTCGGCTACAACCCGATGGGCGAGCTGTTGGCGCCGTCGCACGCATTGCAGCAGCCGGGTGTCAATGCCGACGTGCTGACCGGCAAAGAGTTCTTCCCGCAGCTGATCTCAGGTCCGTTCCACGCGGGCTTGATGGTGGTGTTCATCGCGGCGGCGGTGATGATGCTGTTCGGGGCGCTGGCGTCGGTGTTCAACCCCGGCCGCTACGGCGACGTCCCCGAGATCGAGAACTAGCTTCGACGCGCCGCTCCAGATGCGCGCGAGGTCATCCTCCATACACCAGATCAGGTGCCCACGGTCCGACGACCGTGAGCAGTTCACGAAAAATGTAGGAAAACGCCCGATTCTTTCCGCGGCGCTCGCGCCTAGCGTTACGGCAATGGAGATCGCGGTGCCTCCCATGCCGTGTTACCTGGCCGAGTGGTACCGGCCGGAGGTCACCGACGCAGCCGTCGACGCCACGGTCACCCGGCTCGACGAGACTGCCGCGTCGATGTGCTCGGAGGGCATGTCGGTACAGCTGCTGATGACGCTCGCCGTGCCCACGGACGAGGTGATGTTCTGCGTTTTCGCCGCTGATTCGGCGCAGAGCGTGGCGCAGGTCTGCCAGCGGGCGGGATTGCCCGCCGAACGGCTGACCGCGGCGGCCGACGCGCGGATCCTGCAAATCGAGACCGAATAGGCACGCACAGTCTGGCAAACCAGCCGTCACCTTCCGTTTACCATCGTCAGGTGTTGATCAACGACGGCCGGGTGGGTGCGCCTTCGACGCGCACCTGGGTGGTCGCCGTCGCCGTCATATTCGCCGCGCTGCTTGTCGGTCTGCAGGTGGCGGCGCTCCGGCTGCACTTGCAGGGCCCGCTGGGGAGCCTGGCCAGCGACTACGTCGCCACACCGAAATCGCCGGAGGTGTTGTGGGCCGGCCTCGGGCTGGCGATGGTGGGTCTGAGCAACCGTCATCGCATCATCGCGCTGTCGGTCGCGGCGGCCGTCGACGTCGCGTTCTTCGCCGCGCGGGCGTTGCTGGGAGGCACCCTGGCCCTCGGCAACGGCGCGCTGATCGTGCTGACGGGGCTGGCGCTGGTCGTGTGGTGGCGCTGGACCGGCACCGAGCGCACAGTGGCGTTCGGTGGAATTGCGTTGGGCGCCTTGCTGATTGTCGCGACGAAGATCGGCTACAGCTGGTTGGAGATCACCGCGGTGGCCCGGCCGAAGGTTCTCGACGTCTACGTGATGCTGGCCGATCATGCGCTCGGGCAGCCGTCATGGCTCGTAGGCCGGTTCATCGACGCGGCGGGCCCGATCGCACACGGCGTGGTGCATCTGGTGTACATCGAGTTGGCGGTCGCGGCGATGGTGGTAGCTCTCTACCAGCTGCGCAACGTCAGAACCGACGGCTGGCCGCGTCACTTCGTGGTGCGCACGTTCATCATCCTCGGCCTGATCGGGCCGCTGCTCTATGTGCTGTTCCCGGTGGTCGGCCCGGTCTACGCGTTCGGACACGAGGGACACGGTTTCGAGGTCGGCAACTTGTGGCCGCAGGTGATGCCGCCCACGAGCGGGGTACCTGCGCCGATCGTGTTCGACGGTTACACGCCCCGCAACTGCATGCCGTCGATGCATACCGCGTGGGCGCTGGCGGTGTTCATCCATTCCCGGCGCGGGCCGCGCTGGCTGCGTTGGGGCGGCGCGTTCTGGTTGGTGGGCACGCTGACCGCGACGCTGGGCTTTGGCTACCACTACGGCGTCGACCTCGTCGCGGGCGCCGTGCTGTGCCTGGCGGTCGAGTCGGCTCTGCGCGACCCGCAGCGGGGCTGGGACCGTCAACGGGCGCTGCTGGTCTTTTCTGGCGCGCTGCTGTTGACGTCGCTGCTCATGTGCTTCCGCTACCTCGCCGTACCGATGGCGCATCTGCCGGAGGTCTTCGGCCCGCTGATTCTCGGATTGCTTGTCGCCTACGCGTTCTCCTTCTACCGGGTCTTCTTCGCCGGCCTGCCGATCGCGCCCAGTTCACCCGTCAAGCTCAAAACCGACACCTGAAATCTGACAAGTGTTCATCGGCGACGTGCGTGGCGTGGGTTGGTCGGCTCCGTCGACCCGCACCTGGGTCACGGTGGTCGTCGCGCTGGCCCTTGTGCTGTTGGCGGGGCTGCAGATCGCCGCCGCCGCGACCGGATTGCAGGGCCCCCTGCACAGCCTGGCGAGCGACTTTGTCGCCACGCCGAAATCGGCCACCGTGCCGTGGGTCGGTTTGAGTATGGCCATGGTCGGGCTGCCCAATCGGTGGCGCATTGCCGCGCTGCTGGCGGCAGTGAGCCTTGACGGCCTGTTCGCCACCGAAAGACTGCTGCGCACAGGCGTATTCGCGGTGGGTAACGGCCCACTGATTGTGCTCACCGTGCTCGCTGTGCTCGTGTGGTTGCGCACTGACGGCGCGCAACGCAGGATCGCGTTGGGCGGAGTCGCCTGCGGGCTGCTGGTCGTCGTCGCGATCAAAATCGGTGAGGTATGGCTGCGACTCACCACGATCATCCGTCCGACGGTCTGGGACGAGTACGTGATGCTGGCGGATCATGCACTGGCACAACCATCCTGGTGGTTCGGGCGGGTCTTCGCAGAAGCGGGTCCCGTCGCCACCGGCGTGCTGCATTGGGTGTACATCGAATTGCCGGCCGCGGCAATGGTGGTCGCGGTCTACCAACTGCGTAACGTCCGGTCAGAAGGCTGGCCACATCACTTCCTGGTGCGGACGTTCTTGGTGCTCGGCCTGATCGGGCCGGCGATCTATGTGCTGTTCCCGGTGGTCGGACCGGAATACATCTTCGGCGTCGCCGGCGGGTCGCTTCGGGTCGGTGATTACTGGCCGCAGGTGTTACCGCCAACTCACTTATCGCCTGGGCCCGTGGTATTCGACGGTTCGGCATCGCGCAACTGCATGCCGTCGATGCATACCGCGTGGGCGCTGGCGGTCTTCATCCACTCTCGGCGCGGACCGCGCTGGTTGCGGTGGGGTGGCGCGTTGTGGTTGGTGGGCACGCTGGCCGCGACGCTGGGCTTCGGCTATCACTATGGCGTCGACCTCGTCGCGGGTGCGGTGCTGTGCTTGACGGTCGAAGCGGCACTGCGCGAACCTGTTGCGGGTAGGGGTGCTTCGCGGTTGCCGGTAATCGCCGCTGGTGCGGCATTCTTGGCGGCGCTGCTGATCGGTTGCCGCTATGCCGCTGTGCCGATGGCGCACTATCCGCTGCTGTTCGGCCCGTTGATCATTGGGTTGCTCGCGGTGTTCGCCATTGCGTTCTATGCGACGTTCTTCGGACGTCCGGCCGCCGTGATTCGTGACACGCTGGTCGTCAATCTCGCTGGCGTGCAACCTCATCGGGCCGAACCGGAGTTTGGCTGATCAGCCGATCTCGACGAGCACAGGCGCGTGGTCACTGGGCGAGCGGCCCTTGCGTTCTTCGCGGACGATCTCCGCGTGCGTGACACGCTCGGCAAGTGCCGGTGAGCCGAGAATGAAGTCGATGCGCATGCCGCGATTCTTCGGGAAGCGAAGCCGTACGTAGTCCCAATACGTGTAGACGTCGGGACCAGGTGCGAAAGGCCGTACCAGATCGGCGAATTGGGCGTCGACGATCTCGCGGAACGCCCGCCGCTCCGGCTCGGTCACATGCGTGCTGTTCTGGTAGAACTCGACGCTCCACACGTCGTCGTCGGTTGGTGCGATGTTCCAGTCACCGACAAGCGCGATCTGTGCCCGCGGATCGTCGGCCAGCCATCCCCGAGCGGTGTCACGGAGCGCCGCAAGCCATTCCAGCTTGTAGTGGTAGTGCGGCGACCCCGGAAACCGGCCATTGGGAATGTAGAGGCTCCACACCCGAACGCCGTCGCAAACAGCACCCAACGCCCGCGCCTCCGCGGCAGCTTCGACCAGGCCTGTCTTGCTCCTCGCGTCCGCGGCGGGCTTGTTGCTCCACGACGGCTGCCCGTCGAAACCGACCTGCACGTCCTCGAGCCCCACCCGCGACGCTATCGCCACTCCATTCCACTGGTTGAAGCCGCAGTGGGCGACCTCGTATCCGATTGCGGCGAACGGCATCGTCGGGAACTGGTCGTCGGCGCACTTGGCTTCCTGCATCGCCAGCACGTCGACGTCGGCGCGAACGAGCCAGTCGGTCACCCGGTCGACGCGGGCCCTGATCGAATTGACGTTCCAGGTGCCGACGCGCATGTCAGTGCCCGAACGGGTCAGGCACCTCGCCCGGCGTCCACGACAACCCGGGCACACCCCAATTGTTGGATTTCACCATGCGTTTGGCGCTCCTCGCGTACCTGCCGACAAGGCGGTCGAGGTACAGCTGACCCTCGAGATGTCCCGTCTCGTGCTGCAGCATGCGGGCGAACAGATCCTCACCCTCCAGCGTGACCGGCGAACCGTCGGCGTCCAACCCGGTGACGCGCGCCCACTTTGCCCGCCCCGTCGGATAAGACTCACCGGGCACGGACAGGCAGCCTTCGTCGTCGTTGTCGGGATCGGGCATGGTCTCCGGCACTTCAGAGGTCTCTAGCACCGGGTTGATCACGACGCCCTTGCGTCGCACCGTCTTGCCGCGCGCCTCCGCGCAGTCGTAGACGAACAGCCGAAGCGACACGCCAACCTGGTTGGCCGCCAACCCGACTCCGTTGGCCGCCTCCATGGTCTCGTACATGTCCGCGATCAACTGACGCACGTCGTCGGGCAGCGTCCCCTCCGGTCCGACCGCGACGGGAATGGCCGGAGTGTGCAAGACGGGATCTCCGACGATCCGGATCGGAAGGATGGCCACGACCCGAAAGCTATCAGCCGACTCGCGGGTTCGGCTGACGTGCCGTCGGTGCTAGCCGTGATTGAATGTTCGCCGGAACGGCGGTTCGAAAGGACGATATGGACGGCGCCATGGCGCGGGCAGAGCGCTCGGGGGATGACGCTGAACTCGTCGACGGGCTGACCCGTCGGGAGCACGACATCCTCGCATTCGAACGGCAGTGGTGGAAGTTCGCCGGCTCGAAGGAAGAGGCCATCAGGGAGTTGTTCTCGATGTCGGCGACCCGCTATTACCAGGTGCTGAACGCGCTGGTGGACCGGTCCGAGGCGCTGGCCGCCGACCCGATGCTGGTCAAACGCCTTCGCCGGCTGCGGGCCAGTAGACAGAAGGCCAGGGCGGCGCGCCGGCTGGGCTTCGAGGTCACTTGATTTTCCGGGCGTGATCCCGCCCTGGTTACAGTGGGCACGATGAATCAGCAGCGCGTACCCGACTCCTCCGGCCTGCCGTTGCGGGCGGCGGTGATGGTGCTGCTGTTTCTTGCCGTGGGTTTTTTGCTGCTCGGGCTGAACGCCTTGTTCTCCGGTGGCGGCTCGAGCAATCAGTCGACCGCGGTGGTGTCTGCGCCCGCCACCACAACCACCACCACCACGCCCCCGCCCGCACCGAAGGCGGCGGTCTGGGTCTACAACATCGGCACCACCACGGGGCTGGCCGGTGATACCGCGCAGCAATTGAAGGACGCCGGGTGGAGCGCCGAGGCGATCCAACAGGACCTCGACCCTGCGCCGCCCGGCGTCACCGGGACCACCGTCTACTACTCGGATGCACCTGGAGACAAGGAGTCGGCAGAGGAGGTGGCACGAATACTGAAGACGCCGCCGCCGCTGCCACGCACGCCCGAACTGCAGGGCGTGCAGCCAGGCGTGGTGGTCATCGTCACGTGACCGTGCCGCCCGCCGATGAGCCGCTTGCGCGAAGAGGGTCAGACGGAGGTGAAGGGCCCGGCCGGGATAGGCTCTCGCCATGGTCAAGTCCGCCACGATCGTCGCCGCCTTGTTGGCCGTCCCCGCCGTCGCGTTGAGCGCGTGCAGCGCGAACCAAAAACCCAGCACGTCTGAGGGCACCACGCCGTCTGTGTGGACCGGATCCCCTGCGCCGTCGGGTCCGGCGTCGGCAGCCCCCGCCCCGGCGGGCAAGAAGCTGACCGCCAACTTGTCCTCACCGGACGGCAAACCTGTTGCGACAGCGACGTTCGAGTTCTCGAACGGATTCGCGACGATCACGGTGGAGACCACCGGGTCGAACATCCTGTCCCCGGGTTTTCACGGCATGCACATCCACAAAGTCGGCAAGTGCGAGGCCAACTCGGTAGCGCCCACCGGAGGCCAGCCCGGCAACTTCCTTTCTGCCGGCGCGCACTTCCAGGTTCCCGGACACGAGAACACACACCCGGCCAGCGGCGACCTTTCCTCGCTGCAGGTGCGCGGCGACCGCTCCGCGAAACTGGTTACGACCACAGACGCCTTCACCGCCGACCAGCTGCTCGCCGGCGGGGGGACCGCGATCATCATCCACGAGAAGGCGGACAACTTCGCCAACATTCCGAACCGCTACACCCAGGGCGGCACTCCCGGTCCCGACTCGGAGACGCTGGCGACCGGCGACGCCGGCGCACGGGTGGCTTGCGGTGTCATCACCGGCTAGCAAGCCACTGACCAAACGTCGTATCGACTTCGCGGCGTCTGCGCGGCCCACGGTCGGGGTCGAGTGGGAGTTCGCGCTCGTCGACGCTGAAACCCGCGATCTGTCCAACGAAGCCGCAACTGTGATCGCAGAAATCGGGGAAAACCCCCGAGTGCACAAGGAATTGCTGCGCAACACAGTGGAATTCGTCACCGGCATCTGCGATACCACCCCGCAGGCGATCGAGGACCTGCGGTCGACATTGGTCTCCGCCCGCGAGATCGTGCGGGGTCACGGCATGGAGTTGTTCTGCGCCGGGACGCATCCGTTCGCGAGCTGGTCGGCGCAGAAGCTGACCGACGCACCGCGCTACGCCGAGCTGATCAAGCGCACCCAGTGGTGGGGCAGGCAGATGCTGATCTGGGGAGTGCATGTGCACGTGGGCATCTCGTCGGCACACAAGGTGATGGCGATCATCTCGTCGCTGCTGAACCAGTACCCGCATCTTCTCGCGCTGTCGGCGTCGTCACCGCTGTGGGCCGGCGAGGACACCGGCTACGCCAGCAACCGCGCGATGATGTTCCAGCAGCTGCCGACGGCCGGCCTGCCGTTCCAGTTCCGGACATGGGGTCAGTTCGAGGGTTTCGTGGCCGACCAGAAGAAGACCGGGATCATCGACCATGTCGACGAAATCCGCTGGGACATCAGGCCGTCGCCGCATCTGGGTACGATCGAAGTGCGGATCTTCGACGGGGTGTCGAACCTGCGGGAGTTGGCTGCGCTGGTGGCGTTGACGCACTGCCTGGTGGTCGACCTCGACCGCAGGCTCGACGCCGGCGAGTCGCTGCCGGTGATGCCGCCGTGGCATGTGCAGGAAAACAAGTGGCGCGCAGCGCGTTACGGCATGGACGCGGTGATCATCCTGGACGCGGACAGCAACGAGCGGCTGGTCACCGAGGATCTCGACGACCTGCTCACCCGGCTGCAACCGGTCGCGAAGTCATTGGGGTGCGTCGACGAATTAGCTTCTGTGGCAGAGATTCCCGCGGTCGGCGGGTCCTATCAACGGCAGCGAAGGGTGGCCGAGGACAACGACGGTGACCTGCGGGCTGTCGTCGACGCCCTGATCGGCGAGCTGGAGCTGTAGATGGACCGCGAGCTGCCGATGTTTCCGCTGGAGATGGCATTGCTGCCCGACGACGACCTGCCGCTGCGGATCTTCGAACCGCGCTACACGCGGCTGGTCGGTGACAGTCTTGCAACAGCTGAATCTCTTCGCGCAAGCGGCTCATCGTCCGCGGCCCCCGAGTTCGGTGTCGTGCTCATCGCTGCTGGGCGCGAGGTCGGCGGCGGGGACAACCGCTACGACGTCGGGACGCTTGCGCGCATCGTCGAGCATCAGGATCTCGGTGGCGGCAAGTACACGCTGCGGTGTCGGGTTTCCGAACGCATCCGGGTGTCGCGGTGGCTGCCCGACGACCCCTATCCGCGGGCGCTCGTGGCGAGCTGGCCCGACGAGCCCGGTGACGCG
The DNA here is from genome assembly GCA_036558625.1 of Mycobacterium sp. Lineage (GTDB taxonomy): Bacteria > Actinomycetota > Actinomycetes > Mycobacteriales > Mycobacteriaceae > Mycobacterium. The sequence goes on along the minus strand of DATBFF010000259.1, from coordinate 11,660 downwards.
GTGACGGACGCTTCGATCGAGAATCTGCAGAGCCGGTTGACGGCGTTGTTCGACAAGCTGGCCGCCGCGCGCGGGCTCGAGCTGCCGCCTCCCGACATGCTGTTCGGCCGCGTCGCGATGGCCGAGGGCGCGGGAGACAAGCTGTACGCGTTGGCATCTCTGGTGCCAATGGGCCAGGCCGACCGCTATGCGGTGCTCGCGGCGCCGTCGCCATCTGCGCGGCTGCACGCGCTGTCAGAGGCGATCGAGACGGTGACGGCGATGGTTGACTTCCAGCTGCCGGAGAATTGACGCGTCATCGGTTCTGGCCATCTGTTCTCTCCATGACCGCGTGCAGCTCGTCGACGGTCATCAGGTCGTCGCGGAAGCTTCGCTCACGGTAGGCGAGCTGGCCGACACGGTTGGCGATCACGGGGGCGGTGATCAATGCGAACAACGCGATCAGAAGCAGCATGCCGACGTCGATGTCGTCACGCAGCCGCACCGCCGCGCCCCCGAGAACCAGAAGCAGCCCCAAGACCTGAGGCTTTGTCGCAGAATGCATGCGCGACAACGTATCTGGAAAGCGCACGACACCGATCGACGCGGTCAGCGCCAGCACCGACCCGCCGAGTACCAGAACGCCGCAAATGACGTCGAGGGCCGTCATCGCCGCCGGCCCCTTCTCGGCTCGACGTCAGGCACCCGGAACCTCGCCACACTGACCGACCCGACGAAGCTGATCAGCGACAGCGCCGTCATGCCGTAGACGACAGTGGAATCCAGGCTGAAGGCCGCCCATGTGCCGAGCGCACACATCGCGACCGCGATCAGGGTGTCGAGCGCGACCAGTCGGTCCAACGTCGAGGGTCCCGCCAGCAGGCGGAACATGGTCAGCGTGGCGGCGGCGATCAAGATGACGACCGCAATGATCCACACGGTAATCATGCGTTTTCCTCTCCCGCTGGGACCCAGTCGCTTTCGCGTTCGAACGCGGCGATCAACATTCGTTCCAGCCGTGCGACGTGACGGTAGAACTGGTTCACCATGCGCGGCGAACCCGCATCGAGCACGTGAACGTAGACCAGCCGCTCGTCGCGGTCGATGCTGAGCGCAATCGTGCCCGGAGTCAGGTTGATCGCGTTGACAGCCAGTGCCAGCACGAGATCGGATTTCACCGCGAACCGGGCCCGCAACACGGCGGTACGCGGCGCCGGTCCGGGCCTGATCGCCAGCCACGCAACCTGCACGCTGGAAACCAGAAGCGACCAGACCATGACCGCAAACAGCGCCGCGAGCGACAGCGGATGCAGCCGGCCCTGCACCGGCACCACCGGTAGCGGCAGTAGCAACGTGATCAACGCTGCGACGGCCAGGCCGCTGAGTATATTTGCCGCAGAGGCCTTGCCCCACAACAGAACCCAGGTCAGCGTCAGCCAGCACAACAGCCACAGCCGCAGCAGCATCCACCGTCTCACGATCCCAACACCGCCGTGATGTAATGCCCACGGTCGATGATCTCGGCTGCGGCGCGGTCGGCGTAGGAGAAGATCGGTCCGGCCAGCACGGTCAGCGCCAGGGCGACACCGATCAGCGCCATCGTCGGCAGGATCATGCCGAATGGCATCCGGCCGACGTCGTCGCGGTCGAGGAACGTGACGTCCTCGCCCTCGTCTTGGAGCAGCACCGAGGGACTGGCGGCGGACAGCACGCCTTCGGGAGCGTCGGCGCGCGAGCGCCAGAACGCCTTGCTGTAGACACGAGCCATCACATACAGGGTGAGCAGGCTGGTGACGACTCCGCCGCCGACGAGCACCCATGCCAACACCGACCCGTCCTCGGCCCCTGCCTGCAGCAGCGCGACCTTGCCGAGAAATCCCGAAAACGGGGGAATACCACCCAGATTCAGCGCGGGGATCAGATACAGCAGGGCCAGCAGCGGACTCGCGGTGGCCAACCCGCCGATTCGCCGCAGCGTCGACGCACCCGCCTGCCGTTCGATCAGCCCGGCCACCAGAAACAGCGTGGTCTGTACGACGATGTGGTGCACGACGTAGTAGATCGCGCCGGCCATACCGGCCTGCGACGCGAGCGCGACGCCGAACACCATGTACCCGATGTGGCTGACGAGGGTGAACGACAGCAGCCGCTTGATGTCGTTCTGCGCGATCGCGCCCAGCGCTCCGATCAGCATCGTGCCGAGCGCCGCGACGAGTAGCACCGTGTCCAGGCGGCCGCTGGGAAAGAGCAGCGAATGTGCGCGGATGATCGCGTAGACACCGACTTTGGTGAGCAGCCCGGCGAACACGGCGGTGATCGGTGCCGGCGCGGTGGGGTAGGAGTCGGGCAGCCAGCTGGACAGCGGGAACACCGCTGCCTTGATGCCGAACGCGACGAGCAGCACCGCGAACAGCGCGCTGCGGGTGCCGAACGCGACGTGGTCGAGGCGCACCGCGAGCTCGGCCATGTTCAATGTTCCGGTCGCCGCGTAGATCAGCGCGATGCCGATCAAAAAGATCAGTGAGGAGACCATCGACACCATCACGTAGGCGATGCCGGCCCGCACCCGGTCCGCGCTGGCACCGATGGTCAGCAGCACAAAGCTTGCGATCAGCAGCAGCTCGAAACCGACGAACAGGTTGAACAAGTCGCCGGCCAGAAACGCGAAGCACACGCCGGCGGCCAGTATCAGATAGGTCGGCAAGAAGATCGACACCGGCTGGCGGTCGTCGCCGTCGCGGATGCCCTGTCCGATCGCATAGAGCATCACGGTCAGCAGCACGATCGCCGAAACGATCATCATCAGCGCCGACAGCCGGTCCACCACCAGCGTGATGCCGAGCGGGCCCAGCCCCGGGACGGCCGGACCCCAGCCGCCGACATGGACCGCGATCGTCCCGTGCCGGTCGGTCAGGTAGATCAGCGCGGCACAGACGGCCACGACCGCGGTCAGCACCGCCATGGAAATCACCCGTTGCACCCGCGGTCGGCGGCCTACGAACATGGTCAGCGCCGCACCACCCATCGGTGCGAGCACGGGAAGCGGGGTCAGCGCAGACGCGACACTCATGACTCCTGCACCTCGCGCGAGTGAGCAGGCAACGCGTCGAGGTCCGCGCGTTGGTCGGACTCGAGATCCGGTTCCGGGGCGACCACGTCGTCTTCGGCCTCGGACTGTCCCTGTTGCGAGACGCGAGTGTCCTCGGGGTCGTCGCCGACTTCCTCCGCGGTGGTCAGCCGGTACGAGCGGTACGCCAACGCCAGCACGAACGCAGCGACGCCCATCGTGATCACGATCGCCGTCAGGATCATGGCCTGTACCAACGGGTCCGCGGTTGTCGTGCGCCCCGCGCTGGTTGCCTCCTGCACCGGAGGGTTGCCCGACGGGCCGCCTACGGTCAGGATGAGAAGATTCGCTGCGTTGCCGATTAGCAAGAGCCCCAACAACATTCGGGTTACGCTGCGCTCGAGCAGAAGGTAGACACCGCAACTGGTGAGGACACCGATCAACACAAGGGGAACGAAGGCCGTGGTCATCGGAACGCTGCCTGCCGTGCCGAGGAGGCGATCGGGGCCAGCTCGTCGTCGAGGCGCGCGCCGAGGCTGCGCAGGATATCCAGCACCAGCCCGACGACGATCAGATACACACCGAGGTCGAAGAACAGCGCGGTGACGAACGTGACGTGCCCCAGTATTGGAACGTCGAACTCGATCACAGACGACGACAGCACCGGCGCACCGGCCACCAGCGACGCCGCCGCGGTGCCCGCCGCCAGTCCCAGGCCCACGCCGAGCACCTTGCCGGCGTCCAGCGGCAGCGTCTCGCCGAGCTCGTAGCGTCCGCCTGCCAGGTAGCGCAGGACCAGCGCCAGCCCCGCGGTCAGGCCGCCGGCGAACCCGCCGCCAGGGGTGTTGTGGCCGGTGAAGAAGAAGTAGACCGACAGCACCATGATCAGGGGGAAGATGACGCGCGTCGCGATCTCGAGCACCAGGGACCGGTGCCGGGGATCGCGCAGCTCGCTGCCGCGCAGCCACGTTGTCTGATGTGGCGGCGAAACGCCGGCCGGGCTTGACACCCGGGCCACGCGTGGCGCCGACCCATAGCGCCGGTTGCGAAAGACCATCGACGCGACACCCGTCGCCGCGACGAGCAGTACCGAGATTTCGCCGAACGTGTCCCAGGCGCGGATGTCCACCAGCAAGACGTTGACGGTGTTCGCGCCGTGGCCGCGCGAAAGTGCGGCGTCGGGCAGCAGCGACGCGATCGACGCTCCCGTGCGCGCTGCCAATGCGAAGGTGCCCAGCGCGGTGACCGTTGCGCCGACCGCGACCGCCAGCAGCACCCGCAACCAGCGGAGCCGCCTGACGTTGACACCCGCGGCGTCGGCCGGCAGCGTGCGCAACACCAGCACGAACACCACGAGTGTGACTGTCTCGACGAGGAATTGGGTGAGGGCCAGGTCCGGGGCGCCGTGCAGTTCGAAGATGACACCGCAGCCATAACCGGTCACCCCGACCAAAAGGACGCCGGCCAATCGGTTGCGCATCACGGTGACGCCGAGCGCGGCGGCAACGATGAGCAAGCCGACCACCGGCTGCAAGGCGGAGTCCCACAATCGGAACTGGGGGCGGTCGCGCGCGCCGATGGTGAGTGCGATGACCGGCAACAGCACCAGCGTGGACAGGATCACGGCCTGGGTCTGGGGTATGGAGCCGCGCTGCGTCACGGCCGTCACGCGCAACGACAAAGTGTCGGCCCCTCGGACGACGGCGTCGTACGCCCGGTCCGCGTTGCCGAGCGGCAGCCAGCCGATCCGCGCGCTGCGAAGACGGCCGCGCAGCACGAACGCGCTCACACCGACGCCGAGCACGACCACCGATAGCACCACGGGCAGCCCGAAGCCATGCCAGAGCGAGAGCTGATATGAATGCCCGCCGGGCAGCGTGGCAGCGTAGCCGCCCAGAACGTTGTCCAACCAACGCGGCGTGAGTCCCAGAGCAAGGCCGATGGTGGCCAGAATCGCCGGGGCCACAAGGAAACTCGGTGATGGACGATGCATGTGAGCGACCAGCGAGCTGGGCGCGTCGCGGCCCTTGCGTGCGAACGCTCCCCACAGCAACCGCACGCTGTAGATCGTCGTGAAGATCGAACCGAGCACCACGGCGGCCAACGCGAACGGTGCCGCCGCGCCGAGCGACGCGCTGTGCGCGAGCGTGTCGAAATCCGCCTCCTTGGCGACGAAGCCCAGAAACGGCGGCACGGCGGCCATGCTGGCGACCGCCGCGGCGGCGACGACGAACAGCGACCGGTTTTTGTGGCCGAGCCCCGCCAGCCGGCGGATGTCGCGGGTGCCGGTGGAGTGGTCGACGATCCCGACGACCATGAACAGGGTTGCCTTGAACAACGCGTGCGCGCACAGCAGCGCCAGTCCGGCCAGCATCATGTCGCCGCCACCGGCCCCGACCATCACAGTGATGAAGCCGAGCTGGCTGACGGTTCCGAACGCGAGGATCAGCTTGAGGTCGTACTCGCGGACCGCGCGCCAGCCCGCGAGCAACAGCGTGCCGAGCCCGAGGATCACCACCGTCGGGCGCCACGGCGGCGCGTCGGCGAACCCGGGTGTCAGCCGCGCGACCAGATAGACGCCGGCTTTCACCATCGCGGCCGCGTGCAGGTAGGCGCTGACCGGGGTCGGCGCAGCCATCGCGCCGGGAAGCCAGAAATGCAGCGGCACCAGCGCTGACTTGCTGATCGCGCCGACGAGGACGAGGGCGAGCCCGACGCTTGTCGCCACACCCGACGGCGGGTGGGTGATGAGCTCCGACAGCAGGTAGGTGCGGGCAGTCTCGCCCAAGATGATGATGCCGACCAGCATCGCCAGCCCGCCGGCGGTGGTGACGAGAAGCGCTTGCATCGCCGCGCGGCGGCTGGTGGCCCGCTCGGCGTAGTGGCCGACGAGGAGAAACGACAACACCGTGGTCAGCTCCCAGAACACATACAGCAGCACGGTGTTGTCGCTGACCACCAGGCCGAACATCGAACCCGAGAACGCGACCAGCGCAGCGGCGAAACCGGGCAGCCGGGGCTCGGTGATGAGCCGCTTGCGCGAAGAACAGACAGTCCTGTGCTCGTCGCGGTGGTGGAAGTAGTCGGCGCAGTAGAACAGCACCAGCGCGCCGATCCCCAATACCAGCGCGGCCATCACCGCCGACAGCGCATCGAAGCGCAGGTCGAGGTTCATGTGAATGTCGGGCACCCACCCCAAGCGCACGTTCGCGACGTGACCGTCCCGCGGCCAGTTCAGGACGACCCACACCAGCGACGCGGCCGGAACGGCGGCCAACGGATAGAACGCCATCCGGCCCCACCGGTACACCAGCAGCGGCGCCACCGCGGCCGCAAGCGCATGGGCGAGCAGGATGGCGAGCATGTCAACCCGATGCTATGCGGGGCCTTCCCGCGTCAGCCCTTTGCGGGTGAACGGCTCGGCCTCGCCGCGCTCGACGGCTTGGTCATGTTTGTCGGCCGCCGCATCGAGCAGCTCCATCAGGGCCGGCTCGTCACGCACCAGCTGCCGGTACTTCGGGCCGAGCGCAAGTATGTGATCCCGCTCGCCCAGCAGCATCCTGAAGATGCGCTCGCGTTCGGCCGGGTCGTGGGTGTACTCCGAGTCAAGGTAGGCCTTGGCGTGGCGACGGGCATTGTTGATCGCCGTCTGGGCTTTGCCTCTGCGGCTGAACAGCGAGGCGAACACCGTGACGACGAGGACGGCGATGATCACCACCAGCGACAGGCCGGTGCTGATCTCGAGGACTTCTACCGGCTCACCGCTGTTGATGAACGGGACGTTGTTCTCATGCAAGGCATGCAGGATCAGCTTCACGCCGATGAACGCAAGGATCGCCGCCAGGCCGTAGGAAAGGTAGATGAGCCGATCCAGTAAGCCGTCGATCAAAAAGTAGAGCTGTCGCAGACCCAGCAGGGAGAACGCCGTCGCGGTGAAGACGATGAAGACGTTCTGGGTGAGCCCGAAGATCGCGGGCACCGAGTCGAGAGCGAACAGAATGTCCGTGCCGCCGATCGCCACCATGACCAACAACATCGGCGTCAACGCCCGCTTGCCGTTGGCGACAGTGAACAACTTGTCGCCGTCGTAGTGCTCGGTGGTGTGGATGACCTTCTTGGTCAGCCGGATGACGAAGTTGTCGGGATTGTCGGAGTCGTCGTCGCGGTGCGGATTGAGGACGTTGCCGGCGGTGAGCAACAGGATCAGCCCGAACACATAGAAGACCCACGCGAAGGCGTTGATGAGCGCGGCACCGAGAAAGATGAACCCGGTACGGGCGATCAGCGCGAAGACTATGCCGAACAGCAGCACCTTCTGCTGGTCCTCGCGGGGGACTCGGAAGCTGCCGATGATGACGAGGAAGACGAACAGGTTGTCGACGGACAGCGCCTTCTCGGTGACGTAGCCGGCGAAGTACTCCCCGCCCGCGGCTGTGCCGCCGAGCACCAGAACACCGACGCCGAACAGCACGGCAATGCCGACGTAGACCGCCGACCAGGTGCCCGCTTCCTTCAGCGTGGGCACGTGGGCCTTACGGACGTGGAATACGAAGTCGAAGGCCACGAGCCCGACGATGCCGAGGATCGTCAGGCCCCATACCAAACCGGAGACACCCATGTGCTCTCCAACCTAACGTCTGCGGGTGCCCCACGGGTTCTGATGGCACCCGCACGTCGCCGGACTGCTACGTGGCGTGGGCCGGTCATGCCACGGAAGCCGCTGCGGCAGTGCGTAATTGCTCGTCGAGCTACGGTTGTCGACACGAAAGCCGCGGAAACGCATCAACAACCGTAGATTCGGCGAATAATCAAAGGGTGACAACCACACCCCAGCCGGAGAGCCGCTGGAAGAGGTACTGGAAAAAGTACCGGGTCTGGTTAGGCGGTGTGTTGACGACTACCGTCGTCGTCCCGCTCGTCGCATGGGCGGCCGGGTGGACCGGGCATTGGTTCACCGGCAAAATCAACCCCGAGCAATACATTTCGGCCGCCGTCAGCCTTCCATCGCCTGCAGAAGCATGCACGGGCGGTGAAGGGTGGGTTTTCGCCAAGACTCCGCAGGAGCTACCGGTGCCCCGGGTGGACGAGAACAAGGACGCATGGGCCGCCACCAACGGTGGCATACCGGCGAGCGGCAACTATGTCGCGGTCACTGTGCAGGGTCTCAAGGGACATGTCGTTGTGGTGAACAGCATTTCGGTGGACGTGGTGTCCCGCTCCGAACCGCTGCGCGGCACGTATGCCAACATCGTCGGTGGATGCGGCGGGCTGCGTCCCTACCAATTCCGCGCGGGTTTGGACGCAAACCCCGTGTCAGTCACCGCCTTGCCGGACGAGGGTTTCTTGCCCGAAGGACAAGAGCCAAAACGTCCGGTCGACCTCCCCCACCAAGTGACCAATTCCGAGCCTGAGGTCTGGCATTTGGCGGCCATCACGACGAGTTGCACCTGCGAATGGACCGCGACGTTGAACTGGACCTCAGACGGCAAGCAGGGTCGCACGACGATCACCGACCACGATCGGCCGTTCCGGGTGGCCGCCGTAACGCAGGCCACCCGCGTGGACCGACAACCCGACGGCACCTGGGTGACGAACCCGAAGACCTAGCCCGCCGCGGAGAACGCGCGCAGCGACTCGACCTGCGCGGCATCCAGCGACGGGCGGACGTTCTGCCGTGCGGTCGCGATGTCGGCGGCGGTGACATCGGCCGCGTCGATCGAACGCCGCATCGCCGTCAGCGCCGCCTCCCGCAGCAGTGCGACGCAGTCGGCGCCGCTGTACCCGTCCAGGTCGGCCGCCAGCGCCGCGAGGTCGACGTCAGCCGACAGCGGCACAGATTTGCCTGCAGTGCGCAGGATTTCGCCGCGGGCCGCTGCGTCGGGTGGTTCGACGAACACCAGCCGTTCAAGACGCCCGGGCCGCAGCAATGCCGGGTCGATCAGGTCAGGGCGGTTGGTGGCGCCCAGCACGACGACGTCGCGTAGCGGCTCGATGCCGTCGAGTTCGGTCAGCAATGCGGCCACCACCCGGTCGGTGACGCCGGAGTCGAAGCTCTGGCCGCGACGCGGGGCGAGTGCGTCGATCTCGTCGAGGAACACCAGCGACGGCGCCGAATCGCGGGCCCGCCGGAAAAGTTCGCGCACCGCCTTCTCTGATGCGCCCACCCATTTGTCCATCAGCTCGGCGCCCTTGACCGCGTGCACCGACAACTTGCCCGAGCTGGCCAGCGCCCGCACCACGAACGTCTTGCCACACCCGGGCGGCCCGTACAGCAGCACCCCGCGAGGAGGGGCAATACCCAACCGGGAGAACGTGTCTGGATGCTGCAGTGGCCACAGCACCGCTTCGGTGAGCGCCTGCTTGGTCTCGGCCATGTCGCCGACGTCGTCGAGCGTCACCCCGCCGACCGCCACTTCCTCGGTCGCCGACCGCGAAAGCGGGCGGATCACCGTCAGTGCTCCGGTGAAGTCGTCCTGTATGAGCGCCGGGGGCTTACCGTCGTCGCTGGCCCGTGCCGCCGCCCGCAGCGCCGCCTCGCGCACCAGCGCGGCAAGGTCGGCGCGCACGAAACCCGGTGTGCGTTCAGCGATCACGTCGAGATCGAGATTCTCGGCCGGCACATTGCGCAGCAGCACTTCGAGCAGCGCCTTGCGGGTGGCTCCGTCGGGCAGGCTCAGGCCGAGTTCGCGGTCGCAGAGGTCCGGTGCGCGCAGCCGCGGATCCAGCGCTTCGGGCTTCTGCGACGTCGCGATGAATGCGACGCCCGGACTTGCCACCGCTGAACGCAATTCGCCGAGGATCAGCGTGGCGACCGGTTCCGCCGGCGTCGGCAGCAGTGCGTCGATGTCGGTCACCAGCAGCACGCCGCCGCCGTCGCGGACTGTGGCCACCGCGTCGGCGACGGCGTTTCGCCGGTCCTCGGCGGCGAGCGCGCCGACGTCGGGGCCGTCGAGTTCGACGAGTCGGCGTCCGGCGCATACTGCCCGCACCAGCGCAGCCTTGCCGACGCCGGCCGGCCCCGAGATCAACACACCGAGATTGGCTGTGGCCCCGAGCTTTTCGAGCAGCTGGGGCTGGTCCAACGCGAGCTTGAGCCATTCGGTGAGGCGGCCCGCCTGCGCCTCGGCTCCCTTGAGGTCGTCGACGTTCAACGGTGGTGCTTCCGACGGCACCGACGTAACCCGGTGCGGCGCCGTCGTGACACCCTCACCCCACGTCACCGACGAGTTCGGTTGCACGCTGACCGGCCCGGCGGGATCGGTGCCGGTGACGGTGAGCAGCTCCGACGTCCACGTGATGCCCACCGACGAGGCCAGCGCGGAACTCGCCGCCGACGTCGACGTGCCCGGGCCGAGGTCGCGTGGCAGCAGCGACACCGTGTCACCGACGGTCATCACCTTGCCCAGCAGCGCAAGTCGCAATGTCGCCGGCGACACCTTGCGGGTCAGGTTCGAACCGGACAGCGTCACCGACTTCGCCCCGTACACCGTCACCGGTGCCACGATCACGGCGGTGTCCTCGCGCAGTCCGGTGTTGGACAGCGTCACGTCGTCAAGCAGGATGGTGCCGGCCGGAACGTCTGGGCTGGCCACGCCGGCCACCGCGGCTGTGCTACGAGAGCCTGTCAGCGAAACAGCGTCCCACTCTCGAATGCCAAGGGCGGCAATGGCTTCCGCATGCAGCCGGACCACTCCGCGGCGGGTGTCGACGGCCGCGGTATTCAGACGCGCGGTCAGAGTGAGGGACGGAGCCGCCGGCCCGGCGACATTCGGGGGCGCCATCAGCGTTGTGGCCGGCGCAGCCCGAGCCGCGCGACCGACCGTCGGTGCGGCTGCGCGCGCCGGATCTGCCGTCGCTGCGCCCGCTGCTGCCGCGGCTTGAAGTCCCACACCTCAGGATGGTTCGCGATCCAGCGCTTGGTGCGCACCGCGAACGGGATATGGATGACGTAGGCGACGATGATGGCCATGAGCACGAGGTAGCCGTAGAAGATCGACGCTGCGACAAGGGCGGCGAGCACCGCGAGCAGTGGCACCGCCATGTTCTGCGAGATCGCGAAGGTGTGCACCTTGCGCATCGGGATGGCGCTGACGACCAGCAGTGAGACGCCGATCATCCAGACAATCACCGTCCACTCCGCCCACCCGGTGTCCCACCACCCGCCGGGGAACTGCATCTTGGCGGCCAGTGGTCCGATCGCACCGATCGCACCGGCCGGTGCCGGCATACCGACGAAGTACTCCTTCTCATAGGGCGGCTGCACTTCATCGAGCGCGGCGTTGTACCGGGCCAGCCGCAGCACGATGCAGACCGCATACAGCAGCACGACAATCCAGCCCACCCGCGAGTGCGACAGCAGTGTCCAGTAGACGATAAACGCCGGCGCCACACCGAAATTCACCGCGTCGGCGAGCGAGTCGATCTCCTGACCCATCCGCGACGTCGCGTTGAGCACGCGGGCAATGCGGCCGTCGAGCGCGTCGAGGACCGCGGCCCCGGCCAACAGCGCGAGCGCGGGCGTCACCTGGCCGTCGTGGGCGAGCTTGACCGACGTCAGCGCCAGGCAGATCGCCGTGACGGTCATCGCGCTGGGCAGTAGCCGCAGGCTTCCCCG
>DATBFF010000258.1:0-2744 GCA_036558625.1 Mycobacterium sp. | reverse complement strand
ATCGGTCCGGCGACCTTCCCGTCCAGGTTGGCCGTCTGCCCGAACGCTGTCGCGTCGTCCTTCAGCTTTTGCAGGTCGGCCGGCGTGAGCCCGGATTTTCGCTCGTAGACGACGACGGCCGGGATGGTGTTCGGCGACGTGAAGCTCGACTGCACGTCGAGCACCTGGACCGACTCCGCGCCGCCCGGCAGCCAGGACTTGGCATCGTTCTTCTCGACGCCGGTCAGCTTGCCGGACAGCGGCCCGGCGAGCGCGACGACGGCGAGCCAGAAGACGATGAAGACATACTTAATCCAGCGCCCCGATATCACGTTGGCGACGGACCTGGTCATGGTGAGCCCCCCGAAGGTAAGAATCGTCGTCAACATGCTCGCCCAGCCCACCGGGCTCGCGCATCATGAATCCGAACACCTTCCCCTGCGGTTCCAGTAGGAGAGCAACCCCTAGGGGTTCCTGAGAAACGCCTCAGCCTGAGCGGGGGAAAGCGCTTATTTGGCCCGACTTCCGCGCGGCAAAGCCGTCCTCCGTGCAGACGAGACGCGCTTTCGCCAACGTGACGAGTGTGTCCACGCTCACACTGTCGTTACGCCCCAACACAAAACGTCCGACGTTCACATGTCCAACATGGACGGTGGTCGATCCAACCCGCTCGGCCGCAGACGGTGGCCGCAGTGCCGACATTTCATCGGCGTGTCGCCGCGGCGGATCGACCGCTGTCTTGCGCCTGCTATTCACGGTGGCCGATCTAGTCGGCCGGTGAGACGACGCGCACCGCCAAGTGGTCGTCCTGGCACGATGCCGCGTGCTTGAGCGCTTGCCGGAGCTTGGCGCGTCGCGTGCTCGGACCGTTGCCGCGCCGGCCTGCACACGTGTGCTCGTCCGCATTGTTGATCGTGGTGGCGAATTGTCGTTATAGAGCCTGTGTCTGAACCTTGTTGGGTGGGTTGTGTTATGGGAGGCGGGCGCGGCGGCGGGTCATGGTGAGGATGGCGGCCCAGTGGACCATGGTTTCGTGGTGGTCGGTGCGGCGTTCGTAGTCGCGGGCGCAGCGGCGGCGTCGGCTGATCCAGGCGAAGGTGCGTTCCACGACCCAGCGGCGGGGAAGGGTGTGGAAGCCGTGGCCTCGGCCGGTGTGGGTGGTGGGTCGTAGCACGATGTGCAGGGTGATGCCGAGGAAGTGTTTGGCGGCGGTGATGAGTTTGTCGACCTGGTAGCCCTTGTCGGCCCAGAGGTGGCGGATGCCGTGGCGGGTGGCGTCGCGCAGCAGGGCGCGGGCGGCGTGTTGGTCGGCGACGTTGGCGGCGGTCACGACGACGCAGACGAGCAGGCCGAGGGTGTCCACGAGGATGTGGCGTTTGCGGCCGTTGATGCGTTTGTAGGGGTCGAAGCCGCTGGTCCGGTTCGGCACGGTGGCCTCGGCGGTCTCGGCCACGGACTGGGAGTCGACGCAGCCGGCGCTCGGTTGCGGGTTGCGGCCCAGGGCGGTGCGCAGCTCGGCGCGCAGCCGGTCGGTCAGGGCGATGGTGGCCAGGTTGTCCGACCAGCGGGCCAGGAAGCCGTAGACGGTGCGCCAGGGTGGGAAGTCGGCGGGCAGGGCCCGCCATTTGATGCCGTTGTCGACCACGTAGAAGATCGCGTCGATGATCGCCCGGCGGTGGTGGCGTTCGGGCCGGCCACCGGCCGGTTGCTGGCAGGCCGGGGTGGGCAGCAGCCGTTGCAGCACGCTCCATTGGGCGTCGGTGGTGTCGGTCGGGTAGCGGCGGGCCCGAGTGCGGCAACCGCAGTCGCATCCAGCGGGACGGTCGGTGGGCGGCGCGGCGGGCGGCGCGGCAACAGTGTTCAATGGCAAGGCGGACTCTTGGTGGCAGGAGGAGTAGGAACCCGTTGCCTACCAAGAGTCCGCCCTATTTGATCTTCGCCACGCCGTCGGCCGCCATAACAGATCGATAGCGATCAGGTTCAGACACAGGCTCTATAGCAGCAATTCGCCACCACGATCACTTGATGCTGCTGGCGTACGGCCTACCGGCCGCGCGAGAGACGGGCACCGAGCGGCGTCTGGTAGACAAGGAGTTGTGCGGCTGACGGTTCTTGGTGCGTGCGGGGCATTCCCGGAGGCCGGGCGCGCCTGCAGCGGCTTCCTCCTCGAACACGACGGATACCGGCTCCTCGTCGACGCCGGCTACGCCGTCGTGCCGGAGCTGCTCAAGCACATCGACGCGCATGAGGTCGACGCCGTCTACATCACGCACGGGCACCCGGACCACTGCGCGGACCTCAATCCACTCCTGCGCGCCCGCGCGCTCCGGGACGAGCCGGCGCCAAGACTTCCCGTATACGCGTTGCCCGGTGCCCTGGACGCGGTCCTGGCCCTCGACCGGCCGGGCATGCTCGACGCCGCGATTGACCTGCACCACATAAGGGTCGGCGAGCCGCTCGGCATCGGGCCGTTTGCCGGCGAGATTCGCATGCTTCCGCATTCGCGGCCGAACGCGGGGGTGAGGCTGCGCGCCGGCGGGGAAATCTTCGCCTACACCGGCGACGCCGGGCCCCATCCGGACACGGTGGAGCTGGCCCGGGACGTGGATCTGTTCGTCGCCGAGGCGTCCTATGTGGACGAGGTCCCGGCAGACCTCAAAGGTACCCTCAACACCGCCCGAGACGTGGGTCGGCAGGCTCGCCAAGCGGGCGCGAAGCAGCTTATCCTCACGCACCTGATGCGCGGTACCGATCCGCACAAGGCA
>DATBFF010000257.1:0-11219 GCA_036558625.1 Mycobacterium sp. | reverse complement strand
TGACACCATTGACTTGGGCGAGTACGCCAACTGGCTTGACGCTGAGCGCGCCGTCGTCAACGTCTATCAGAGGTACCGTGAGCTCGACCCACAGACGCCGAAACTACCGGTGATGGCGCTGCTGGCCATGCAGGCGGACTGGCACGCCAAGCACGGGAAGAACTGAGCTTCATGCGCGGCGATGTGGTCGAGCGATATCTGGCGGCCATGGCCGCGCACGACTGGGATGCGTTGGCTGCCACCATCACCGACGACGGCATCGTGAGGGAAGGCCCATTCTGCGACGTGGTCGAGGGTAAGCAGCCCTACGTCGCATTCCTGCGCGGCATCCTCACCGCGCTGCAGAACTACTCCGTCGACATTCGGCGGATCTGGCAGGCGTCAGAGCGGGTGTGGTTCGTCGAGTTGACCGAGACGTTCGACGTCGGCGGCAACCCCGCCTCGTACCCGGAATGCATCCTGTTCGAGACCGGTGACGACGGGCTGATCTGCTACGTCAGTGTGTTCATCAAGCAGCCGGGGGCGGATGCGCCGGTCAGCGGTGGGCGCGCCTAACCTGACTCCATGCGCCTATCTACCCGCAACCAGTTGTCCGGCACCATCACGGAGGTCAACCTCGGCACCGTCATGGCGACGGTGAAGGTGCGCCTCGACGGCGGAGACCAGGTGGTGACGTCATCGATCACCAAGGATGCCGCTCTGGACCTCGGACTGGAGGCCGGCCAGCAGGCGACCGTCTTCATCAAGTCGACCGAAGTCACGATCGGCGTGGACTGACCCGCGGCGCGGCTAGTTCGCTTTTTGCGCGTCCTTGACGCGTTCCCCCGCCTCACGACTGGCGGTTCTGGCCTTCTCGCACGCGGCCTCCGCGGCCTTCAGCTCACGCTCGGCTTCCTCGTGGCGCCGGCGGGCCGCGACAACCTCGGCTTGGCGGATCGACAGCAATTCGTCTGCGTCCGCTTTGGCCTTTTCTGCCGCGGCAACGCGGTCGCGCGTCCGCGGCGGCTTTGGGCGTTCCGGGGGGGCCGCTTGCTCCGCGACCACGAAATCGCCGAAGCCCGACCAGCTTTCGGCTTTGGTCAGCCTGCCCAGCCGTGCGTTGACGTCTGGGTCGGCTATCGCAGCCTGCAGCGTGCCGGTGACGTCTTCCTGGAGCGCCGCCGACGGATTGTTGAGCTCCGCGGCGTCGTACGCAGCCCGGGCGAGCTCGTCGATCAGCTTGCGCTGCTCCGCCGACAGCTCCCTGATCCGCACGCCGTCCATCTCGGAGTGCGCTTTACGTAAGCGCTCGCGGAGATCGGCGAGGCGCTGCGCCGTCGTCGCGCGACTGAGCGCCAGCCGGTTGACCGTCCATGCGGCGGTGGTCGGTTTACGAGAATTCGAGATCTCGTTGGCGGCATCGGTGTCTCCGCGATTCTTGGCGGCCGCAGCGAGACGCGAGCGCGTCGCGGTGAACTCTTCCGGTTTCACCCAGTACAGCTCGTCCAGCGCGTCGTCGGCCATGTGGCTAGTGTGGCAGCAAATGTCGGCACCAGTTCTCCTGTACGACGGCGTCTGCGGCTTCTGTAACCGGGGAGTGCGGACGATTCTGCGCTACGACCGCCGCGGCACGCTGCGGTTCGCGGCGCTGGACAGCGACTATGCCAGATCCGTCATCGCGCGCCACCAAAGCTTGCAAGGCGTCGACTCGGTGGTGTTCGTCGACGACCCAGGCGGCGGCGATGAGAAGGTCAGCGTCCGCTCCGCGGCGGCGCTGCGGGTGGTGGACTACTTGGGCGGTCCGTGGAAGGTGCTCGAGGCGACCCGCCTGATCCCCCGGCCGCTGCGTGACTGGTTTTACGACCGCTTCGCCGCCATCAGGTACCGGGTGTTCGGGCGTTACGACACCTGCCCGATCCCGCCGCCCGACGTGCGTGCCCGTTTCCATTTCTAGAGAGGACAGCCATGGCCACCACCCGTCAACAAGGTATGGACGTGCTACGAAAGCTGCTTCCGGGCTTGCCTTTCGGCGACGAAGGTGAATTGCCGAAGTCCGGTGCATTCGCTGAGGGGCTGCTCGAGGAGAGGCTCGACTGCGTGTTCGGCCGAGTGTGGACGCGTCCCGGATTGGACTGGCGCTCACGCAGTCTCGTGACCCTCGGCATCCTGATCGCGCTCCGCGCCGAGGGCGAGCTGCGCCTGCATCTGCCGATCGCCCTGCGTAACGGCCTGACGCGGGAAGAACTGGAAGAGGTGATCTACCACTCCGCCGCGTACGCCGGCTTCCCGGCCGCGTCGGCCGCCGGCACTATCGGGCGCGAGGTGCTCGACTAGTGCAGTTTTGGTCCGGTACTGCGTTCATGGATGCGACGGATGCGGTCGCGGTGGCCGCGATGCTCGACGAGGCCGGCTTCGACGGGGTGGTGTGCTCGGATCATCTGATCTACCCGCGCGAGTTGCGGTCGCCGTACCCGTCGCCGTCTGGCAAGCCGATGTGGCCTCCCGACACCGCATGGCCGGACTCCTGGGTGCTGATCGGTGCGATGGCTGCGGTCACCACGCGGCTGCGGTTCTCCAACGCGGTGTACGTGGCTCCCGCGCGCCCGCTGCTGGAGGTGGCAAAGCAGGTCGCGACTGCATCGGTGATATCGCAGGGCAGGGTGTCGCTGGCCGCCGGGATCGGTTGGATGCGAGAAGAATTCGAGTTGATGGGACAGGAGTTCGGCAACCGCGGCAAGCGGCTCGACGAGATGATTCCCGCGCTGAGGGCGTTGTGGCGCGGCGGCTGGGTGTCTTGGAGCGGAAAGTACTACGAGGTGCCCGAGATGATGGTCGAGCCGCATCCGCCGGCGCCGGTGCCGATCCTGTGCGGCGGTGAGTCCGACGCCGCGTTGCGCCGGGCGGCGTCGCTGTGCGACGGCTGGGTGGGCTACGCGTACCCCTGGGACACGGCGGTCGGCTACGTCGAGAAGCTCAAGCAGTTGCGCCGCCAATACGGCCGCGAGAGCGAGCCGTTCGAGATCCTGCTGGCGCTCCTCGAGCCGCCATCGTCCGATCTATACAAGCGGGCCGAGGACATTGGCATCACCGCATTGATGTGCCTCCCGTGGCCCGAGGTGGATGCCGGCCCGGACGTCGAGCGCTATCGCGAACCGATCGAGCGGTTCGCCGACAAGTTCATCGGCTAGACGGCGGCGGATGCCTTGCGGCGCGCGGTATCCGGGCACGTTATCTGCCGAGCGAGCCGCTCGTCGAGCAGGCGGTCAACGACTGTCATCCATCGCATGATTGCCTGGTAATCGCCATTGACTCTGGCGCGCTTCACCTGTTGGTAGGCGCGAGAGATGCGGTGGTCGTCAGTGGCACCCGAAATGCTCATCGCCTGTGCTCTCCAGTTTGGGGCCGGTCCGGTCGGACGTTCCCGGCCGGCCGGCGCCGCGAATCACTGACTGTGCTGATGGTGCACGCGGGCGAAGTACAACGCGACCAACCCCAAGGCCACGATGAGTCCGCCCGACCATGCATTCGACCAGATCATGCCCGCGGTGGGATTGACCCCGCGCAAAATCCACGGACAGACGATCAGCCACACACCCAAAAGCGGTAGCGTCCAGGCGATCCCGTGCGTGCGGTCCAGAGCCGACCCGAAACCCAGCGCCAAGACGGCCACGGTCAACCCTACGATCAGATTGTTGACCGTCAGTCGGGATGTGGCGTCGAAACCGACAATCCACGGCGAGACAGCCGCATATACGGCGGTGAGCAAGGTCAGCCCGAACGTGGCCTGGCTGATGGGCGTTTCCGCCTTGCGGTCGTAGTCGGCCCGCAACGCCAGGATGTCTGGATGCTGCTCGATGGAATGAACAGTGCTCATTTCGCTCCTTCCTACTCGGGGCCAAGCGGTTTGGGCTCGGCCCCGCAGGGAAGTAGTTCCCCGCGGCACGGCAGTCATCCATCCGGGACGGCACAAATTCGGGCGGGCGGGCGGCGTCATGGATCGAACGGATGTGCGAGACTGACTGGCCCGCCTCCGGGCAACTTCCGGTGCGGATTGCCTCAATCCGTCGGGGACGAATACGATTTCGCTGCCCGCGAAACAAGGGAGTTCGACATCAGCGACTCGTGGATCGTCGACGCGAAGACACTCGAGCTCAGCACGCCGCATGACGGTGTGGCCATGGTGCGGCTCAGCCGCCCGGAACTTCTCAACGCGATCAACGAAGTCGTGCTGGCCGAACTGAGCCAGACCTTCGCGGCGCTGGCCGCCGACGATGCCGTCCGCGCCGTCATCCTCACCGGCGCCGGCCGAGGATTCTGCTCCGGTCTCGACCTCCGCGACTTCGGCCCTTCGGTACCCGATGCGGACGATCCCGCGATCACCCGCCTGCGGTTCCAAGAGGCGATGGCCGCACTGCCGCAAGCGATTGCGGGTTTGCCGCAACCGGTAGTCGCGGCCGTCAACGGCCCGTGTGTCGGTGCTGGCCTGGCCCTGTGCCTCGCCGCCGACATCAGGATCTGCTCGACGACCGCGACGTTCGGTAATGCCGCTATTCTTCTCGGTCTGTCAGGTGCCGAGATGGGGATGAGCTACTACTTACCCCGAATCGTCGGGCTCAGCGTCGCGTCGGAGTGGATGATGACTGGCCGTACTGTGTCCGCTGGAGAAGCGGACCGGCGAGGCCTGGTGAGCCGGCTCGTCGAACCAGACGCCCTACTGGACTGTGCGATCGAAATCGCCACTGCGATCGCAAAACTGGCCCCCCTCGGTGTTCGCCTCACCAAACGCGCGCTGCAAGTCAACGCCGACGCCGCGGGACTCGCGGCGGCGCTTGAATTGGAGAACCGCAACCAGGTGCTCAGTCACGCAACTGACGACGCGGCGGCCCGGCGCAGAACATGGAAGGACTCGTAGTGGCGTGGGACTTCTCCACCGACCCGGAGTGGGACGCGCAACTGCTCTGGGCGAACGATTTTGTTCGCACCGAGTGCGAACCGATCGATTTGATCATCGAGGAGTCACACGACCTCAATGACCCTGTGCGCCAAGCTCTCATCCCCCCGCTGCAGCAGATAGTCAAGAGCGCGGCCTGTGGGCGACCCATCTCGGACCGCATCTCGGCGGGCCGGGCCACGGTCAGGTGAAACTTGCGCTGCTCAACGAGGTCCTCGGCCGTTCTGAATGCGCACCAATTGTTTTCGGATCGCAGGCGCCGGACTCCGGCAACAGCGAGATCCTCGCGCACTACGGCACGCCAGAGCTGAAGCAGCGCTATCTGGAGCCACTTTTGGACAACCGTATCGTGTCCTGTTTCTCGATGACCGAGCCGCAGGGCGGCGCCGACCCCAAAGTGTTCACCACCACCGCCGTGCACGACGGTGATGACTGGGTGATCAACGGTGAGAAGTGGTTCTCGTCGTTCGCGTCGATGGCGTCGTTTCTGATCGTCATGGCTGTCACTGACCCGGATGCACCGCCCTATCAACGACATTCGATGTTTGTCGTCCCCGCTGAGACGCCCGGCATCAACGTGCTGCGCGACGTCGGGATGGGGTATCAACCGCTGGGCGGCGGGCGCGAAGGTTACGTGCGCTACGAGAATGTGCGGGTGCCCGCAGATCACATGCTTGGTCCGCGGGGTGGGGCTTTCGTCGTAGCGCAAACCCGGCTCGGTGGCGGCCGTATTCACCACGCGATGCGCACCGTCGGGCTGGTGCGGCGCATCTTCGACATGCTTTGTGAGCGTGCGGTCTCGCGGTACACGCAGGGCGAGCAGCTCAGCAGCAAACAGCTTGTCCAGGAGATGGTCGCCGACTCGTGGATGGAGATCGAGGCGTTCCGGTTACTGACGCTGCAGACGGCATGGAAGATCGATCGGCACAACGACTACAAGGCGGTGCGTGCCGACATCTCGGCGGTCAAGGCGATGATGCAGAAGGTGTTGCATGACGTGTCTGCGCGCGCGCTGCAGCTGCACGGGTCGCTGGGCACGACGCACGAAATGCCATTCGTGCAGCACCTTGTCGAATCGTTCGTGCTCGGGCTGGCCGATGGGCCAACTGAGGTACACAAGGTCACGCTCGCGCGTGAGCTGCTCAAGGATCGCAAGCCGGCGCCCGACATGTTCCCATCGGAGCACCTGCTGCGGCTTCGTGAGGCGGCAGAGGCCAAGTTCGCCGACAAGCTCGCCGGTATCGAACGCGGTTAATGCAGCCAACCGATTTCGCGCAGGAACGACTGCGTGTGCGCTATGCGCCCGGTCATCGTCTTCGGATCGCCGGTGCACAGCGCCAGTGCCGTCTGTGTGATCAGCTCGATGTCCTCGGTGTCGGTCTTGGCCAGATCCAATGTGCCGGCACCGGGTGTGGCGACGGGGTTCGTCGGCGCGGCGGCGTTGACCGCGATGCCGGCGTCGTACAGCTCGGCGGCGAGGCTTTTCGTGAGCCGGTTCAGGCCGGCCTTCACGGTGCCGTAGATGCCGAATCCTGCGATCCGGTCGAATTCGGAGAACGGCGGCCCGTCGGGCAGGTCGCCGCCGACGGACGTGACGTTGAGGATCCAGCCGCGGCCACGTTCTCGCATCGCGGGGATGGCCAACTGCGCGAGGTGCAGCGGTGCCAGCACATGCATCTCGATCATCAGCCGCACCCGGCGCTCGGGAAACGCATCCAGCGGGCGTAAGAACGTCACTGCAGCGTTGTTGACAAGGATGTCGGGCGCGCCGACACGCTCGGTGATCTGGCTGAAGAGGCGCTCGCGCTCGTCGGACTTCGACAGGTCGGCCGGAACGGCCACCGCCGCGCCTCCGTCGGCGGTGATCTCGTCATGCGTCTGGCGAAGCGACCCTTGGTATTTCGGGTCGGGATACATGGTGCGGGCGGTCAGCGCGACCGTGGCACCTTCCGCCGCCAGGCGTTGCGCAATGGACTTGCCCAAGCCACGGCTGCTGCCCGTCACCAACGCGACCTTGCCGGCACAACTTCCAGTTCTCATATCCGGAGAATCACGTTACCGTCTGAGGCGTGCAGATTGCAGGAGTCGGTGTTTGGAGTTCACAACTGCGGTACGGCGACAAGAATCAGTCAGCCGAGGCCGCCGCGGAGCTGGAAGAGCTCGGGTACTCGGTGCTGTGGATTCCCGACGTCGGCGGTCGGTCAGTGCTGGACTCGGTTCAGCACCTGCTCGACTCCACGCAGGAGGCTGTGATCGCAACGGGCATCCTCAACCTGTGGATGCATACACCCGCGGATGTCGCATCCTCCTATGCGTCGCTCACTGCCGAGCACGGTGATCGGTTCCTGCTTGGTATCGGCGTCAGCCACGCGCCGCTGATCGACTCGAAGGAGCCGGGCAGGTATCGCAAGCCGCTGGCGGCGACGGCGTCGTTCCTGGACGGGTTGGACAGCGCAGAGCAACCCGTGCCGATCGACCGACGGGTGCTTGCCGCGCTCGGGCCGAAGATGCTGGCGTTGTCGGCATCCCGCGCGGCGGGCGCGCATCCCTACCTCGTCACGCCCGAGCACACTGCGGCGGCCCGGGGCGCGCTCGGTGAGGGTCCGCTGCTGCTGCCGGAACAGACGGTCATTCTTTGCGACGACCGTGACACCGCCCGAGCCATCGGCGCGGATTGGCTTCGGTCCTATCTGGCGATGCCCAACTACACCAATAGCCTGCTGCGACTTGGGTTCTCAACCGAGGACCTGCAGGCGGTGAGTGACCGGCTGTTCGACGCGATCATCGTGTGGGGGGACGAGGAGGCGGTTGTCAGTCGGGTCAGAGAGCACCAGTCGGCGGGTGCCGACCACGTCTGCATCCAGGCGCTGGGCGCCGACCAGAGGGCCTTTCCCCGCGACCAATGGCGCCGGATCGCCGCTGCGCTGTCATGACTGGCCTAGACGTCGGCGTGTATGTGCCGCAGATGGGCTTCTCGTATCAGGATGTGTTGCACCGCGCGCTGCGCTGCGAGGAACTGGGCATCGGGTCGTTGTGGCTGTACGACCACCTGTACGGCCCGGGTATGCCCGAGATCGCGTCCTTGGAGGCGTGGACGTTGGCCACCGCGCTACTGAGCCGCACCGAACGACTGCGGGTTGGACACATGGTGTTGTGCAACCAGTTTCGCCACCCGGCGGTGCTGGCCAAGATGGTCACGACACTCGACCAGATCTCGGCGGGCCGGCTTGCGCTGGGCATCGGCAGCGGTTCGATTGAGGACGAGCACAACCGCCTGGGCCTGGAATGGGGAACCTTCGCCGAGCGGTCGGCGCGGCTCGGCGAGACGCTGGAGATCCTGAGCCAGGCCTTCGCCGAGCAGCGAATCGATTTCGCCGGAACACATTACGCGGTGCGCGACATGCCGATTGCGCCAGGAGCCGTGCAACAGCCTGGTCCGCCGATCATCGTGGGCGGTGTCGGCGAGAAGTACACCTTGCCGTTGGTCGCGCGGTACGCGGATGTCTGGAATGTTCCGACGTACGCACTCGGTGGGCTCGAGCACAAACTTGCGGTGCTTCAGTCCTGCTGTGAAGACATCGGCCGCGACCCTGCGTCCATCGTGCTGTCTGTGGAAGCCGTTATGGCACTCGCCCCCAATGACGCCTCTTTGCCCAAGGTCCGCGAAACCGCCGAAAGGCGGTTCGGGCTACCGGCATTCGGCCTGCACGAGGGCGGCCTGATCGGCACCCCGACGGCAATCGTCGATCGGCTAGGCGAACTGCGAGACCTCGGCTTTGGGCACATCGTGCTGTTCACGCATGACCGGGCATCGGATGCAACCCTGGAGCTGTTCGCGTCAAGGGTGCTAGCCGAACTGACTGATTAAGGCAGCACGATCCGCAGCCGTTCCCAGCCGCGAACCGTCGACGTCGGCGCCAATTGCGCGCTGTCGTAGTCGATCTCCCATTCGGGCCAGCGGTTGAGCAGTTCGTCGAGCGCGACACGACCTTCGAGCCGCGCCAGGTTCGCGCCCAGGCAGTAGTGCAATCCCTTGCCGAACGTGATGTGGCTGATGTTGTTGCGGTGAATATCGAAGGCGTCCGGGGTCTCGTAGCGACGCGGATCACGATTCGCGGCGCCGAACAACAACAACATCGCGCTGCCCGCGGGCACCGTGGTGTCGTAGATCTCGAAATCCTTTGCCATGTAACGCGCGACGTGCGGGCCCGTCGGCTCGAAACGCAGGGTCTCGTCTACCACGCGCAGCAGCAGTGACCGGTCGTCGACCACTTCGCGGCGCTGGTCGGGATGCTCAGCGAGCACCTTGGCGAGCCAGCCGATCAGGCGGCCGGTCGTCTCGTTGCCAGCACCCGCGACGACTTGCGTGTAATGCAGTATCTCCTTGCGCGTGAGCTTGCGTGTCACGCCGTCTTCGTCGGTGAACTCGACATTGAGCAGTGCCGTCATCAAGTCGTCGGAGGGGTTCTTGGACCGCCACTCGACATAATCGGCGTAGATGCGGCCGTCGGCGATCTTGTCGGCCTGCGCGACTTTCATCGGCGCACCGGGTTTGGTACGCAAGTTGGCGTCGTTGGCGTCACGCACCGTTATCTGTTCTGACTCAGGTATTCCGAGCAGCATCCCGATCACCCGCATCGGCATCATCGCAGCGAGTTCGGCGATGATGTCGAACCCGCCGGAGCCGACCAGCGGATCGAGGCAGTTGACGCAGAACTGACGAATCTGGTCTTCGATCGCGGCCATCCGCCGCGGCGTGAACACCCGTGACATCAGTCCGCGCAGCATCGTGTGCACCGGGGGGTCTTCGAACATCATCACGCCCTTGGGCATGTCGAAGTCCGACTTGATCAGCTCCAGGATGTCGCTGCGCTGGTTGGAGAACGTCTCCCAGTTCGACAGCGCCTTTTCCACGTCGGCATGGCGCGACAACGCCCAGAAGTCGTAGCGCTCGTTGTAGTAGACAGGCGCTTCCTCGCGCAGCCGCGCGTACGTGGGGTACGGGTCGGTGACGATGTCGATGTCGTATGGGTCGTAGTAGACGTCGGTGGTGGTCATGACTCTCCCGGGGAGCTATTTGGGCGATCGCCCAATAAATTGTAAGCTATGCGTCGGGACGCCGTAAAGTGGGTGCTGACATGACCTCTCCGAAAGCGAAAGCTCGCGACTCGGCCACCCGAGACGCATTGATTCGTGCGACCGCCCAAATAATGCTTGAGGAGGGCTACGCCTCGGCCACATCGCGCCGGGTCGCGGCCAAGGCCGGAGTGAAGCCTGCGTTGGTGCACTACTACTTCCCGAGCATGGACGATTTGTTCCTGGCAGTCTTTCAGGCCGGGGGCGAAGCCAATCTGGACCGTCAGCGTGAGGCGCTGACCGACGACCAGCCATTGCACACGCTGTGGCAGCTCAACAGCGCGCAAGCGAGCCGGCTGCTGATGGAGTTCATGGCGCTGGCGAATCACCGTAAGGCCATCCGCAGCGAACTAGTCGCATACGCCGACCGCTTCCGCGACATGGAGGAGGCAGCCATGACGCTGGCCCTGCGTGCAAACGGCGTCGACACGAAGGAATTTCCGCCGGTGGTCATGTCCATGATCGTCGGCAGCCTCGCTCGCATTCTGACGATGGAGCAAGGCCTCGGGATCACCCGCGGCCACGCGGAGGCTCAAGCCTTCATCGACCGCTACCTCGACCGCTTCGACATGCCCTCGCCGACGCCGACGTGACGGACGCCGAACCTATCGGTTGGGCAGCTTGTGGTTGTCCCAGGTGATCAGTCGGTCGGAATCAACAACGACCCACCGCGCTGACCGGCCTGCTGCGGTGAGCGCGTAGCGGACTGGTTCGTCAGTGGCTGGTTCACCGTGGCCTCCGGCGTATTTCGTACCCATCTGCCGGCGCACCTCCTCCAGGTGCGGGTCGGCGGCTTCGTCGTCGGCGTTCTCGAGCACCGTCGCCCGACCGTGAAACATGGCGCCCTCGAGTTCCGGGAACCGCTCCTTGCGGTCGACCAGCACGGTGCAGACGGGATTGCGGCGCAGGTTCGCAATCTTCTGGCCACGACCATAGAAGTAGATCCGGCCGCCCGCCCAACCGAACCACAGCGGCGTGAGGTTGATCCGTTCACCGGGTCCGACCGTGGCGATGCGCATGTTCCACGACGTCATCATCAGTTCGTCCAACTCCTCGGCGGTCAAGCCGAGTTCGCGCGGTATCCGGGCCATGAACTGTAATTCTTACCGTATCGTTCCGCAGGCGAGGAGGAGGTCACCGGATGGGAGCGGAA
>DATBFF010000256.1:0-3606 GCA_036558625.1 Mycobacterium sp. | reverse complement strand
CGAGGGTGTCATCGTGATCGCACCGTCCAACGCTGCCGCGCATGCGGTCCGCGACCTGCCGCGCGGCCTACCGGTGCTGGCCCTCGAAGCGAGTTTCGGTCGGGACATGCGGGTCGTCGTGGTCGACCAGTACAACGGCGCCCGGTTGGCCACGCGGCACCTGCTTGATCTGGGCCACCGAACGGTCTGGCATATCGCCGGCCCGAGTGACTGGCCCGAAGCACTGCAGCGTATGGAAGGCTGGCGCGCCGCCCTTGATGACGCCGGCGGACCCGCGCCGCCAACCCGGACCGGGGACTGGAGCGCGAGGTCGGGGTACGAGGCGGGTCGTCGCCTGGCGGCCATCCCGGGCGTGACCGCGGTGTTCGTAGCGAACGACCAGATGGCACTCGGCGTGCTGCACGCGCTCAACGAAGCGGAGATTGACGTTCCCGGCCAGGTCAGCGTCGTCGGCTTCGACGACATGCCGGAAGCGGAATATTTCGTGCCGGCGTTGACGACGGTCCGGCAGGACTTCAATGAGGTCGGACGCTGCGGGCTGCGCACGATGCTTGACATGATCGACGGCTCGGACGTCGCGTCGGAGACCCGCGTGTCACCGACGCTCATCGTTCGGGCCAGTTCTGACCGTCCGCCAGCCGTCGACTGACCGGCGGCCGGCGCCCAGGAACGCGACGATCGACGGGTCGAGGTGCAGCACGGTCTGCGGACTGAAACCCGACGGTGACAAGGGCGAGGACGATCAGGCAGCGGACCAGCGCTCACCCGTTATGCCATCCGAACCGGACTCATCGAACCCTGAACGCATCGTCGCGCCAACACACGTCTAGAGGCCACGCCGGACGCCCAGCTACAGGCCAACACGCCCAGACCGGTATTCTCGACCGGGTCCCGCCCTCGTAGCTCAGGGGATAGAGCAACGGTTTCCTAATCCATCGATTACTGCCACTATCCACCGCAAACACCCTGCACGCGTGTGCATTGACTGGTCGATGCATGGGCTCGTCGTGTAGTCGGCTGACGGCAGGCTGCGGATCGTCTTCTGGCCAAGCGAATGCTGCCGCGCTCCTCGCAACCGGAGGGCGACACCCCTAGCTGTCGGGTCGCTTCAGGTTCGTGTCATAGATGAACGCCTCGTAGTTGGCGTACCCACCAAGTCGCGTCGGTCACTCGATACGCTTCAGCCCATCGCTGGCCATGGCACGTCTTGACGCCTGGGAGTGCGCAGCTCAGCCACGGCCATCGGGGGTCTGCCAGTGCCGACCCGCATTCCCCAGCGCGTCACGGTCGGGCGCTCACAGCGCGACCTGCTCGCCACTGCCCAGCAGCATCTCGGTGGTCACCAGCACCTCGGCACCGCAGTGGACACCGTCAGCGTCCAAGCCGATCGAGTCCGTCGCCGCGCCGCCGAACAACGTACGACGAGGTGAATGGCATCGTCGAGATCAAGCTAGCCGATGTGTTCGTCGATATGACCGACACTCTCGTCGACGGAATTCGACCTGATCGACTTTTTGCACGTGCTTACCGAGCGATGTGTACAGGTACTGGGCGTGTCCGCGTCGGGCCGCTCACTGACGGGGTGGTGGCAGCTTCGTCCGAACGCACATGGCTGCTGGAACTATTCCAGCTTCAGGCCGACGAGGGTCCTTGTCAGGAAGGCTTCCGTGCCGGGGGTTCCCCGACGGCCGAGTTCACGATCTTGTGGTCGCCGTAAACGAGATAGCGTCGAACGCCATCATTCACGGTGGGGGTGGTGGTCTGTTCACGATCGTGCACGCCCGTGACGGTGTACACGTCGAAGTGAGCGATCATGGTACCGGCTTCGCCGGGCCGCTGACACCGACGCGCAACGGACACCGACAGCCGCCCGACGCCTTGAGCGGCCGCGGCCTGTGGCTGGCCGAATGCCTATGTCCAGATATCGGCCTGACGAGTAGCCCCAGTGGCGTGACGGTGCGGATTTTCGCTCCTCAAACATAGGCCGCCGGGGCGCGCTGCAGCCCCAACCGTTGATAAGTCGGTATCAAACCGAACGCTGAAATCGCCACGATCGGCGGCTTCATCAACGATGAAATCAGCGTGCGCTGGCTTCAACACGCCGCGGCGACGCTTGTGGGCACCGCAGGCGGGTGGGGCGACCGTGATAACCGCTGGTAGGCCGACAGCAAACTGTGACCAACAAGATCACCTACTAAGGCGAGTCCCCCACACGCGCCGAACACGGCGGCCTTACGGTCACACCTGGTCGGAGTCGGACGCCTGTCTGGGCGCGATGCTCGCCGCGTCCGCGATGTTGCCGGGTAGCACAGCGTTCTCGGTTGTCGCGGCCATGGTCATCGCGGCCTCGGCGGTGCCGATGCTCTCGCCCGGCGCGACAACAAGCAGGTCGATGCGTCGGCCGCCGTCACACACGGCCGTCGCCACAGAAATCGGCTGGCTGTCAAAGAAGTCGAGGCGGATGGTGCGGCTCTCGACTCGAATGTGGCGGGGATGATCGGCCCAGCCCGCCGCGCTCAGCACCATCCGACGCACCGGACCGAAACGGTGGTCGATAGCCAAAACCAAGCCGGGGAGTTCGGCGTACACATCGCCGGAGCGCGGCCACCAACCGCCGTCCAGCACGGTCTCTCGGGCAGTCAACGGTCCGAGTCGGATTCGCGGCGCAATGGGTGCCGCACTGCTGCCCGGCGGAGTGGTCACGACGTTCTCCTTGCGAGAGCCGGGTGGGGTGACACCAAGTCCAACCCGAGGAGTCGGCCAAATCTGTATTCGGTTGACACGATCATGTCGGACGTAGCGACCCCGGATTACCACACGCTACTCCTCTGCGGGAACCGCGATTCCGACAACGCGACCGTTATATACCGGAGGACGAAGTGCCCGCCGGACCCGCTGGAAACCGGCAAACTGTTTCGATCGTCGAGCCGCATGTCGCACGAAGACGGCACGAATTCGGCACATCTCGGTAGCCTTGCCAGGTCGACGATTCCGTCCCGACACACATTGACTCATCCGCCCGGCTCGGCGACCGGGTTGTCGTGGCGTCCTCTCGTAGGCCGGCGCGGCATTCGTGGCATCTGACAAGCCACGCCGAGCCCAAAGTCGTAGCCAGTGCCGTCGTCGTTCGGCCGTGGGTCTCATTGGACGCTCGCCGAACGCCTGGTGGGGCAGTTGACACGCGGCGGGCAGAGATCTGCCACGCTGTGCGCCGTCTCGACCGGAAGCCCTCGATGTGGCTCGGCCGCCGCGACATCGAACGAGCTCAGCGCGACGCACTGTCGCATCCACCGAACCCTCGGCCGTGTAAGGCAGGCATGCAGTTTCTAGTTTGTGGTTGCGTTTTCGCCCGTTCGTCGGGTCGGCCTTCTCGTTGGATTCGCCGTAGCTCTCCTGCTGCTTGAGACGGCCTTCGGGCCTCCGCAGCGTGCGGTCGCCCATCCAACATGAGGAGCATCACAAAATGTCCACTGGCACAGTCAAGTGGTTCAACGCCGAAAAAGGCTTTTGATTCATCACCGTCGACGGCGAAGAGCGCGACGTTTTCGTCCACCACTCAGCGATTCAGGCCGACGGATATCGCGAACTTCATGAAAACCAGCGAGT
>DATBFF010000255.1:0-3622 GCA_036558625.1 Mycobacterium sp. | reverse complement strand
TGGCAGGGCCGAGAAGACAGGCTGCACAACAGAATTCGCATTGCGGAGGGACGCGTTCAGCGTCTACAACCTTAGCGTGAGCCTGTTCGCCGATACCACGCCGCTGCGAACGCCCGACTTCCGTCGGCTGTGGCTGGCCGGTGTCGTCACGGTCATCGGCGCGAACCTGACGATCTTCGCGGTGCCGGTGCAGCTCTACGCGCTCACTCGCAGTTCCGCGTACGTCGGATTGTCGGGCTTGTTCGCGCTGGCCCCGCTGATCGTGTTCGGTCTGTGGGGCGGCGCTTGGGCCGATGCGATGGACCGGCGCATCCTGCTGATCATCGCGTCGTGCGGGCTGGCCGTCGCGTCGGTGTTGCTGTGGGCGCAAGCCGCGCTGGCGATCAACAACGCGTGGGTGGTGCTGTGCCTGCTGTCAGTCCAGCAGGCGTTCTATGCGATCAACTCGCCGACGCGGGCGGCGGCGATTCCGCGCATGCTGCCCGGCGACCAACTGCCGGCGGCGAATTCACTGAACATGACCGTCACGCAGTTCGGCGCGATCGTCGGGCCGTTGCTCGCCGGTGTGTTGCTCAAGTGGGTCGACTTGTCGACGCTGTATCTGATCGACGCAATCACCTGTTGCGCGCCGATCTGGGCGACGATCCGGTTGTCGTCGATGCCCGCTACCGGCTCGGGGGAAATGCGAGCGACACGAATGGGGTTCGCCGCGGTGTGGGACGGGTTCCGGTATCTGGCCGGCCACACCGTGGTGCTGATGTCGTTCGTCGTCGACCTCGTCGCGATGATCTTCGGCATGCCCCGGGCGCTGTTCCCTCAGATGGCCCACGAGAGCTTCGGCGGTCCGGTCGACGGCGGCACCACGATGGCTCTGTTGGCGGCGGCGATCTCGGCCGGCGCGGTCGCCGGCGGCGTGTTCTCCGGCTGGCTGCCACGAGTCCGGCGCCAGGGGCTGGTGGTCGTCGTCGCGATCGTCATCTGGGGGCTGGCCATGGCCGGGTTCGGTCTGGCGACGGGGATTGCGCCCGGGCGCGCCGGGACCGTGCTGTGGGCGGCGCTGGGCTTCCTGGCGATCGGTGGTGCGGCAGACATGGTGTCGGCGGCGTTTCGGTCGACGATCTTGCAGCAGGCGGCGGCCGACGATGTGCGGGGCCGGTTGCAGGGGGTGTTCATCGTGGTCGTGGCGGGGGGCCCGCGGCTGGCCGACGCTGTACACGGCGGGGCTGCTGCTGTGGTCGGCACCACCGTCGCGGCGGCCGGCGGCGGCGCGCTCGTCGTCGTCGGGGTGGTGGTCGCCGCGCTGGCGGTGCCCGCGTTCGTCCGTTACCGGGTCCCATCCGGCGGTGAGCCGCTGGAACGGGACAACCACTCCTGAGCTGCACGCTACGATCCTGTTCGTGGTGGAGGTGGTCGGGGCGGCGATTCCGGGCCTGCGTGAGCGCAAGAAACAGCGGACGCGCACGATGCTCATCGACGCGGCGGTGCAGCTGTGCGACAAGCAGGGCTTCGAGGGCACCACCGTCGACCAGATCGCCGCCGTCGCCGACGTGTCGCCGCGCACGTTCAGTCGCTACTTCGCCACCAAGGACGCGGTGATCATCGCGCTGATCGACGACATGGTCGACGCGATCGCCGTCCAATTGGTACGTCAACCCGCTGGGCTGTCCGAACTGGAGGCGCTGCTGGCCGCGCACATCGGCATGGTCCGTGCGACGGCCTCCGCCCCGCCCGACGGCTTCACCACCGAACGCTTGAAGACGACCGCGCGGATCGTCAACTCGTCGCCGGCGCTGCGCCTGGCGGCCAGTGAGTTCCGCACCAACTCGGTCACCCATGTGCTCGCGGAGCGGATGGGCGTCGGCCTCGACGACAAGAAGCTGCGACTGGTCGTCGCGGTGTGGTCGGCGATCCTTTTGGCGGCACCCGGCGACCTCGGGCCGGACACCGACTGGCAGCAGCTCGACATCGACATGCTGGTCGGCATCCTCAACGACACGTACAAGCGCTTCATCGACGTTTGTGCCGGCCCTCGCTGACGGGGCGCTCAGACGCGCCCGTGCGAATGCGGCTACCGTAGGCAGCACTGACGCTGCGCAGCGAAGAAGGGATCCCCGTGGCTGAAAACTCGTCTAAGGCGCAAGAGGTCGCCACCCTTCACTACCCTGGCGGCGAGCTCGATCTGGAAATCACCAAGGCCACCGAGGGCGCCGACGGGATTGCGCTCGGGAGCCTGCTGAGCAAGTCGGGCTACACCACGTTCGACCCGGGTTTCGTCAATACCTCCTCGACCAAGAGCGCGATCACCTACATCGACGGTGACGCTGGCATTTTGCGCTACCGCGGGTATCCGATCGAGCAGCTGGCGGAGAAGTCGACGTTCATCGAAGTGAGCTATCTGCTCATCTACGGCGAGTTGCCTACCAGCGAGCAGCTGGCGTCGTTCACCCAGCAGATCCAGCGGCACACCTTGCTGCACGAGGACCTGAAACGGTTCTTCGACGGGTTCCCGCGCAACGCGCACCCGATGCCGGTGCTGTCCAGCGCGGTGAACGCGCTGTCCGCCTACTACCAGGACTCGCTGGACCCGTTCGACGACGAGCAGGTCGAGCTCTCGACGATCCGGCTGCTGGCCAAGCTGCCGACGATCGCCGCCTATGCCTACAAGAAGTCGGCCGGCCAGCCGTTCCTGTATCCGGACAACTCGATGACGCTCGTCGAGAACTTCCTGCGGATGACGTTCGGGCTGCCGGCCGAGCCCTACGAGGTGGACCCCGAGGTGGTCCGCGCCCTGGACATGCTGTTCATCCTGCACGCCGACCACGAGCAGAACTGCTCGACGTCGACGGTGCGGCTGGTCGGCTCGTCGCAGGCCAACCTGTTCACGTCGATCTCCGGCGGCATCAACGCGCTGTGGGGCCCGCTGCACGGCGGCGCGAACCAGGCGGTGCTGGAGATGCTGGAGAAGATCCGGTTGGCCGACGGCGATGTGAACGACTTCGTCAAGAAGGTCAAGAACCGCGAGGACAACGTCAAGCTCATGGGCTTCGGCCACCGCGTGTACAAGAACTACGACCCGCGGGCGCGCATCGTCAAAGAGCAGGCCGACAAGATCCTCGGCAAGCTGGGCGGCGACGACGAGCTGCTCGACATCGCCAAGGCGCTGGAGGAAGTCGCTCTCACCGACGACTTCTTCACCGAGCGCAAGCTGTATCCGAACGTCGACTTCTACACCGGCGTGATCTACCGGGCGATGGGTTTCCCGACGCCGATGTTCACGGTGCTGTTCGCGTTGGGTCGGCTGCCGGGCTGGATCGCGCACTGGCGTGAGATGCACGACGAGCCCGGCGGCAAGATCGGGCGCCCGCGGCAGATCTACACCGGCCACACCGAGCGCGACTACCAGGCCGTCGACGCGCGGTAATCACTCTTTCGCCTTCGGCGCGAGCGTGCGTGCGCCTTCGCCGTTAGCGCGAGCGTGCGTGTCTGCTGCGCGACACGCCGCTCGCGGGCAGGATTGTGCGCACACTCGCGGCCGTGTGAGCGTGCAAAGTTGCTGCGTCGACAGTTGTAAATTTACAATCGTTAGGTGAACTCGCTCAGTCCCCGGCGCAAGGCGATCATC
>DATBFF010000254.1:0-17197 GCA_036558625.1 Mycobacterium sp. | reverse complement strand
GTGATGTTCGCGAAGCCCTGCCCGATCATCTCGCGGTTGAAGTCGGTGCGGGGCCCGTCGTTCAGCCGGTCGACCGACACCGCCGACAGCAAGCTCTCGACGCTGGCAATCAGGAACAGCGTCAGCACGCCGACGGTGACTGCTCCCCACTGCCCGTCGGGGAGGCTCGGGAGCGCCACCGCGTCGAGCAGCGAGCCGTCGAGCTTGATCCGCGGCACGTCGAACGCGAAGACGACGGAAAGCGCTGTGACGCCGACGATCGCGACGAGCGGCCCGGGTATCTTGCCGAGCCAGCCGGGCGCCCAGCGCCAGGCGACCAGCGCGCCGATCACCAGGAGACCGAGGAACAGGCCGCCGCCGTGTGCGTTGAGTAGCTGACCGGGCAATTCCACCACGTTGCGCCACGCCGAAGTCTGCGAGCTTCCGCCAAGCAGCACGTGCACCTGCTGCAGCGCGATCGTGATGCCGATGCCGGCGAGCATCGCGTGCACGACGACTGGCGAAATCGCAAGCGCGGCACGGGCTGTGCGGCTCAAGCCGAACAGCACCTGCAGCACGCCGGCCGCGACGGTGAGCGCGCACGTCACCGCCCAGCCGAACTCGGCGATCAGACCCGCGACGACGACGGTCAGCCCGGCGGCGGGACCGCTCACCTGAAGCGGTGAGCCGCCGAGCGTGCCCGCGACGAGCCCGCCGACGATTGCGGCGATGATGCCGGCGAGCACCGGGGCGTCGGATGCGACGGCGATGCCGAGCGACAGGGGGAGCGCGACGAGAAACACCACAAGCGACGCCGGCACGTCGTACCGGAGAAGGGGCCGCAGCCGGTCGAATGGCCCCGCGGCGTCGTTGGTGCCGGCGCCAGGTTGCGTCGGCTCTGCGATTTTTTGAATTGTCCGCTCCCTTGTTCTGCCGGCGAATGTATTCGCGGCAATAATTCGCCGTCAACGGCTCAATAGAGATGCATAGAAAACACAAACATTTGAAAATGCCCTGTCATAGCGTGAGCAGGCTAGATTTGAAAAACATATGAGCTACGTGACAGGCTTATATGCGATATGGACTATGGAAGTATGACCACGTTGTCCGTGCCGGCACGCAATCAACGACCCCGCCAAGCCATCCTCGGTCAGCTCCCGCGGATGCACCGCGCCGACGGGTCGCCGATTCGAGTGCTGCTCGTCGACGACGAGCCTGCGCTGACGAACCTGGTCAAGATGGCGTTGCACTACGAGGGGTGGACCGTCGACGTGGCTCACGACGGGCACGAGGCCGTCGCCAAGTTCGACGAGACCGACCCCGACGTGCTCGTCCTCGACATCATGCTGCCTGACATCGACGGCATGGAGATTCTGCAGCGCGTCCGCGAAGCAGAGACCTACACCCCGATCCTGTTTTTGACTGCGCGGGACTCGGTGATGGACCGGGTCGCGGGGCTGACCGCTGGCGCGGACGACTACATGACGAAGCCGTTCAGCCTGGAGGAACTTGTCGCCCGGCTGCGCGGTCTGCTGCGCCGGTCCAACGTCACCGAGGCACCGGAAGACGAGGTGCTGAAGGTGGGTGATCTGACGCTGGACGGAGCCAGCCGCGAGGTGACCCGCGCGGGTGAGCAGATCGCGCTGACCGCCACGGAGTTCGAGCTGCTGCGCTACCTCATGCGCAACCCGAAGCGGGCGCTGAGCCGCACGCAGATCCTGGACCGGGTCTGGAATTACGGCTTCGACGGGCGCTCGAGCATCGTCGACTTGTACGTCTCGTATCTGCGCAAGAAGCTCGACGCCGGGCGCGAGCCGATGATCCACACCGTGCGCGGCGTCGGATACATGCTGCGTCCGCCGCGATGAGTAGCCGTCACAGGTGGTGGCCGCGGTCGCTGCGCTGGCAGTTGATCCTCGGAGTGACCGCGGTGGTGTCGGTGGTGCTGGTTGCGGTCGGCACGGTGTCCGTGCTGATCCTGCGCAGTTACATCTCGGCCGCGGGCGTTCCGCTACAGCAGGCCAACGAGGCCGTCGCACAGAAGACACTGATCACTGGCGCGCTGATCGTGGTGGCGTTGTTGGTCACGGCCGTCGGCACGTTCGTTGTGGTGCAGTACGCGCTTCGGCCCCTGCGCCGGGTGGCGGCCACCGCGGCGAAGGCGGCGACGTCGCCGCTTGCCGACAATCACCGGACGATCGCGCGGGTGCGTGACGTCGACAGCGACCCGGACAACGAGGTCGGCGTCGTCGGGGAAACGCTGAACCGGTTGCTCGCCAACGTGGATTCGACGCTCGCCCAGCTTGCGCGGTCGGATCGGCGGATGCGCCAGTTCCTCGCCGACGTCAGCCACGAGCTACGCACTCCGCTGACGGCGATTCAGGGCTACGCCGAACTCACCCGCCAGGACAGTTCGACGCTGCCGCCGACGACGGAGTACGCGCTCGCGCGCATCGAGGCGGAATCGCGCCGGATGTCGGCGCTCGTCGAGGACTTGCTGCTGCTGTCGCGCCTCGAGCAAGGCCAGGATCTGCAGACCGATGTCGTCGACCTCGTCGACCTGGTGATCGACGCGGTCAACGACGCGGCGGTGTCGGGGCCCGAGCACCACTGGACGACGGAGCTGCCCGACGACCCGGTATGGATCCGGGGGGACCGGGCGCGGTTGCACCAGCTCGTCAGCAATCTGCTGTCCAACGCTCGGTGCCACACCCCGGCCGGAGTCACAGTGACCACCAGGGTCAGCGCCCGCGCCGACGAGCGTTACGTCGAGCTGAGCGTCACCGACAACGGGCCGGATATCGAGGCGGAACTGCTGCCGCATCTGTTCGAGAGGTTCGTGCGTGCCGACAAGGCGCGATCCCATGAGTCGGGCAATCTGGGCCTGGGTTTGGCGATCGTGGCGTCGATCGTGGAGGCCCACCAGGGGTCGGTGACCGCCGAATCGGCGAACGGGCAGACAGTGTTTCGGGTGCGGTTACCCCTGATTGCGGAGCCGACGGCCGGCTCCGTCGAATTCGCGCAGTCGCTCGCATAAACCCGCCGACTATTTGTATTTGGAATGAGTTTAGGTTCGGTTGTGCCGAATCAATTTAGGCTGGTGTCATAAAGGTTGCCGGGAAATATGAAAGGAGAATGACAACGAATGACACCGAATAAGTCACGAAAGAGAATCGTCGTGGCGGCAGCGGCCGGCGGCGCGCTGTTGGCGCTGGCGGTTTCGGCCGCGGCTCCCGCAGCCGCCGCACCGCGGGTGCCCAGCGACGACACCGTCGTCACCAGTCCCTCCGGCGCGGACGCGCACAGCTCGTGGAACACCTCCGCGCAGACTCCCTACGGGACGTATCAGAACGACAACACGCGCCAGTCGGGGGCGAGGCGCTAGCCGCGACAGCGGTAGCTTCAGGTCATGCCGGATCTGCCGCCGGGAACGCCGGCCGCGGTGCGCGATCAGATCAACATGGCGGCGTTGAACGACGACCTTCGTCGTCCCGCCGGCGACGTCCGGCGCCGCAACGCCGAGCAGGTCGCTCGCGGCCTCGACCACGACAGAGGAGCGGACCCCGGCAACCCGCGGCCGGTGATGTTGTGGGCTTACGACCCAACGGCATTCGGCGGGCAGGGACGCGCGGCGATCGCGATCGGCGACCCCGACCATGCCGACGACATCGCGGTGATCGTGCCGGGGGCGGGCAGCAGCGTGGCCAGCGGATGGCTGGCGGGCGGACACAACGACGCGATCAACGTCTACGACCAGTCGCTGGCAGCGTACCCGGACGACCGGCTGTCGGTGATCGCGTGGATGGGATACGAGACACCGCATGGCTTCGACGACCCGCGGGTGGCGTCGCCGCTGCTGGCGCGGCAGGGCGGCGCGCAGCTGGCGCACGACGTCGACGAATTGTGGGCGACCCACGCGACCGGCAGGCCGCCGCACGTGACGGTGTTGGGCCATTCGTACGGGGCAACGACGGTGGCCGACGCGTTCGCGGCAAACGGCGCGCATGCGAACGACGTGATCCTGTTGGGTTCGCCCGGAACGGATTTGGCGCACAGCGCCGCTGACTTCCATCTCGACGGCGGCAATGTGTATGTCGGGTCGGCGTCGTCGGACCCGGTGAGCTGGATCGGGGAGTCGGGCACGGTGCCGAACGTGCTGAACGAGGTGGTCGGTCACCCGTTCGGGCGGTTCGCGGGGCTGGGTACCGATCCGGCGGGAAGCAGTTTCGGCTCGGTGCGGTTTCACGCCGAGGTCGCCGGGCACGACGGGCTGAATCCGCACGACCATTCGCACTACTACGACCTGGGTGGCGAGGCGCTGCGCAGCATCGCGCACATCGTGACGGGTCACGGTGCGGCGCTGGCGCGCGACGGTCTGCTGGCGCAGGGTCGTCGTCAGCCGCACATCAGCACTCCTCGCGAGGTCACGATCCCAGGATTGGGCGCAATTCACTTGCCGCACATCGATACTCGGATCGCGGGAGTGCCGGCGTTCATCGATCCAGAGGCCGAGCGAGGTGCGTCATGACATTGTCAGACGAGCAGGTGATGGCGCAGGTAGTCTCGGCGGCCCGGGAGATCGTCCAGGAGGCAGGGCTGAGTGAGGTCACTGGTGGGTTCGTGTTCGAAGCATGCAATGACCAAGGGGCGCCGCCTTATCGGGGGCGGGTGGACATGAGCTTCGCGGTGGCCGGCGGCGTCGAGACCGAACAGCAGTGTCGGGAGATCGCGGAGGCCATGGTGCGTCGGGGCTGGACCCGGGGCGCGCCGTCCGGAAAGCGACCGTTCGGCGTGGCGGTGCACAGCGAGGAGGCGATGGCGATCATCGCCCGGGCGTCAGGGGATCCGGCGCGGGGTGCCGTGCAGGTGCTCGGGAATGGCCGCACTATGACCGATCATCGACACGACGGAAAGACCGTTGGTGTCGAGATCAGCGATCAGCTCAGCGGTAGTTGACGAACTGCAGCGCGACGTCGAGGTCGGCCTTCTTCAGCATCGCGATGACGGACTGAAGGTCGTCGCGCTTCTTGCTGGAGACGCGGATCTCGTCGCCTTGGATCTGGGTCTTGACGCCCTTGGGCCCGTCGTCGCGGATGAGTTTGGTGATCTTCTTGGCATTGTCGCTGTCGATGCCTTGCTTGAGGGTGCCGGTGACTTTGAAGGTCTTGCCGGACGGTTGGGGCTCGCCTGCGTCGAAGGCTTTCATCGAGATGTCGCGGCGGATGAGCTTTTCCTTGAAGACGTCGATGGCGGCCTTGACGCGTTCCTCGGTGGACGACGTGAGCTCGATGGCTTCGTCGCCTTTCCACGCGATCTTGGTATCGGTGCCGCGGAAGTCGAAGCGGGTGGCCAGCTCCTTGGCGGCCTGATTCAGCGCATTGTCGACCTCCTGACGGTCGACCTTGCTGACAACGTCGAACGATGAATCCGCCATGGGCGTCCCTTCTCGGTGGTTCTGTTCTGTCCTCGTTTTACCTCACGGCGGGCTTCGCGTCGGGGCCGCCTCAGGTCCGGCGATTACGTCTGCTCGGATTGTCGCTACGAGGCGGGCACTTCGACTACCGTCCGGCGCGGCGACAGATGTGGCTGATGTGACTTTGTGTGTCACCGCAGCCACATCGGTCGCAGCTGCCCATGCGGTAGGCAACGTTCGACTTGCCCGCCTCTAAGCGACAACCGGCCACCGGCGGTTTTCGTCTCAGCGAACGGTGCGTTGTACCCTGCTAGTCGCACTAAAGGCAGGTTGCCCGAGCGGCCAATGGGAGCGGACTGTAAATCCGTCGGCTTACGCCTACAGAGGTTCGAATCCTCTACCTGCCACCGAGGCTGGGCCGTTCTGGCTCTTGACCAGACGTTCGAGTCAGCGGATGGCACGCTGCTCCCCGCGAAAAGTGCCCAGGTGTCTATCAGGATCGGGTACTTTTCCATCACCGTGGATGCCTCCATGTCAGAAGAGGTCATTTGCCCGGAATGCGGTGCGATCAACCCCCCGGGATCGACTTGGTGCAACAAAGACGGTTCTCTCCTGACGAAGGGCGATCATGGCGCGTCGCCGGACACTGCAAAACTGCAAACGGGCCGTCGGCCGGGGAAGGTTGCCGACGAGCACACCAGGTTCCCCGATGTCCGAATACACCCGCCCGCCAGCAGAATCGAACTCGTTGACACACGCCACGGCCGCGTCCGGCTTGCGGTCGACAACACGGCGAAATTCGTGCGCCGCGTAACCTTGTCGGCTTCCGACGCGGATGGGCGTCTCCAGTTTGATATTCAGCCGCGCGAACTCCTCTTGAAGCCGAATCAGCGCGTGATTGTCGAGCTTCGCCTGACAACACCGCCGAGTGAGCCCGGGACTGTCACACATCACACGGTCACCGTCGTTGCAGAAGAAGGTGGCCGTCCAGTTGGCACAGCCGCGATGGTGTTCGATCAGCGCCTCTCAGCCGCGACGAAAAGGATCGCGATCAGCCGCCCGACGGACACAATTCGCCACGGTAGTACTCGGCGGGCCTCCGTTGACCCGAATGCATTGCCCACGATTGCTGCCGAGTCGTTGGGTGAACAGTCGACGGCTGCTGGCACGGCTTCTGCGTCGTCGCTGCGGACCGCATCTATGCTGCCGACGTCCGCGGCCCCACCAGCTACGGTCGATCCTCATGTCCGGCACCCAATTCGGTTGGAACCACAGTCAATCCGCGTAGACGGTTTGAAGGCAACTTTTCTCGTCGTCGCCGACAACAGCTCGGGTCGCGAGACGCTGCGGGTCGGTCTACACCAAGGCGACGGAGATCCGTCGATCAACTATGAGTTCCGTCCGGACACTTTCGAAGTGCCGCCCGCACAAGTCGTCGCGAGCACCCTCGTCGTAACCGCGCCTTGCACTCGGCAGAGCACAGTTGAACGCACTGTCAGTCTGCGCGCGGTCGCCCGCAACGAAACCGTCGAGTGCTCGGGAACCATGGTGCAGAGCGGCTCGCCTCGACGTTGGTTCGCCATGCATCTGCTGCCAGTGCTGGGCGCGGCGATCGCGGTGCTTGGCGTGGTCAGCCCGTTGACGAGAGCCGTTAACTATTACTGGTTTGACCAGGCCGACCGGGGTGGCCCGAAAGGCGGTGGCTTGTGGTCGTCAGAGCCGACCCTGAGCCAGCCTGCCATGCGCATAGTGCTTGCTGTGCTGGCGATCGTCATGGTTTCCGGGCTGTTGTTTCCACGCGGGCTCGTGACCCGCGTGGCAGCTGTACTGCTGCTCGTTGCGGCCTTGGGTTACGGCTTGTACACGGTGCTTGCGGCGCTACCTGTGGATGTCGGCGGCATGTCATACGGCTTTTACCTCATAGTGCTCGGAGCGGTGCTCGGCTACGTCGGCGGCCTACTCCGGGGGCGCTGAATCCCTGTCCGTCGTCGGGGTCAACTAGTTCACAACCGGACCGTTACCAACGCAAAGGCCGCCTTCGTAGTGGTAGCCCGCGCCGCAAACATACTGTGTGGAGGTTGCTGGGCCGGGTATGGACGAGGTAACGGTCGTCACTACCGTCGTTACTACCGTCGTGGTCGATATTGCGGTCACGGTCGTAGGCGAGGTTGCCGTCACGGTCGTCACGGCGGTCTGAGTCACGACTGTTGTCACGGTGGCCGGCGGGTCCGCCGGCGGTGGCGGCCGATCCGACCGAACGCCGATCGCTGCCAAAGCGGGTGCGGCGTCGCGGGTTTCGACGCTGAGGGCGGCGAAAAGCGCCAGTGCGGCGGTTACGCCAAGCAGCGCTGTGGCCGCAGTTGAGGCGAGTCGCCGTGCCTTCGCCACGTTCAGTACTGTCACGCGCCAGCTCTTCAGCCGCTTCATGATCATTGGGGGCCCTGCGGGTTCAGTCCGGGACCCGGATTGATCGGCCCTGCTTGCTTGGTCGGTGGGAAAACGGTTCTGACTGTTGGTGGCCCAGTGACTATTACCGTCGTCGGGACCGTGGCCGTCGAGACGACCGTCGACGGCACCGTCGTCGTCACTGTCGGCGTGGAGATCACCGACGTCACAGTGGACGGAATCGTCGTAGTAATCGTCGCTGTCGCGGTGCCACCCTGCCCGGCCGGGCCGGCAGTCTGTCCGGGCGACCCGCCACCACCGGTCGGCCCAGCCTGGCCGGGGCTCGGCCCACTGTTACCGGCGGTCGGCCCGCTCTGCCCCGCGGTCGGCTCACTCTGCCCAGCCGTCGGTCCCTGCTGGCCTGTACTCCGCGTTGCGGGACCCGTCGACGGCATCGTTGGCCCGCTCCGTTGGTTGGCGGCCGGTTTCGGTGCGAGCGTCGGGTGGCGTGGGCCAATGAGGAAGAACAGCATCAGCGCCCCCAGCAGTGCGGCCGCGAAGCACGCCATCATCATGGGTAACTTGGGTTTGCGCGGCGG
The DNA here is from genome assembly GCA_036558625.1 of Mycobacterium sp. GTDB lineage: Bacteria > Actinomycetota > Actinomycetes > Mycobacteriales > Mycobacteriaceae > Mycobacterium. Next base: position 8,821 of record DATBFF010000254.1, on the reverse strand, counting down.
TTCTGATCCCAGTATCCACAAAGGCCAGCCCGGCGGGGCTGGGGGCAACGAACGAGGAGGCTCCCACCCGAAATCCGGCTCAAAGCCTTCGGTTCGTGGCCAATTCGGAGGTGGGTTAAACCTCGCCGCTTCATTGGACTGCATGATGCGGTCCTAGTCTGTTTCGTTTGGGCTGCGCAGATTCTCCCACGGGGCCAGCTACCCGAGCGTTCTTTTGCCGTTGATCGCGCACGCCTACGCAGATTCGAATCCTGCACCACCCGGGAATTACATGAGCACCGCCCTGGGAAGTTTCGTGAACGTCGACAGTGATGCCGTTGATTCGGCGGGCCGGCTTGCCTGGCATACTCGCCGCCATGTCCGTCACCATCAGGCAGTACGTGAAGCCCATCGGCGATTTCTCGTTGTCCTCGTTCAAAGTACTCATGAACAAGTACTGGTACCCCTATATCACCCGCCGGTGGAATGACCAGGGCGTCGTTTTCCTCAACTGGGGCTATGAGGAGGATCCGCCGATGGGCCTGCCGCTGGCCCCTCCCGATGAGCCCAACCGTTACTTCATCCAGCTTTACCACCGCACGGCAACCCAGGCGGATCTGAGCGGTAAGAAGGTACTGGAGGTCAGCTGCGGCCACGGCGGTGGGGCCGCGTATCTGGTACGCACGTTGGGCCCGGCCTCCTACACGGGACTGGACTTCAACCCAGACGGCGTCGCATTCGCCCGAGAACGGCACAACCTACCTGGTCTGGACTTCGTGCACGGCGATGCCGAAAGCCTGTCTTTTCCCGATGAGTCCTTCGACGTGGTGCTCAACGTCGAAGCCTCGCACGCGTACCTTCACTTTGACCGGTTCCTGCGCGAAATGACGCGGGTGCTGCGCCCTGGAGGACATTTCTTGTACGCCGACTTCCGTGGGTACCTTGAATACTCCGACTGGGAGTCAGCACTGGCCAGCATGCCGATGCAGATGGTTTCGGCACGAGTCATCAACGCCGAGGTTCTGCGCGGACTGGATAATAACTCGGCGCGCTACCAGGAATTGGTCGGTGGCCATGTGTCCAGATTCCTACGGCCCTTCGGCCGCCTATTCGTTGGTCTGCCGGGCACCCGGATGTACGGTGAACTCCAACGCGGGAAGCTTTCGTACCGGATGTACCACTTCGTCAGAGACTGAGGTGACCGCGGGCCTCAGTCACGATGCGTCGTTCTCAGCAGATCTGGACCGCTGAGCGGCTTGCGCTGCCTGGAGGGCAGCCTGCGCAGCGGGCGACTGCGCCAAGTAGTCAATCGCCATCTGCGTGGAAGCTTCGGTGCTGGGATGATGGCCGGGACGCAGATAGCGGATCGTGCAGATCACAAACAGACTCCAAGGCCCGGGTACCTTGTACTGGCGCGCGGCCCGTAACCAATCCCTGAAGCGTGGTTTGGCGGTGGTAGTTGGGTCCTGCGCCATCAAGAATCGCACCCCTGCGAACCACCCCAACATGAACCCCGGCGCGTTGAACAGCATCGCCGACGCGCGCAGTAGATAGTTCCCGCACACATTCTGGTAGACGTCGAATACTAGCGAGCGGTGCTCGACCTCCTCAGCTCCGTGCCAGCGCAGCAAATCAAGCATGACCGGGTCGGTCCCCGCATAGTCCAGGCCTCGGTTTTGAATCCACCACTGGCCCAACACCGCCGTGAAGCGCTCGAGCGCGGCCACGTCGGCCAGGCGCCGGTAGAGCCACCAGCGCTGCAAACGCGTAGGCCAGCCGGGGTGCTTATTAGTGCCCGCTGACAACCACTTCTGCAACTTGTCGGTGTAGGGCTTGGTGTCGATGCCCTGCTCGGCCAGATGATCGAGGACAACTTGGTGCGACCAGGCGTGCCAAGATTCCTGCTGCACGAACGCTTTGATCGGCGCCGCCAGCTCTGGGTTGTCGACCAGTGGCGCCGCCTCGTTGACGGCCTTGATGAATCCCCGCTCTCCTTCCGGCAGTATCAGGTGCAGCGCATTCCAAAAGTGTGTGGCGAAGGGGTCATCGGGAACCCAGTGCAATGGCGTGTTCGACCAGTCAAAGCGGACTTTGCGCCGATGCGTCGGGTAGCCGTCGTGGTGCGTGTCGAGGTCGTCGACTTCGGTCATTGCCTTACCCTTCCAAATGCCAAAACTGGAGGTACGGGTTCCTGCTCCATCTCGGACCGTTCGCCTCAGAATGGGACTTTTGACGACCCACGGCATGCTTGCTGACCGCAAACCATACCCGCACATCGCGACGATACGCAGACAGCCCGCCTAGGGTGCCGCTTCCTCGCAATTATCGCAATCGCAACTGGGCACCTTTGCTGATGGCCGACAGCGTTCGGCCGCGTCAGACCCTGGCGGCCTGCGCTCGACCCCGCCTGGTACTGGAATCGTAGGTCCTGTCAAACCTCAGCGCTTCGGACTATACGGCGACGACAGAATCAACGTTGTTAGCTGCGACGCCGAATGACAATCAACTCGGTGTCGGTCCACCGGATCAGATCCTGCTCGGAGAACGCCCGCAGCCAGCCCTGCATCGGCCACCATCCCAGCGGCCATAAAGATGCGCGCGTTCACCACGGTGTCGCAGAGATGCTCGCCGGGCGGGTCGGACACCGGATGAAATTGGTGAAAGGCGTGGGCACCGCCCACCCGAGCGCAAGGTAACTCCGGCGGCCGCGGCTAATTGCGCGAAGTCGGTGTCCTCGCCCCGTAGCCGCGGTAGCAGGTGCAGAAGTCGCCGACGCGGCGCCACGTGGCCGCAGTGACCGCGAACGACGATGACCAGAGCAGACGGTAATCCGTGCTCACCACCACCCCGCCGGGATCGGGCATCGGGCCCGGATGCGGGTCGACCATCGTGGCCAGCGTGGCGAGGTCGTAACCGGTGGGGGCCGTGGAGGCAGATAGGTGACCGGCCCCGCACAACAACACGTCGCGATGCGCGGGATCTGCTGCGGCGCAACGATATCCGTCGACCATCGTCGGCCCGGGAGTACAGTCCACATCGAGGAGGCAACAAGTGGGGCCAAGCAGTTGCAGGCCGCAGAGCAGCTTTCTCTCGGTGTTCTTATTCGGTCGCACAGCACACGGTGGCCATTGCGTGCTGAGAAATGCGGCGCAGCAATTCACGGAGTAGCTGTCGGGCCGGCTCACTGGCCGTCGACTCGTCCGGCTCACCGGAACCAGACGGCGGCGGCAAGTTTGTCAACGACAAGAAGACTTCGTCGAGCGAAGGTCTACGCAGCGCAATGTCGGTCAACTCGATATTCGCCGCGTTGATTCGCGACAATGCGTCCACGAGCTCTGGGGACCGCTCCTTGGATCAAGCCCCGTGGTGGGCTCGTCGAGGAACACCACCTCGGGAGGCACCACCAAACCGCAGGCAATGTCGATCCGTCGGCGCATCCCACCCGAATAGGTGCCTACGGCCCGGTCTGCGGCGTCGACGAGATCGAACTTGTGCAGAAGCTCGTCGGCCCGCGACCGGGCCGACGACTTCCCAGGTCCTGCAGACGCCCGAAGAGAACCAAATTCTCTCGGCCCGTGACCATCTCGTCGAGCGCCACATGCTGCCCGGTGAGCATGATCGACCGGCGCACATCGGCCGCCTCGGACACGACGTCGAAACCGACGATGCTTGCGTGGCCTCGGTCCGGCCGCGTGAGAGTCGACAAGATATGTACCGTGGTGGTCTTGCCGGCGCCGTTCGGCCTCAGCAGGGCGACCACCTCACCGCGACCGACCTCAAAGCTCACATCGCGCAGCGCCTTGACGCCGCCGAAGGATTTGCCGAGGCCGCTGACCACCACGGCTTTCCCGTGTAGATCTCTGCGTGTTGGGCCTCTGACCTGCAAGCAGGGCTATGTCTGGCGAGAGGCCTTCGACGGTGACGCCGTGTGTGTCACTCCGCAGCGCCGCCAGGAGACGCGGAACGAGAACGCGTCGGCGCCGAAGGCGTCCCTCGTGGCGCTGCCCGCGCAGAATCCGGACGCCACCCATCCGCCCCTGCCGACGCCGACTTGATGCCTGCGAACGTCTGCGATCCGCGCGTCGACCTCTGCCTCCACCCAGCGCTGCCGAGGTTTTTGCGACCGCGCAGTCCGGGTAATCCCCAGGCGTCAAGGAAGGGATTACACCGTGGACAAGCAGCAGCAGCTCGACGCGTCGCGCGTCAGCCGAGAAGAGGGGTATCTCACCACTCAACAAGGGGTTCGCGTCGACCACACCGACGACGCGCTGACGGCGGGGGAGCGTGGCCCGACCCTGCTGGAGGACTTCCACGCACGCGAGAAGATCACCCACTTCGACCACGAGCGGATTCCGGAGCGGGTGGTGCACGCTCGCGGCGCCGGTGCCTACGGATACTTCGAGCCGTACGACGACTCGCTCGCCGAGTACACGATCGCGAAATTCTTGACCACGCCGGGCAAGCAGACACCGGTGTTCGTCCGGTTCTCGACGGTCGCCGGCTCGCGAGGATCGGCGGACACCGTGCGCGACGTCCGCGGCTTCGCCACGAAGTTCTACACCGACCAAGGCAACTATGATCTCGTCGGCAACAACTTCCCGGTGTTCTTCATCCAGGACGGCATCAAGTTCCCAGACTTCGTGCACGCGGTTAAACCGGAGCCGCACAACGAGATACCGCAAGCCCAGTCGGCGCACGACACGCTGTGGGACTTCGTATCCCTGCAGCCCGAAACGCTGCACACGATCATGTGGCTGATGTCGGACCGGTCGCTGCCGCGCAGCTACCGGATGATGCAGGGCTTCGGGGTGCACACGTTCCGGTTCGTGAACGCAAGCGGGGAAGGCACATTCGTCAAGTTCCACTGGAAGCCGAGCCTCGGCGTGCACTCGCTGATTTGGGACGAGTGCCAGAAGATCGCCGGCAAGGATCCCGACTTCAACCGCCGCGACCTGTGGGATGCGATCGAGGCCGGTGACTTCCCGGAGTGGGAACTCGGTGTGCAACTCGTGCCGGAGAGCGACGAGTTCAACTTCGACTTCGATCTGCTGGACGCGACGAAAATTATTCCGGAGGAACAGGTTCCGGTCAGGCCGGTCGGCAAGATGGTGCTGAACCGCAACCCTGACAACTTCTTCGCCGAGACCGAGCAGGTGGCGTTTCACACCGCCAATGTGGTGCCCGGGATCGACTTCACTAACGACCCGCTGCTGCAGTTTCGCAACTTCTCCTACCTGGACACGCAGCTGATCCGGTTGGGCGGTCCCAACTTCTCGCAGCTGCCGGTGAACCGGCCGCTCGCCGACGTCCGCACCAACCAGCATGACGGCTATGGCCAGCACGCGATTCCGCAAGGCAAGGCGAGCTACTACAAGAACAGCCTGGGCGGTGGGTGCCCGGCGCTGGCCGACGAGGACGTGTACCGCCACTACACCGAGAAGGTGGACGGGCACAAGATCCGTCAGCGCGCCAAGAGCTTTGAGGACCACTACAGCCAGGCCCGGATGTTCTGGAAGAGCATGACACCGGTGGAGGCCAAACACATCGTCGCCGCCTTTGCGTTCGAACTCGGCCATGTGGAGACCGTCGACATCCGCTCGCGGGTGGTCGAGCAGGTGAACCTGATCGACCACGACCTCGCCACCCAGGTCGCCGGGAAACTCGGCCTGCCCGAACCGCCTGAGGCTTCGGTGGACGACAAGATGGCCGCCTCCCCGGCGCTGTCACAGTTGAATACCGCCACTGACAGCATCGCCACCCGCAAGATCGCGGTGCTCGCGGCCGACGGCGTCGACGTCCGCGGCACCGAGCGTTTCAAAGAGGCGATGGAGGCGCGCGGCGCGATCGTCGAGGTGCTGGGTCCGGCCGGTGGCGGCACGCTGTCCGGCGGATCGGGCGGCGAAGTGGACGTCGACCGGGGCATCAACACGATGGCCTCGGTGCTGTATGACGCCGTCGTGGTGCCGTGCGGCCCGCAATCCGTTGCGGCACTGTCGGATGACGGCTACGCGGTTCATTTCGTCACCGAGGCGTACAAACACCTCAAGCCGGTGGCGGCATTCGGTGCGGGCATCGACCTGCTGCGCAAGGCGGGCGTGGACGGGCAGCTCGCCGACGGGCAGGAGGTGGTCGACGCGCAGGGCGTGATCACCACGACGGCCGCCGAGGACACGTTGCCCGACGACTTCTTCGAGTCGTTTGCCGCCGCGCTGGCGCAGCATCGGGTCTGGGACCGCGAAGCCGATTCGGTTCCGGCCTGAGCGGCGGTCTTCAATATCCGCCGCTCGTTGGGCACGATAGAGCCCATGCGCGTCCTCGCCGAGATCGCCGCTTGGGGGGCCGTGGGATTCGTGGTGTGGATGGCTACCGTGCAGACCGTCACGGCGAGCGAACTGATTGTCGCCGGAGCCGGAGCGCTGGTCTGCGCGATCCCCGCCCCCTGGCTGCGCCGGGCCAACGACGGCGTGTGGAAACCGCGGTGGGCCTGGCTCGGGTGGCCGATGCTGGTGCTGCGGCAACTGCCCGGTGACATCTGGCGGGTCTGGCGATTCGCGTTCGCGCGGTCTGAGGCCACGGATCCCTGGGTCCAGCTGGAGCTGCCCAAGGCAGCCAAGGCGGTGGCGGCGACGCGTCGAGCCGTCGGCTTGATGGTCCTGAGTGCAACACCGTCGACCGTCGTCGTCGACAGCGATCCGGAGCAGAACACGCTTCTGGTCCACCGCGTCGGCGACGGCTCGGACCGCCTCGAGTCAGCCGTAAAGCGTTGACTCTCTGGCTGTTCGGTGCTTTCACGCTGCTACTCGGCGGCTTCTTTCCCGGGTTGTGGATGACGGCGCGCGGTGACTCGCCGTCGCGGTTGGTCGGGTTGCAGTTCACGTCGATGTCGGCGGTGCTGACGCTGCTGCTGCTCGCCAAGCTGTACGGGCAGAGTTCCTACCTGATCGTGCCGCTGGCCCTGGCGCTTGCCTCGTTCGCGGGCAGCCTCGTCTTCGTCCGGCTCTTGGTGCCCAGAGGGCCGCACGATGAGTGAGGCACTGGTCGTCGTCGAGTGGGTCCTCGTCACGGCCGGATGCCTCGTCATCGTGGTGTCGACCGTCGCAGCACTGTTGCTGACGCCGGTCTTCGATCGGCTGCACGCCGTGTCTGCGGTGTCCACCGCCGGCGCCCCGCTGGTGGGCCTCGGCATCGCCATCAGCGAAGGCTTCTCGACGGCAACGCTATTCGTGATCGTCACCGTCGCCGTCGTCGTGGCCGCCGGTCCGGTGCTCGGCGCCGCGACCGCCCGGATGGCCGCACAGCGCAAGCATCTGATCGAGGAAGACGAACCACAGTGACTGCGCTCGTAGTGCTGGCTTTCGTCGCCGTCGGCGCGGCCGGCACCGCGGTGGTGATGAGCAAGGACCCGGAGAAGCAGGCGCTGACGTACTCGGCGTTCGGGGTGTCGCTGACGCTGCTCTTCGTCGTGCTGCAAGCACCCGATGTGGCGTTGTCGCAGTTGGCGATTGGGGCGGCGGTGATTCCGCTGATGATTATGCTGACGCTGCGTGCGACGCGGCGTCATGAGCTCGAAGCGACCGAGGACGACGACGGCGAGTCGGCGAAATGAGTCATCGCGTCCGGCTGGTTCTCTTCGGTGTCGGCACGGTGGTGCTTGCCGTGTTCTTCGCGCTGTGCGTGCGCGAAGTGCCGCAATTCGGCGGCGCCTTTCACCCGTACCGCGACCTCGCGGTGCGTGCGGCAGTGTCGCATGCGACGGCCAACGTCATCTCGTCGGTCAACTTCGACCAACGCGCCCTCGACACGCTCGGGGAGGAGACGATCCTGCTGGCGTCGGTGATCGGGGTGATGGCGCTGCTGCGGCCGACGCACGAGGAGCGCGAGCTCGCGCCCGCCCCCACCGGCCACGCGATGGACGCCACCCGGCTGATGGGATACCTGATGCTGATGGTGACCCTGGTGGTCGGCGTCAACCTCGTCGCGCACGGGCACACCACGCCGGGCGGCGGCTTCCAGGGCGGTGTGATGATCGCGACCGCACTGCATTTGCTCTATGTCACAGGTAGTTTCCGCGCGTTGAATCGCCTCCGCCCGGTCAATGTGTTCGACATCGCCGAGGTCGCCGGCGCGATCGGATTCGCCGTGCTGGGCATTTGCGGCATGGTGTTCGGTGCGGCGTTCTTGGCGAACTTCCTGCCGAAGGGGCATCTGGCAGAGCTGATTTCGGCCGGCACGGTGCCGTTGTTCAACATCGCGGTGGGCATCGAAGTGGCGTGTGGGATGACGGTGCTGCTCGCGCAGTTCCTGGCTCAGGAGATCACGATCGTCAAGCAAGGAGAGTCGCAATGAGTGTCTGCGCGTACGGTGTGGCTGCCTGGCTGGTGCTGATCGGCGCGTTCGGAATTGCCCGCAGCCGCAACCTCATTCACGCAGTTGTCTGCCTGTCGGTGGCCCAGTCGGGCACCTACGTCATGCTGCTCGCGGTCGGATATCAGCGCGGGGCCACGGCACCGGTCTTCGGTTCCACCAATCCGACCACGGCTGCGGTGGTGGACCCGGTGGTGCAGGCGATGTCGCTCACCGACATCGTCGTCTCCGCGACCATCACCGCGCTGCTGCTCGGGTTGGCGATCCAGATTCACAAGCGACACGGCACCATCGACCCCGACGAGCTGCGCGCGCTTCGGGGCTGAGCGATTGTGACCGTCTCGGACCTGCTGCCGCTGCTGGTCGCGGTGCCCATCCTGTTTGCGTGCGGCATCGCGGCGACCGTGAACCGGGTGCCGCACTGGATCCTCGACGGGGCGGCGATGGCCGGGGCGGTGTCGACGGCGGCGCTGGCGGT
>DATBFF010000253.1:0-6212 GCA_036558625.1 Mycobacterium sp. | reverse complement strand
GACGTCGTCGAACTCATCTGCTGTCGCGGCCGCTGCCGGCTCCTCGGGGCCTTGCGAAATCAGCGCTCGTTCCAGCAGCTCGGCTGGAATCAAGACGCCGGCGGTCGTGCCCGAACGCGGTTCGCCGGTCACCGAGTTGCGCAGCCGCACGGCCAAGCCGTGCCGCTGAGCCAGGCGGCCTGCCACGAACAGGCCCATGTGCCGGGTGCTGTACGGGGTCACTTCGCCACCCGATTCCACCCGCATGTTGGCCATCCGCATGTCGGCGTCGGTCATCCCCAGCCCGCTGTCGGCGATTTCGATGACCAGGCCGCGGTGGCCGGTGTGCACGGCCGACACACGAACCTGTGACGACGGCGGCGAATACCGCAGAGCGTTGTCGAGCAGCTCGGCGAGCAGATGCACGACGTCGCCGGCCGCCGCGCCGACAACCGAGTTGTCCGCCACCGACTCGGTGACGACCCGCTGATAATCCTCGACCTGTGATGCCGCGGCGCTGATGATGGCCGCGATCGGCATCGACTCGGTCTGCTCGCGCCGGGCCTTCGCGCCGGCCAGCACCAGAAGGTTCGCTCCGCTGCGACGCATCCGCGCGGCGAGGTGGTCGAGCTTGAACAGCGCGTCCAGGCGCTGCGGGTCGTCCTCGTTGCGTTCGAGGTCGTCGATCAGGGCCAGCTGCTGGTCGACCAGCGACCGGCTGCGGCGCGACATGGTCTCGAACATGTCGCTGACGTGAAGCTGCAGGCGAGCCTGCTCGGCCGCCATCAGCAGCGCCTGCTCGTGAAGGTCGTCGACGGCGTGGGCGACCTGGCCGATCTCCTCGGTGGTGTGCACCGGGATCGGCTGGATCGGCCCGGGCTGCTCGCCGGTGCCGATGCGTTCGACCTCGGCCGGCAGATCTTCGTGCGCAACACGCAGCGCGCTTTCACGCAGCCGCCGCAGCGGCCGCACCAGCGAGCGCGCCATCAGCAGCGCGATCAGCAGCGCGATCAGCAGCGCTGCGGCCACGATAATCGCGTCGCGGATTGCCGCGGTGTGTGCCGACGACGCCTGCCTGTGCACCGCGGACGTCACCGCAGAGGTGCTGTCGCTGATCACCTTCTTGGCGATGTCTTCGGTCGCCTGCAGCGAGCGCAGAAGGTCGGGGTTGCCGACGAGCACGGCGCCCGGGTCGGACATGATCGCCATCCGGTTCAGCATCTGGTCCTGCAGCGACTTGGCGTCGGGCGAGCCGACGCCGAGCACCTGGCTCATGCCGAACAGCGTCGAGGGCTCGGTGCCGGCCAGCGTGATCATCGACGTGCGAAGCTCCGGCTCGGGAATCTCGCCGCCGCGGTTGACCAGCAGCTTTTGCATGAGCATCTGACCTCGAGCGCCAACGGCACGGCTCAGGCCCTGCGCTCGGGTGCGGATCTGTTCGTCCCGGACGCGGACCGAACCGACGATCGTGTCCTCCGCCGTCAGCAGAATCGGCGCGTACGTCTTCACCGTGTCGCGCAGTCCGATGGTGTTGGACGCAACCTTGTCCAGTAGGGCCGGCCCGTCGTTGAGAAGGGTGGTGACGCCGGCGCGAACGTCGGCATCGACGTTGGTTTCCGACAGCTTCCGCTGCAGTTCCGTCCGGGCGTCGTCGAACGCTTTGCGGGCGACCGGTCCATCGGGGCCGGCCGAATAAGCGAGCAGCGCGCTTTCGAGTGCGGCGGTGTAGTCCTCGATCGGCGCTACCATGTCGGCGCGGTTGGCGGCCTGACGCAGATCGCGGGCGTCGGTCACGCTGTTGTAGACCCGCATGCCGCCGAACGCGACGGCCAGCACGAGCGGAATCACGACGATCGCCAGCACTTTCCAGTGAACCGCCCAGTTCGACGGCGACCATCGCGACGGTCGCTTGGCGGGCGTCGCTGAGGGTTCCTCGATGCTCTTTTCCGACAGCACGGGTTGTTCGAACATGGTCATGACAGGTGACGCCCGCGCGAAGAGCGCAACCGCATGTAATGAATGCGCGCCTGGTTCATAGACTTTCCTGCTTTTGTTTGACCCGCGGACGGTGGCCGCCTGGCAATTCGACGAGTTTACCGCCATTGCGTGCAGGCATTACCAGCTCTTACCGAATAGACAGAGTTCACGGTGCAAGTTTCGCGCGATCATTTGAAAGTGTTCCGCGTCATGTTTTTCTCGCCGCGCATAGCGCCCAATACCGGCAATGCAATTCGGATGGTGGCCGGTTCCGGCTGTGAATTGCATCTCGTGCAGCCGTTGGGCTTCGATCTTTCCGAACCAAAGCTGCGCCGCGCAGGCCTCGACTACCACGACCTCGCGTCGGTCACGGTGCACGAATCGCTTGGCGCCGCATGGCAGGTGCTGCTGCCGGCCCGGGTCTTCGCGTTCACCGCGCATGCGCGAACGTCGTTCGCCGACATCGCGTACCGGCCAGGCGATGTGTTGTTGTTCGGGCCCGAGCCGACAGGGTTTGACCGCGCCACACTCGCCGATCCGGCGATCACCGAAACCGTGCGCATTCCGATGATCGCCGGCCGCCGGTCGCTGAACCTGTCTAACGCCGCAGCGGTCGCGGTGTACGAGGCATGGCGCCAGCATGGGTTCGTGGGGGCGGCTACTGTCCGTGACTAGGCCCATTTGTCGGGAGGTTTGTCGTGTGCCAGTACTGCGGCTGCAGGGATATCCCGCTGGTGCGCGACTACATCGCCGAGCACGAGCGGACGACGAATTTCGGCGGCGAGGCGGTGCGCGCCCTGGACCACGGCGACTACGAGCGGTCCCGCGAGCTACTTGCGGCCATGGCCGGCGAGCTGGCATCCCACTGGCGCGGCGAGGAGAACGGACTGTTCGCGATCATGAGGCACGACGATCTCTACGCCGAGCACATCGCCCAGCTCGTGGCTGAACATCGCGACCTGCAGGCGCTGCTCGAGTCGGTCGACCTGGAAAACCACGACGACCGGGAGCGGGTGCGGACGGCGATCTTCGAGCTGCGCGAGCACATCAGCAAGGAGGAGGACGGCCTGTTCCCCGCCTCGCTGACGACGCTGGACGGTGAGGACTGGGATGCCGCAATTGCCGCCTGGCAGGACGCGCATCCGGGCCAGCACCTGATCGGACGGGACTGACCGCCACCAACTGACGCGTCACCAACTGTCGAAGTGGACGATCTGCTCGACGGGCAGCCGCTTGGCCGGCCGGAAATCGGTGCCCTTGGTGTAGGCAACCGGGAACAGGCCGCCCTGCCGGTACTGCTGGAAGGGGATGCCGAGCAGATCGGCTGCCTTCTTCTCGCCGCTGCCGAGCAGGTGCAGCGTGGTCCACGCCGACCCCAGCCCGCGCGACCGCAAGGCGAGCATGTAGCTCCACACCGCGGGAAGCAGCGAACCCCAGAACGATGCAGCGCCCTCCGTAGCCTGGTCCACCGAACCTTCCAGGCACGGCACCAGCAGCGCCGGCGCCTCGTGCATGTGCTCGGCCAGATACATCGCCGAGGACACCACCCGGTCACGCTGCTGGGTGCGGGTGTCTTCCGCGGAATACTCGGGCTTGGGTTGACCGGCGTACCACTCGAAGTTCTTGCGGTAGATCTCGCCGAGAGCCTTCTTCTTGTCAGGATCTTCGACGAACACCCACTGCCAGCCCTGGGCGTTGGAGCCCGTCGGTGCCTGGATCGCCAGCTCGAGACATTCCAGCAGCACCTGACGCGGGACCGGTTTGTCGAAGTCGAGGCGTTTGCGGACCGAGCGGGTGGTCGTCAGGACTTCGTCGACGGAGAGATTCAGCGGTGTCATGCGTGGAGATTACCCAGGGCTCGTCTGGCGGGTACTCGGCGTGCATGCCATTCCCACTGCATTCGCCGACCGACTTCGAAGCGCCCGTCAGCCGATGGCAGGACATCCCCGGCTGGTTTCAGTGGCGAAGCGCCCAGGAGGAGGCCGTCCGCCACTTCGCCGACGGCTGCCGATTCGTCGAAGTCGGGTGCTACCTAGGGCGCAGCCTGTGCTCACTGGCCGAGGTGGTGCGCGGGAGCGGACACAGCATCGCGATCACCGGGGTGGACACTGGCCGGGGCAGCGGTCCAGAAGGGCGACGCGACACCAACGCGCACGGGCCGGCTGTCGAGTACGGCGGGGGGACTTTCGCCGGGATGCTGCACCGCAACGTGATCGGGTGTGGCTTCGGTGATTTCGTGCAGCTGCTGATCAGCGACTCGGTGGCGGCCGCGGCTGTCTTCACCGACGAATCGCTGGCATGGGTGCACATCGACGCCCGGCACGACTACCAGAGTGTGGCCGCCGACATCATGGCGTGGGCACCGAAGGTGAGGGCCGGCGGCTGGCTCTCGGGGGACGACTATCACGAGCAGCAGTGGCCCGGCCTGGTGGCGGCTGTGCATGACGCCTTACCCGACGCGGCTGTCTGGTGGTCGACGCAATGGCGGTGGGTCAAGCCCTCCCTACCTGAAGTCTCGTGACCGGGAGCCCGCCGCCATCTCGATGCGGCCGATCCGCTCGGCGACCACGGTGACCGCGCCGGTGGCGTTCTGCAGTTGACCGCGGATCAGCATGGCCGGGGCGGCCTGGGCGACCCGGCGGTGCCGCGCCCACACCCCGGGCGTGCACAACACGTTGACCATCCCGGTCTCGTCCTCGAGGTTGAGAAACGTCACGCCGCGCGCGGTGCCCGGCCGCTGGCGGTGTGTCACCGCTCCTGCGACCAGCACCCGGGTGCCGTCGGGAATGTCGAGCAGCTTGTTCGCCGGGACGACACCGAGCGCGTCGAGGTCGTCGCGCAGGAATTGGGTGGGGTAGTCGTTCGGGGAGATGCCGGTGGCCCACACGTCGGCCGACGACAGTTCCACCTCGGTCATCCCCGGCAGCGCGGGGATGTGTGACGACGACCCGACACCCGGCAGCCGGTCAGGCCGCTGCGTGGCGGCCGCCCCCGCCGCCCACAGGGCCTCGCGGCGGCAGATACCGAAGCAGCCCAGTGCGCCCGCCGTCGCCAGCGCCTCGGTCTGCGGCACGGACAACTGCACCCGAGATGTCAGGTCCAGCAGAGAACTGAAGGCGCCGTTGGCTTTTCGCTCGTTGACGAGTTGTTGCGCCAACTCGTCCCCAATATGGCGGACGCTACCCAACCCCAGCCGCACCTCGGTGCCGTCGTTCTCCAGCGTGGCGGGCGCGAGGCTGGCGTTGACGTCGGGAGTATGCACGGTGACACCGTGCCGGCGGGCGTCGGCGACCAGCGACTGCGGCGAGTAGAAGCCCATCGGCTGCGCACGCAGCAGTGCGGCGCAGAACGCCGCCGGGTGGTGCAGCTTGAACCACGACGAGTAGAACACCAGCGACGCGAAACTCAGCGAATGACTTTCCGGGAAACCAAAATTGGCGAAGGCCTCCAGCTTTTCGTAGATCCGGTCCGCGACATCGTCGGTGACACCGTGCATTTCACGCATGCCGTCGTAAAACCGGCCGCGGAGCCGTCGCATCTTCTCGGTGGACCGCTTGGACCCCATCGCGCGCCGGAGCTGATCCGCCTCGGCGGCGGAAAAGCCCGCACAGTCGACCGCCAGCTGCATCAACTGCTCCTGAAACAACGGCACTCCCAAGGTTTTTCGCAGCGCCGGCTCCATCGACGGGTGCTCGTAGGTGACCGGCTCGTCGCCGTTGCGACGTTTGATGTATGGGTGCACCGAGCCGCCCTGAATCGGGCCGGGCCGGATCAACGCCACCTCGACGACGAGGTCGTAGAAAATGCGCGGCTTCAACCGCGGCAGCGTGGCCATCTGCGCGCGCGACTCCACCTGGAACACGCCGACGGAGTCGGCTTTCTGCAGCATCTCGTAGACGGCGGGCTCGGTCAGGTCAAGCCTGGCCAGGTCCACCTCGATGCCCTTGTGCTCACGCACCAGGTCGATGGCGTAGTGCAATGCCGACAGCATGCCAAGGCCCAACATATCGAACTTCACCAATCCGATTGCGGCACAGTCGTCTTTGTCCCACTGCAGCACACTGCGGTTCTCCATGCGCGCCCACTCCACCGGGCACACGTCGGCAATCGGCCGGTCGCAGATCACCATGCCGCCGGAATGGATGCCCATGTGCCGCGGCAGGTTGGAAATCTGGGTGGCCAGGTCGATCACCGGCTCGGGGATGTCCTCGACGTCAGGCGAGTCGGCCGTCCCGTTCCACCGGCTGATCTGCTTG
>DATBFF010000252.1:0-22093 GCA_036558625.1 Mycobacterium sp. | reverse complement strand
TGCCGAGCTTGCCCGACGGGCAGTGGGGCGCGGTCACGGTCGGCGTACTGACGCTCTTTTTGATCGCCAGCGTCGAGAGCCTGCTGTCGGCGGTGTCCGTCGACAGGATGAACGACGGCCCGCGCACCGACTTCAACCGCGAGATGATCGGGCAGGGCTTCGCGAACATCACGTCCGGCACGATCGGTGGGCTGCCGATCACCGGGGTGATCGTGCGCAGCTCCACCAACGTCGCCGCGGGGGCGAAGACACGCGCTTCCGCGATCCTGCACGGGGTGTGGGTTCTGCTGTTCGCGTTGCCGTTCGTGTGGCTGGCCGAACTCATCCCAACGGCGGCACTGGCCGGCCTGCTGATTGTCATCGGCGCACAGCTGGTCAAGCGAGCCCACATCGAAACTGCTTTGCGCACAGGTGATCTCACCGTCTACGTGGTGACAGTGCTCGGGGTGCTGTTCCTCAATCTGCTCGAAGGCGTGCTGATCGGTCTCGCGCTGGCGGTGGCGCTGACGGTCTGGCGGGTGGTGCGAGCACGGATCTCGGCCGAGCCGGCCGGACCCGACGAATGGCGTGTCGCCGTCGACGGCTCGTGCAGCTTCCTGTCACTGCCCCGGCTGACCAGTGTGCTGGCGTCCATTCCGCCGGGCACGACGGTGATCGTCGAACTGTCGGTCGACTTCATCGACCGCGCCGCCTACGACGCGATCTCCGAATGGCAACGCCGCCACCGCGAAACGGGCGGCACCGTCGACGTGCACGACGTCGGCGCCGTCGACGTCAACGATGCCGTCGGGTCCCCACCGGCGCGCGGGTTCACCCCGATCGACAAGCGCACCGGCGTCGCTCCGTGGAGTTCGTGGCGGCCGACCAACGGCAATGGCAACGGCAACGGCTCCAACGGAAATGGGACACACACCGTGCTGCACGGTCTGGCGGTGTATCACCGCCGCACCGCCCCCTATCTGCGTCCCCACATGAAGGAGCTGGCGCACGCGCAGCGCCCGGAGACGTTGTTCATCACGTGCACCGACTCGCGGATCGTGCCGAACCTGATCACCAGCAGCGGGCCGGGCGACTTGTTCACCGTGCGCAATGTCGGCAACTTGGTGCCCGCCGGACGTCAAGACGCGTCGATCGAGGCTGCGATCGCGTTCGCGGTGGAAAAGCTGCACGTCTCGTCGATTGTCGTCTGCGGGCACTCGAGTTGCGGCGCGATGAACGCGCTTCTGGCACGGCCGGTTTCCGGAGACGACTCGCTGCACACCTGGCTGGCTCATGCCGAACCTGTGGTGGATGCGTTCGCGGGCGGCGACCACCCGGTCGCGCAGTCGGCGCGTGCCGCCGGCTTCGACGTCGTTGATCAGCTCAGCATGGTCAACGTCGCCGCTCAGGTGCAGACGCTTCTCGACCATCCCCTGGTGGTGCGGGCGCGAGAACAGCGTGCGCTCAACGTGTTCGCGTTGTTCTACGACATTCCGAGCGCCGGGGTCCTCGCGGTCACGCCGACGGGAGTGCAGGCGCTCGCCGACGAGTCAGCACCATCACATTGTCTGTGAGGACGGCGGACTGCCCGTCGGGGCCGGTCGCCTCGCGGTCCACAATTTCGACTCTGGTTCGGTCCCATTGGGAGTCGTCGAGATTCAAGTCGTCGAGCACCTCGTCGGCGCTCGGGAACTCGTGGTGGTGAATTTCGGGGTTCGCCCATGGCGGCGCGGCCGCGTGATCCACGATCAGCAGGACGCCGCCGGGCTTGACGGTGTGGGCGGCGCTGCGTAACAGCGCCGTGCGGTCCCAGTCGAATGTCGAGTGCAGGAAGTGCGCCGACACCAGATCGAAGCTGCCGCCGGGAAGGTTCTCCGTCAGATCGAGGCGCTGAAAGTCGATGCGCGAGCCGAGGTTTCGCGCTTGGGCGTCAGCCTTGGCGCGGTCCAGCGCGGTCTGTGCGATGTCGACCGCCGTGACGCGCCAGCCGTTCTCTGCCAGCCAGAGCGCGTCGCCGCCCTCTCCGCAGCCGAGGTCGAGCGCGTGCCCGGGCGTCAGCGTCGCGGCTACCTCGGCCAGTCGGTCGTTGACTTTGCCGCTCCAGATGCGGTCGCGTTCGCCGTAGCGCTCTTCCCACGCCTGTTGCGCCTCAGACATCGACATGCCACCAGCTTGGTGGCGGTCTCGGCCGGAGGCAAGTTGCCGTCGATATCAGGTGTTTCCCCACTCTTTTCCCATGACCGACCGCTACGACGTCGTCATCATCGGCGCCGGCATCTCCGGCATCGGCGCGGCCTACCGGATCGCCGAACGCATCCCCGGCTACCGCTACGTGATCCTCGAGCAGCGCCAGCACGTCGGCGGCACGTGGGACCTGTTCCAACGGGTCTGCAGCTGCAGGCGCTCGGCGGGGTGTCGCGCTGCCGAAGTCGGGCACCAAGGGACCGTGGAATGTGCGGCAGAACTACTTCGCCGACGCGATCGAGTACCGGTTCGATCGGATCACCGAGGCGATGGTGTTCGGCCGTCGGAGCGCGTGAGGCGGCGCACCGCGCGGAGTTGGTCACCGTCGCGGCCGGGGGCGAAAATCGGGATCACCACGGCGGCGACTCCGACGATCACGGCCATCACGAGATATGACGAGTTCATCGCTTCGACGAATGCGCTCTTGCTGGCCTCTGCCAGCTGATGCCCTTGCGGCCCAACGTGATCGGCGACCGCCAGTGCCTGCGCCAACGAATCCGAGGCCGGCCCGCGGACGGGTTCGGGGAACGTGGACAGCACGGCGGCGATGCGGTGGCCGTAGCTGCCGGCGAGGATAGAACCGGCCATCGCGATGCCGAGCGCGCCGCCGATCTCACGTGTTGCGTCGTTGACCGCCGACGCGACACCCTGCTTCTCGTTGGGTGCCGCCGTCATGATCGCCGACGTCGTCGGCGCCGTCGCCAAGCCGAAGCCGCAGCTGATCACCAGCAGCGGCCACAGCACGTCGAGATAGCTGGAGTCGGCGGCCAGCGTGCGCATGCACAGGAATCCCACCGCGACCAGCACCATGCTCGCGAAGATCACCACGCGCAGGCCGAGTTTCGGCAGATACCACGACGACAGCGCCGACAGTGTCAGCAACGGCACGGCCAGCGGCGCGAGCGCGAATGCGGTTTGCAGTGCCGTGTAACCCATCACCTGCTGGATGAACTGGGTGATCAAGTAGAACAGCGCGAACGTGCCGAGAAAGATCATCGTGATTGCCGCAGCACCGCTGCGGAAGAACGGGTCGAGAAACAGCCGGATGTCGAGAAGCGGTGCCCGCCTTCGCAATTCGACAAAACCGAAGACCACAGCTAGGGCAACCCCGCCGATCAGACAGCCGTACACCCGCGGATGCGTCCAGCCTGCCGATGGTGCCTCGAGGATGCCGAACACGAACACGGCGACCGCCGCTCCGATCAGCACAGCGCCCGGCCAATCCAGCGGGGGCGCATCGCCTTCCCGCGACTCGGCGATCGTGAGTGTCAACAAGAACAGCACGACCCCGATCCCGGCGAATGCCCAGAAGATCGACTGCCACGGCCAGAAGTGCAGCAGCAGGCCGGTGCCGAGCAAGCCGAACAACCCGCCGGAGCCGGCCACGCCCGCCCAGATGCCGACCGCCTTGGTGCGGGCCTCCGCCGGGTACACGACCGTCAACAACGACAGCGTCGCGGGCATCACGAACGCCGCGCCGGCGCCCGCCAACCCGCGTGCGGCGATGATGTCGACCGGGCGGTCGAACACCAGCGGGGCGGCCGAGGCTACCGCGAAGATCGCCAACCCGACCAACAACGCGCTGCGCCGGCCGTACCGGTCGCCGATCGCGCCCGCCGGCAGCAGCAGGCATGCCAGCAACAGCGTGTAGCTGTCGACGATCCAGGTCAGCTGGGTCTGCGTGGCCGAGGTCGCGACCGCGATGTCGGCCAACGCGGTGTTCAGGGCGACCATCGACGCGATCACCAGCGAGACACCCGCGCAGGCGACGAACAGCGTCCAGCCGCGACGGGCTTTCGATCCGCCGATGAAGTTTCCCTCGGCCGGGTCGGGCCGAGTCAGCGACTCTACTGTTCGATGCATTAGCAAACGAGACTAACCGTCTTGGACAGAGACTTTTAGTCCTGTTGCCGGTTGTGCGCCACGCCAAACACTCAACTGCCGGTGAACGGGCGGGCCTCCTTAATAAGGTGACAGGCATGACTCCTGCTCGTCGCGAAGCCCGCGTCGTCGTTCTCGGCGGCGGATCATGGGGGACCACCGTCGCGTCCATCGCCGCCCGCCGCGCCCCCACCACGCAATGGGTCCGCTCGGCGGAGACCTGTGAAGACATCAACGAGCGGCATCGCAACCTGCGCTACCTGGGCGACGAGGTCGAGCTGACACCGACCCTGGAGGCCACCACCGACTTCGAGAAAGCCGCCGACAGCGCCGACGTCGTCGTCATGGCCGTGCCGTCGCACAGCTTCCGTCAGGTGCTCGAGGATCTGAGCGCCAGCCTGCGGCCATGGGTGCCGATCGTCTCGTTGGTCAAGGGCCTCGAGCAGGACACCAGCTTGCGGATGTCGCAGATTGTCGACGAGGTCATGCCCGGCCATCCCGCGGGAATCCTCGCCGGGCCCAACATCGCCCGCGAGGTCGCGCAGGGATACGCCGCCGCAGCCGTGCTCGCGATGCCCGACCAGCACCTGTCCACCCAGCTGTCACGGATGTTCCAGACCCAGCGCTTCCGCGTCTACACCACCGACGACGTTCTCGGCGTCGAGATGGCGGGCGCGTTGAAGAACGTCTACGCGATCGCCACCGGCATGGGGTACTCACTGGGCATCGGCGAGAACACCCGGGCATTGGTGATCGCGCGGTCGCTGCGGGAGATGACGAAGCTGGGCGTCGCGATGGGCGGCAACCCCGACACCTTCCCCGGGCTGGCGGGGCTGGGCGACCTCATCGTCACTTGCACGAGCCCGCGCAGCCGCAACCGGCACGTCGGCGAGCAGATCGGCGCGGGCAAGCCGATCGACGAGATCCTCGCGTCGATGGACCAGGTCGCCGAGGGTGTGAAGGCCGCGAGCGTGATCATGGAGCTGTCCGAGCGCTATGGCGTGCACATGCCGATCGCCCGCGAGGTCGACGGCGTCATCAACCACGGCCACACCGTCGACGATGCCTACAAGGGGTTGGCCGCCGAGACGCCGGGCCACGAAATCCACGGCGCCGGCTTCTAGTTCATTCGCGCCGAAACCGCATTCCCGGTCGTGATCTGCGCCGAAACCACAGCCGTGGATTCGGTTTCGGCGCAGCAGAGTTACGCCGTGAAGCTGCCCGCCGGGCTCAGCATGAAGCCGTGCTGCGACGCGCTGTTCACGCACACCGTGGCGCTGCTGGCGTCGATCGCGCAGCTGACGTCGCGGTAGCTCAGCCGCGTCTGCGGCGGCAACTGCTTGACCACACCGGCCACCGCGAACACCGGCGCGGCGGTGTTCGCGAACGCCGGCTGCTCACCACCCACCCCGCTGACCAGATTCGCGCCCTGCGGTGCGGCCGGAATCGGCCCGCTGCACCCGTAGGCGTTGCGGCTCTTGTCGATGACGCACGTCAGGCCGTCCGGCGTCCCGAATGCGTACCAGGTACCGCTCATCGCCGTGAAGTCGACCGGCGAGATCGGCGGATAGCCGGTGAGGTTCGGCAGCGGCGGGTTGTCGTCGGCAGCGGCGGTGGGGGCGAACACCATCAGCGCCGCGGTCACACCGGTCACGACTTTGCTCAGCACGGACTCAGACCTTAGGCGATGACCGTGCAGCATCGCCACCTTTAGGGTTGCTGTGTGCAGTCACCACGATTCTGGCGGGAGGCCTCGGAGGCCAGGCGCACCTGGCTGATCGCGGTCGTTCTGGCGGCAGTGACGGTGATCGTCGCCGTCGGCGTCTATCTCGTCGTCGACCGGCCGTGGGAGAGTCGCGGATACAAAGACTGCGTCCGCAACGCAGAGCGCCAGCTGCAGAACGAGTTCAGCACGTCACAAATCAAGGCCTACTGCCACGAGCTGTACCGCTGAGCCGAAAGGTGCTGCCGCTACTCAGGTTTCGCTGCGGGAGCCCGGACTACCAGCGGGACCGCGGGGAAGTACGCCGCCATCTCTGAGCGGGCCCGGGTCAGCGCCGCGGTGCCGTATCCCTTTTGCCGGTATTCGGGATGAATCCATATCCGCACGTTGACCTCGCCGCGGACCAGCTCCCCGAACACCATCCCGACCTTCTCCGCGCCCGCGACGGCGACCAGCCAGACCGCGTCCTCGGCGCCGATCCGGCCCAGCCCCGAGCGGATTTCGTCGTCGAGAGCGCCGGCGGGACCGCCCGACCCGTCGCCGGCCGTCTTGATGTCGTCGGTGCGGGCGGCGAAGATGTCGCGGTCGGATTCGGCGAACGGCCGCAGCGAAAGACCCTCGCCCGGCCGCTCGCCGAGCGTGAACGTCAACCGCTTGTTCAGGTCGTCCAGCTCTGCGGCGATCTTGCGTCGCGACTCGCGGGTGAGCCTGTCGAACGACATCCCGATCACCGCTTCGCCCCCGGCGGGCGAGGTGCCCAGAAGCGTGGCGATCGCCTTGACCGCGGCC
Organism: Mycobacterium sp.; assembly: GCA_036558625.1. GTDB lineage: Bacteria > Actinomycetota > Actinomycetes > Mycobacteriales > Mycobacteriaceae > Mycobacterium. The sequence continues at coordinate 15,477 of DATBFF010000252.1, read as the reverse complement.
GCGCGATCCTCGGCTTCCACGATCACGTCGAGCAGCTCGTGACGACGTTCCAGCGCATTGAGCAAAGTGTTGGCGATCTCGCGACGAGCGGTGGCGCGGTCATGGTCGATCATCGCATCAGAGTAGCGAGCGCTCAGTACTTGCCGCGGGCCATCTTCTCCAGCCGCTCGATGCGCTCGGACATCGGCGGGTGCGTCGAGAACAGCCCCACCAGCCGCTCGCCTGCGCGGAACGGGCTCGCGATCATCAGGTGCGACTCGCTGGCCAACCGGGGCTCCGGCGGCAGCGGCGCCGCCTGCACCCCCGCCGAGATCTTGCGCAACGCCGACGCCAATGCGAGTGGGTCACCCGTGAGTTCCGCGCCCGACTGGTCGGCCTGATACTCGCGCGACCGAGAGACCGCCAGCCGCACGACCGTCGCCGCGATCGGACCCAGCAATGAAACCAAAAGCAGCGCAATCGGATTCGCACCGTCGCGGCTGCCTCCACCGAACCAGCTCATGATGATCGCCAGGTTCGCCAGCCCGGAGATTACCGCGGCCATCGCGCCGGCCACACACGAGATCAAGATGTCGCGGTTGTAGACGTGCGACAGCTCGTGTCCGAGCACCGCACGCAGCTCACGCTCGTCGAGAAGTGCCAGAATGCCCGTCGTGCAACACACCGCAGCGTTGCGCGGGTTGCGTCCGGTGGCGAACGCGTTCGGGTTCGCGGTGTCGCTGATGTACAGGCGCGGCATCGGCTGGTGCGCCGTGGTCGCCAGCTCGCGCACGATCTTGTACATCACCGGCTCCTGCAGCTCTGTCACCGGCTGCGCGTGCATTGACCGCAACGCCAGCTTGTCGCTGTTGAAGTACACGTAGATGTTCATGCCGACCGCGAACAGGATCGACAACACCAGGATCGACGGATTGCGGAACAGCGACCCGATGAACACGATCAGGGCCGACATCAAGCCCAGAAGCAGCACGGTCTTGATGCCGTTGCCCCACCCGTGGGCACCCATCAGCAACTCCTCTACGCGAAACGATTCGTTAAGAGAACGGTGGGTGATGACGCAAGGTTCCGTCAACCGTGGCGGGAGATGGTGTAGTCCACCAGCGTTGCCAGGGCCTCCCGGCCGACCCCCTGCGGCAGTCCGGCCAGCTCTTCGCGAGCCTGCGTGGCGTAGCGGACCACGGTGTCGGTGGCCTTGGCCATGCCCGGCGAGGACCGCAGCAACGCCAGCGCTTCGGTCACGTGCGCGTCGTCCATCGGGCCGCTGAGTAATTCGCGCAGCCGGTCGGCGTCCGGGCCGGTTTCGCGCAGCGCATACAGCACCGGCAGCGTATGCACGCCCTCGCGCAGGTCAGTGCCGGGGGTCTTGCCGGACTCGTCGGAGTCGCTGGCGATGTCGATGATGTCGTCGGAGATCTGGAACGCGGTGCCGACGATGCCGCCGAGCCGGTTCAGCCGCTGGATCTCTTCGTCCGAGGCGCCCGAGAACGTGGCCCCGAACTGGCCCGCCGCGGCGATCAGGCAGCCCGTCTTTTCGTGCACCACCCGCAGGTAGTGCTCGACGGAGTCGACGTGCTGCGCGGCCCCGCGGGTTTCGCGCATCTGCCCGGTGACCAGCTGGGCGAACGTCTCGGCGATCACGCGCACCGCGTCCGGTCCCAGCCTGCTGACCAGCCGCGAGGCCGTCGCAAACAGGTAGTCGCCGGCCAGGATCGCGATGTTGTTGCTCCACCGGGCGTTCGCGCTCGGTGCGCCGCGACGCACTGCAGCCTCGTCCATCACGTCGTCGTGGTACAGCGTGGCCAGGTGCACCAGCTCGATCACCGACCCCGCGACCGTCACCTGCCACGCGTCAGGATTCGGCCCCAGCTGCGCGGACAGCACGGTGAACAGCGGACGGAACCGCTTGCCGCCGGCTTCGAAGAGATGCAGCACCGCGTCGCGGATGATCTCGTCGCCCTTTCCGAGCTCCTCGCTGATCAACTTCTCGATGCGCGCCACGCCGTCGCGGACACCAGCGGCGAAAGCGGGGTCGCCGAGGTCGACGCCCGCCACCACAGTCGCTGGGGTATGCACGCGTACAACATACTGGTGAGCATGGACACCACCGCTGACGTGGTTGTCGTCGGCGCTGGTCCGGCCGGGTCGGCGGCCGCCGCATGGGCGGCACGGGCGGGTCACGACGTGCTGGTGATCGACGCGTCGTCGTTCCCCCGTGACAAGCCGTGCGGCGACGGCCTGACGCCGCGGGCGGTCGCCGAGTTGCAGCTGTTGGGTCTCGGTGACTGGCTCGACGCGCACATCAAGCACCGCGGGCTGCGGCTGTACGGGTGGGGCGGCGACGTGGAGATCGACTGGCCGGGCCCGTCGTTTCCGGCCTACGGGTCGGCGGTGCCACGCACGGAGCTGGACGAGCAGGTGCGCCTGGCGGCCGTCGATGCCGGCTGCCGGATGCTGTTGGGCGCTAAAGTTGTTGGTGCCGAGCATGATTCGCGGGGCCGGGTCACCTCGTTGACGACGGGCTCGGGTCAGGTGCGGTGCCGGGAGGTGATCGTCGCCGACGGCGCCCGTTCGCCGCTGGGCCGGGTGCTGGGGAGGCAATGGCATCAGCAGACGGTGTACGGGGTGGCAGTACGCGGGTATTTGTCGACGCCGCGGGCATCTGAGGAGTGGTTGTCGACGAACCTCGAGCTGCGGTCGCGTACCGGTGAGCTGCTGCCCGGGTACGGCTGGATCTTCCCGCTGGGCAACGGCGAGGTCAACATCGGCGTCGGCGCGCTGGCCACGTCCAAGCGGCCCGCCGATCTTGCGTTGCGAAAGCTGATCGGGCACTACACGGATCATCGGCGCGCCGACTGGGAGTTCGACGGCGCGCCGCGGGCAGTGTCGTCGGCGCTGCTACCGATGGGCGGCGCGGTGTCGGGTGTCGCGGGGCCGAACTGGATGTTGATCGGCGACGCGGCCGCGGGCGTGAATCCGCTGAACGGCGAGGGCATCGACTACGGGCTGGAGATGGGCCGGTTCGGGGCGGAAATGCTTGGCAGCGGCGACTTTTCGCTGGCGTGGCCTGCGTTGCTGCAACAGCACTACGCGCAGGCGTTTTCGGTCGCGCGGCGGCTGGCGTGGCTGCTGACGGTGCCGTGGCTGTTGCCGACGGTCGGGCCGCTCGCGATGCGTTCGGTGCGCTTCATGGAGGTGGTGGTGCGGGTGATGGGCAACCTCGTCACCGACGACGACGTCGACCGGGTGGCGCGGCTGTGGCACAGGCTCGGCGCGGGATCGCGAGTCTTGGACCGCCGCAAGCCATTCTCATGACCCGTGCGCCTTCTGCGCGAGCGTGCGTGTCTGCTGCCCGACACGCCGCATTTCGTCCGGATTCTATGCACGCTCGCGCGGGCACGAGGGTGACATGACGCCCGCTGTCTACCGGGCGCCGATGCGTTCTCGCGACGACGACGTCGTCGTACAGGCCACGATCGACCGCGCACGGCGATTGGGGCTATGCGGCTTCGGCGGCGTGCTGCGTCCTACGCCCGACGATCTGGAATCCGCAATAGCGTTGGCGGACAAGCAATTTGGCGCGCGGTTTGGCCGGCGCATCGCCCGCTTCGCGGACGTCGCTGTCGGCTCGCTGGCGTGGACACGCGACACCGATGGCTTGTTCTGGTTGGGCCGCATCGAAGGCCCGTACTTCTACGACGCCGATGGTGTCGCGGTTGACCTGGTTCATGTGCGTGCATGCGTTTGGCTGTCCACGCCAGTGCTCGAGGCCGATGTGCCGGGCGCCGTCATCGCGACTTTCGGACGGGGCGGGCGCAACTTTCAGCAGACACACGACGCCGCCGTCGGGCCGGAGAGCCTTCGAATCTGGAAAGCGCGCAGGAACTGAACGCTCACCCTGTCGCGAGCGTGCATAGAATTTGCCGCTTTCACGGCGTGTCGACCAGCAGACACGCACGCTCGCGCAATGACGCAACAACGGGAGCTAGTCCGGGTGGCCGTACTCGTCGAACCAGTGCGCGAGCTTTCCGCGGCGGCTGACCGCGCGCAGCCTGCGCTCGGCGGCCTCGCGTGCCTTGCTGGTGGTGACGATTAGCAGCTCGTCGCCGGCCTCGAACTGCGTGTCGAGCTGCGGCACGAAAGGATGCCCGCCGCGGATGATCAGCGTGATGACGCTGGGATCGGGCAGCCGCAGCTCCAGCACCGACACATTGCGCAGCCGCGACGACGGCCGCACCCGCATCGTCAGCAGCTCGGCTCCCAGCACGTCCAGCGGCGCAGCCTCGACCTCGACTTCTCGCGTCGGGTCGGCCGGCGTCAGCCGCAGCCACCGTGCGAGCCGTCGCAAACTTGGGGCCTGCACCAGCGTGAAAACCACGACGAGCACGAACACGATGTTGAACAGCCGCGTGCTGTCGGCAACGCCCTGCACGACGGGAAACGTCGCCAGCACAATCGGGACCGCCCCGCGCAGGCCGCCCCACGACAGGAACGCCTGCTCGCGCCACGGTATGCGAAACCCGGTGAGCGACACGACGATCGACAAAGGCCGGGCCAGTAGCAATAGCACCAGCCCCACCGCGATCGCCGGTGCGACGTCGTCGCCCAGTTGACTGGGCGTGACCAACAGGCCGAGCAGGACGAACAGGCCGATCTGCGCCAGCCAGCCCACGCCTTCGGCGAACGACCGGGTGGCCCGCCGGTGCGGCAACCCGGAGTTGGCCAGCACCAGCCCGGCGAGATATGCCGCGATGAAGCCGCTCGCGTGCGAAGTCCCCGAGGCGGCGAACGCCACCATGCCCAACCCGAAGATCGCCAGCGGATACAGGCCGGACGCCGGCAGCGCGACGCGGCGCAGCACGAAGGATCCGGCTACGCCGATCGCCAGCCCGATAGCGATGCCGACGAGCAGCTCGTAGACGATATGCGACACCGCGCTGATCGGTTCGAGCGATAGCGGCGTCTCGCTGAACATCAACACCAGAATTACGGCCGGGGCGTCGTTGAACCCGGACTCGGCCTCGAGCAGACCCCGCAACCGTCGCGGCAGCGGAACCACCCGCAACACCGAGAACACCGCGGCCGCGTCGGTCGAAGACACGATCGCGCCGAGGAGAAACGCGAGTTGCCAATTGACACCGAGCAGCAGATGAGCGCCGACCGCGGTGACGGCCGTGCTGATCGCGACCCCGACCGTCGCCAGCACCGCCGCGGGCGCAAGCACGTCCCGCACGTCGGCGAACCGGGTGGTCAATCCGCCCTCGACGAGGATCACACCCAACGCCGCGGTGCCGAGGTCCTGGGCCAGCGTCGCGTTGTCGAAGTTCAGACCCAGCCCGTCGGTGCCGAGGATGATGCCGAACGCCAAGAACAGCAAAAGGCTCGGAAAGCCCGCGCCGCTGGCAACCCGGGTCCCCACAATGCTGCCCAAAAGCACCAGCCCACCGACCAACAGCGCCAGGTACAGCTCCGGCAAGGTCAAAGTCATCCCCGTTCGGCACGTTGCGGGCGTTGTGCCAGTTAATCAGGACGCTCCGGAGCGCGCGGATGGTATTGAGGGCGTATGCGCATCGCGATCGCCGGGGCCGGAGCAGTCGGACGCTCGGTGGCGCGCGAGCTTTTGGACAACGGCCACAAGGTGCTGCTGATCGAACGGGAACGGGCGAAGTACCAGCCGGAAGCCGTTCCCGACGCGGACTGGTTCCTCGCCGACGCGTGCGAATTGGCGTCGCTTGTCGAATGCGGAATGGAGACATGCGACATCGTCATCGCGGCCACCGGCGACGACAAGGTCAACCTCGCGGCCGCGCTGCTGGCGAAGTCCGAGTTCGCTGTGTCGCGGGTGGTGGCCCGGGTCAACGAGATGCGCAACGAGCGGTTGTTCACCGAGGCGTGGGGCATCGACGTCGCGGTGTCGACACCGCGGGCCATCGTCGCGGCAACCGAAGGCACCATCGACGTCGGGCACCTGGTGCGGCTGATGGAGCTGCGGCACGGTCACAAGGTGGAGCAGCTGACGCTTCCCGCGGACAACCCGCTCGTCGGCCGCACGGTGCGCGACCTGGCGCTGCCCGAGAACACCGCGTTGATGGTCGTCCTTCGCGGCGGCCAGGTGGTGGTCCCGCGGCCCGACGACGTTTTGCAGGCCGGCGACCGGATGGTGTTCGCCGCCAGCAGCGGGGCCGAAGAACAGATCCGCGCCGCCGTGCACGCCTCGCCGCCGCTTCCGGCCGAGTGACCGGGGCCCTAGCCGCGGGTGGCGGCGTGCAGCGCGACGATCCCGCCCGTCAGGTTGCGCCACCGCACACCCGACCACCCTGCACGGCCGATCTGGCGAGCCAACTCCGCCTGGTCCGGCCACGCCCGGATCGACTCCGCCAGATACACGTACGCGTCAGGGTTCGACGCCACCGCGCGCGCCGCCCGCGGCAGCGCCCGCATCAGGTACTCCTTGTAGGCAGTGCCGAACAGCCGGTTCGTCGGCGTCGAGAACTCGCATACCACCAACCGCCCGCCCGGCTTCGTCACCCTCGCCATCTCCCGCAGCCCCGCCTCGTGGTCGACGACGTTGCGCAGGCCGAAGCTGATCGTCACCGCGTCGAACGTGTCATCGGCGAACGGCAACCGCGTCGCGTCCGCGGCCACCTTCGGCACCTCGCGAGCGCTGCCCGCCGACAGCATGCCGACCGAGAAGTCCGCCGCCACACACCACGCGCCAGACCGCGCCAGCTCGGCCGTGGACACCGCGGTTCCAGCGGCCAAGTCCAGCACGTCGTCGTCCGCAACGATCGCGAGCGCCTTGCGTGTCTCCCGGCGCCAAAACCGGTCCTGGCCCAGGGACAGAACAGTATTGGTGATGTCGTAGCGGCGCGCGACGGCGTCGAACATCGACGCGACCTCGTGCGGATCCTTGTCTAGCGACGCTCGGCTCACGACGCCGAAGCTATCAAGGGCCGATGTGCGGCCTCACGGCCAGCGGGTGTCGAGGACGTCGAGCGCGTTGGGCAGCCCTCTTTGGTAGCGATTCAGGTCGACCTTCTTGAAGGGTTCCCACCACGGCGCCCGGAACAATTCCACGATGTTGACTTTGGACCCCGTGTAGCCGGACGCAAGCAACACACCGTTGGCGGCATAGCGCCCGCCTTCATTTGCGCCCTCCATGGTCGTGACGTTCTGGTCGGTCTTGATCCATTCGCCGGCCAAGAACAAATTGTCGATGCCGGTGACCGCTTCGGGCCGACGATCCCACGATCCGGGGTCCTGGATGAACAGCGGCTCGTCGTTGCGGACGGCCGCCGTCCCGGAGTCGATGATCGCCGGATCCAGAAACCACGAATGCAGCATCTCGTCGGTGAGCTCCGTGCGGCCGTCGTTGAGGTGCGCCTTGATCTCCGTCCACGCCTCCCGCGCGACCTCCTCCGGCGTGCAGTCTTTGGCTCTTCGGTTGTTGAAGTTGCCGGGCGTGTTCCAGTCCGAAATGATCGCGGAGAGACAGTCTTTCACCGTGCCGTCGCCATACGAGGTGAGACTGCGCTTCCAGAACTGCTCTTGACTGATCGACGTGATGGCCCACTTCGAGTCGACGTAGTTGACGTGGCCCTTGGTGACGTCGACCCGCTCCCTGAGGTAGAACATCAGACCGTTCATCCACTCGGCGCGAAGTTGCGCGATACTCGCCAGAGAGGGGTCGGCTTGCAGCACATCGGAAGTCAGCACGGCAGCCAGCTTCTCGCACGGTATCGCCGAGACGTACCAGTCGGCGAAGACGGGGTGCGGCAAACCGGCGGGGCCGGTGACTTGGGCTGACATGATGTGCTGTCCGCTGGCGGTGAGCCGGCTGAGCGCCTGGCCGACATGGAAATTCACGCCCATTGACCGCAGGTGCGCCACCCACGGATCCAGCCACTGCGAGCTGGTGGGCCCGTTGAGGACCCGGTCGAAGCCCTTGCCGCCGATGTCGTTGCCGAGCATCAGGATCGACCAGACAGATGCTTCCCCGACGAGGCCGATCGAGTGTGCGCTCGCGTCACGGGATTTCGACGCGGCAAGGTTACGGATGATGCCGTCGCCGAGGTAGCGGTTGTACTCGGCCGACCTCTTGTCGGCCCCGATGTAGTTCTCCCACGTCATATGCTCCCACTGACCGAGCTTGCGTTCGTCACAGCTGGTGACGTAGACCGCCAGCTTTTGAGCCGCGTAGGCCGCCTCCCACAACGGCAACCGGAACAACGTCTGAAACACCGCGGTGACCGACTGGATGAAGGCCTTCGGTGTTATCGGGTTGGGGAGCGTCGGGAGCGGAAACGGCAGCGGGATCGTCAAATCCGCGCGATTCAGCCCCGAGTGCAGGTAAGCCGTTGCGCGCGTGAGGTTCTCCCACGCGCCCCGTGAGTTGCCGGGAAAGGGGATGCGCCGCATGGTTTCGGTGACGTTGCGATAGAACCCCGGAAAGAAGCGGAACCCGTGCTCGGCGGGTAGCGGGTTGACACCGGAATTCGGCACCGGAATGGACCGGGCCTTGCCGCCCAACGCCTTCCGCTCGTACACGTCCACGGTGTAGCCACGCTCGGCGAGTTCATGCGCCGCCGTCAAGCCGGCTACCCCGGCGCCGAAGACGGCGACCCTATGCGCGGCGGGCGGCGCAGCCGTTGCGATACCAGGCCACGACGGTAGTGTCGCGGCGGCTGCTGCAGCCGTGGCTGTCGCCGTCTGCGCCAAGAATTTTCGGCGAGAAACATCGCGCTGCTGGACGCGACCGGACATATCGACACCGCCTCGTTGCGGAGAGCTGACAGCCGGTTAAGTTAATGGCCATTCTGGCTGTTGGTCGATAGCGGTCACGCAGACGGTGCAGACCCGTTATGAACCTGTGAGACAGGCCCCGTTCGGCGAATGCTTATGGAAATGTTACCTAGATCACAAGATCCTCAGGTAGCGTCGTATGCGGTATGCCGGCGAGGGGGCAAATGGTAAACGTCTGGGACGATCCAGAATCCGCCGAGAGATTGCGGAGCAAACTCACCATCGCGATCGCAAGCCTGCAGCGTCTACTCGTCAATCACAGTGAGGCTGCGCGCATCCAGTGGCAAGGCGCGGCGCGCAAGTACCGGGAGCGGTGGGCGCAGGGTGATCTCGACGGGATCGCGCCGGTGCTGTCCGACCTTCTGACGTGGGTACGGCAATCGAATATCGACCTCTCCCGCAACACCGACGTCGTCGCGCTGTTCACCGACCCCGCGTTCGACCGGCTGCGCAGTCGCATTCCGGCAATCAACGGCGACCCGAAGATACGGGACCTGTGCCGTCGGCTCACCAGTGTCGGCGCCGGCACTGACTGACCAAACCCCCGCTCGAAACTCCATCCAGCCCGACCTCACGGCTGTGATCGCGCCAAATTCACGACCGGGAATGCGGTTTCGCGAAATAGCGGCGTTCGACGAGCGTCACCGCCAGTAGCAGCGCCCCGGCCACCAGCCAGCCCACCACGGCGATCGAGCCCGCCGGGATGATCGCCAGCGACGCGTTGCGGTGTTGCACCCGAACGAGGTTCGGGTCGTTTTTGTCGTACTCCACATAGATTCGCATGCCTTCGGACAGCTCTGACGGGTACAGCACGCCGAGTTCGGGCCGGTACGTCACCCGGTCGGGCGTGACGAACTCGATCGTCGAACGCCGCGGCCCGGCGCTGAGCACCTCGGCCTGCGCCACGCCCAGATGGCGCTCGATCTGGCGGTCGTCGCGCCATGCGCCGGCGACCAGCAACACCGACTGCAGCGTCACCAGGGCCGCCGCGATAACAATGCCAATCTTGATGCGCCGCATGATTTTTCGCGACACGATCATATTGCCGCCTTGATCGACGCGTGCAACTGGCGCAGCGTCGACCGGTCGGCTTTGACCTCGAGCACCCGCGTCCCGCTGAACGGAGTGTTGACGGCGTCGACGAGCGAGTCGACTTCCAGCTGCTGCGACTCGATGTGGTAGGCGCGGCACAAGGCGCCGACGTCGATGTCGTGCGGCGTGCCGAAGATGCGCGACGACACGTCGGCGAACCGCGGATCGCCCTGTTCGAGCAGTTCGAAGATGCCGCCGCCGTTGTCGTTGGACACGACGATCGTCAGCTGCTGCGGCGTCGGCTCCGTCGGGCCGACCAACAATCCGGACGCGTCGTGGACGAAAGTGAGGTCCCCGATCAGCGCGACCGTCCGGCCGTCGTGCACCAATGCCGCGCCGATGGCCGTCGACACGGTTCCGTCGATGCCCGCCACCCCGCGGTTGGACCGCACGCTCACACCTTCGGAGTTCAGGCTGACCAATGCCGCATCGCGCACCGGGTTCGACGCGCCCAGCACCAGCTGATCGCCCGGGCGCAGCGCGTCGGCCACCGCGGCCGCGACATGCAACCCCGTCGTCAGCGGATGCGCCGCAAGCTGTGTGCGCACCGCCGCCACCGCGCGCCGGTTCACCTCCGCGCATCGGCGCAGCCACCCCTCGCCGGGCACACCTGAGGTGACCGCGCGCGTGCCGGTCGCCTGCGAATTGCCCGACACGTCGGGCCAGCGCGGCCCGGTGGTCAGCGCGTAGACCGGCACCGCGGGGTCGGCCAGCAGCGAAGACACCGTGCGGTGCAGCGTGGGACGGCCGAGCATGATGACCTGCTTCGGATGCAGCAGCGGCAGCGCCAACGGGTGCAGCGGGTTCGCGGCGTGAGGCGCTGTCGGCTCGGCGACCGTCGGCAGCGCGGCGAGGTTCGGGTGCACGCCGGCGCCGTGGCCGGCGATCACCACGGTGTCGCGGGACAGGTCGACATCGAGGGGCTGGTCGAAGCTGACCGGCGGGGTGTAGGTCCACGGCCTCCCGGCGGGCCGCCCGGCCGGCGCAGCGGCGAGGTCGGCATCGGCGTCGGGCACCAGCGGCTCGCGCAGCGGGATGTCGAACTGCACCGGCCCCGCGTTGGCCGACCGCGCGCCCGTCGCCGCCGCCAGCACCCGGCACACCGCCGAGCGCCAGCGTGCGTTCTGGTCGGCCATTTTTTCGGTGCCCTCTTCGGCCAGCCCCAACGAGATCGACGCACGCACCTGGGTGTCGAAGTAGCCGAGCTGCTCCATCGTCTGGTTGGCCCCGGTGCCCAGCAGCTCATAGGGCCGGTTCGCCGAAAGCACGATCAGCGGCACCCGCGCGTAGTTGGCCTCGGCCACGGCAGGCCCGAGGTTGGCGACCGCGGTGCCCGACGTCATGACGATCGGCACCGGCGCCTGCCCGGCGACGGCCATGCCGATGGCCAGATACCCGGCGGTGCGCTCGTCGATGCGAACGTGCAGCCGCACCCGGCCGGCGGCGTCGGCGTCACGCAGCGCGAACGCCAGCGGCGCGTTGCGCGATCCCGGGCACAGCACGACGTCGCGGACGCCGCCGCGAATCAGTTCGTCGACGACGACGCAGGCCTGCGCGGTTGACGGGTTCACACCGCGCACGCGAAGAGCAAGAGGGTCACGACTTACAGCGTGTCACATGCGGCCATCGGCGAAGAACTGCAGAATCGCGGCGTTGACGAGCTCGGGCCGCTCGAGGATGCCGAGGTGCCCGGCGTCGTTGATCTGCAGATAGCGTCCGTTCGGCAGCGCGTCCGCGACTTCCTTACCCAGATACGCCGGCAGCACCACGTCGTCGGCGAACCCGATCACCAGCGTGTCCGTGGTGACGGTCCGGTAGGCGGGCAGCCGGCTCTCGCGCGGTGCGATGTCGAGTTGTGCGCGGAATCCGGGCGTGATCTTGGTGGGCCAGATCATGAACATGTCGATCCACTCCCCGACGGCCCGGTCGTTGTTGAGGGTCTTTGGTGAAAAACCCTCCAGCAGACGCATTTTCGCGTCGTAACTCGCCGGCAGGGTGACGCCGGCGGACAGAAGGTCGTGTTGCGCGGAGTGAAACAGCGTGCGGGTGCGGTCATGTCGGCCGCGAGTAGCCAGCAGCGCCGCCTGGTGGACCAGTTCGGGACGGGCCAGCATCAACTCCTGAGCGACGAACGCGCCCATCGACATGGCGACGACGCGGCACGGCGCGATGCCGAGTTCCTCGATCAGGGTCGCGGTGTCCGACACCATGGTCTGCGTGGTGAAGCCGGCGTCGTTCTCGGTCGCGCCGATGCCGCGGTTGTCGAACGTGATCGCCCGGTAACCGGCGGCCACGAACGCCGGTACCTGATGCAGGTGCCAAGTGCGGCCCGCGCCGCCGTGACCGGCGATGAACAGCACGGGATCGCCGGTGCCGCGTTGCTCGTAGGCCAGGCTGGTCACCTGCGAGAGGGTACAAGCCTGCGTCGGCGCCGCGACCGGGCGGCGTCGAGTGCGTGCTCCCACACCAGCGACGTCATCGCCTTCACCTGCGTCGGCGTGGCCATGTCCTTGGCCATCAGCGCTGTGGCCGCGGCCTTGGTACCCGCCGACGCCTTGGACATGTGGCCGGAGTCGAATGGCGGCTGCGGGTCGTATTCCATCGACAGCTGAATGACCTTGGCGCGGCCCTCGCCGGCGATCCGGCCGGCCAGCCACAGCGCGAGGTCGATGCCGGCCGAGACGCCCGCACAGGTGACGACCTTGTTTTCGGCGGTATCGTCCGCCGTCACGATCCTCTCGTCGCCGACGGGCGTGACGCCCAAGGCCTTCAATGCAGACAGTGCCGCCCAGTGAGAGGTTGCCCGCTTGCCTTTCAGCAGGCCGGCGGCGGCGAGGATGATCGCTCCGGAGCACACCGACGTCGTCCACGTCGCGGTCTCGTGTGCTTGGCGCAGCCAGTCGAGCACCTTCTCGTCACGGGCGTGTTCCATCGTGGTGAATCCGCCGGGCACCACAATGACGTCAGGAGAAGGTGTTTCGTCGAACGAGTGGGTGGCGCCGACGACGAGCACGCCGGAGTCGGCGGTGATCGGTCCGGGCTCGTGCCAGACGAGACGCACCTCGGCGTTCGGCAGCCACCGCAGCACCTCGTACGGCCCGATGAAATCCAGCGCGGTGAAGCCGGGGTAGAGCACGATCGCGATCTGCATGTTGTTTCCTTTCAGGCGAAGGTCTTGCGGTACTGATCCGGAGAGACACCGATGCGGCGAATGAAGTTGCGGCGCATGGTTTCTGCGGTGCCAAAGCCGCATCGGCCGGCGATGGCGACCACGGTGTCGTCGGTCTCCTCGAGTTGCCTGCGGGCGGCTTCGGTGCGAATGCGTTCGACGTAGGCGCCAGGCGCCTCGCCGACCTCGTCGGTGAACACACGGGTGAAATGGCGTGCGCTCATCTTCGCTCGCCGGGCCAGCGCGGTGACGCTGTGCGCGGCCCCCGGCTCGGCTTCGATGACCTCCTGCACGTCGCGGATCGGTGTGCGGCGTGCCCGCGGCATCCACACCGGGGCCGCGAATTGCGTTTGGCCGCCGGGCCTTCGGAGGTAGAGCACCATCAGCCGAGCCACCGTCTGAGCTGTATCGGTGCCGTGGTCGTCTTCGACGAGCGACAGCGCGAGGTCGATGCCCGCCGCGACTCCGGCTGCGGTCCAGACCTTTTCGGAGCTGCGCACGAAGATCGGCTCGGGGTCGACGTCGACGTTCGGGAACTCTTCTTGGAGGCGGCGCGCGAACGCCCAGTGGGTGGTGGCTCTGCAACCGTCGAGCAGGCCGGCCTCGGCCGCAAGGAACGCGCCGGTGCAGACGCTCACGACGCGGCGCGCGTTGGGCGTGACCGCCTTCAGCCAGGACATCACCTCGGGGCTCTTGCGCGCGTCGTCGACGCCGATGCCGCCGGGCAACAGCACGGTGTCGACCGGCTCGCGCGGGTCTGGCAGCGGGGACGTGACGAACCCCAGCCCGGTGCCGGAGGTGACGGCGCGCTCGACAGACGCCAGCGTCACGTTGTACGCGTCACCGACCAGCAGCGACGCGCTGGTGAACACGTCGAAGGGTCCGACGACGTCCAGCGCCTGGACGCCCGGGAAGCCGAGGATGACGACCTGGCGGGCCACACGCTAAGTCTCGTGCACAACCGGGTATGTCGTCTACGCCATGTATCCCACGAATCAGGACATCGCGAGCAGCGCGGCACCCATGGCCGCTGCGGCGCCGGCCGTGCTGACGCCGAGGACGCGTTTGTCGGGCGGCATCGTTCGCCACGCGCCGGCGATTCCGATCAGATCGCTGGCGTCGGCGACCACACCGGCTACCAGCCACGGCCGCACTGATCGCCCGGCCCGCAGAGCGCCGAGGATCCCGAGTCCCAGCCCGATTTCCCGACCGCCCATTCCCCGCAGGAACGCCTGCGCTTCGGGCTCCGCGGCATCATCGCCGGCGAGTAACCGACCCGAGGGCGCCGGCGCGGCCAGCGCCGCGATACCGAACACCAGTCGACCTACCGCGTAGAGAGCTAGAGGCTTCATGCCCACGAATCTATCGGCCCCATCAATGCATCAGGTGATAGCAGTCGATGATGCGCCGGATCCACCAATCGCGGCGCTTGGGCGAGGCGCTCAGGGCTGCCAGGCGGGCGGGGTCCGGGACGACGGGGCCGGCCGGCAGGTAGCCGTCTTGGGGGGGCACTTCTTCAACGACGTCCTCTTCAAAAAGCCGGCCGGTGGCCAGCCCGCACGCGTGGTTCAGCGTGGGCAGTGCGGCTGCGGCCTGTAACCCGATGCCGATCCCGATCGCGGAGTCCAGCGCGCTGGAGATCACCACCGGGATGTGGATCTGGGCGGCGACCTCCAGCACCGCCGAGGTGCCGCCGAGCGGCGCGACCTTCAGCACAGCAACGTCGGCCGCGCCGGCACGCACGACGCGCAACGGATCGTCGGCCTTGCGGATGCTCTCGTCGGCGGCGATCGGAACGTCGACGCGGCGCCTTACTTCGGCGAGCTCGTCGACGGTCTTGCAGGGTTGCTCGATGTACTCCAGCGGGCCGAGCGCAGTGGCCGCCTCGACGGCTTCGTCGACGGTCCACCCGCCGTTGGCGTCCACTCGCACGGTGGGGACCAATACACGGACGGCATCGACGCGAGCGACGTCGTCAACAAGGCTCTGCCCCGGCTCGGCGACCTTGACCTTCGCGGTCTGCGCGCCCGGGAACCGGCTCAGCAGTTCGGGCACCTGGTCCGGTGCGACGGCGGGCACCGTGGCGTTGATCGGTATGCGGTCGCGCTTGGCGGCCGGAGGTGTCTGGTACGCGGATTCGACCGCGGACGCCAGCCAGTGCGCGGCTTCGGCAGGTTCGTACTCGACGAACGCGCCGAACTCACCCCAGCCGGCGGGGCCGTCGATCAGTGCGACTTCGCGAACCGTGATGCCGCGGAAGCGAACTCGCATCGGCAGCGCGACCACGTGAATACGGTCAAGTATGTCGGCGAGGTCAGGCATCACGGCTCCGCAGCCTCATTTGGCCCCATCTGCACCCAGCGCCTCGGCCGTCGGGCACGCGTCGTCGACGGTGCGGACTGTTCCGTGGATGACCA
>DATBFF010000251.1:0-2390 GCA_036558625.1 Mycobacterium sp. | reverse complement strand
CGGAGCCAATGCCGACGACCGCATCCAGCGCGCATGCGGTGAGGGTGGAACGCGGTTTCATGCGGCGGGGGAGCATCCCGGCTTCATGTTCGAGCGACTCGCGACGTCGGTCACCGCGCTGTCGCAGCGGGTGGACACGATCACCGTGCAGGAGTTCGTCGACTGCCGTGCGGTAACGGCGCGCGAGATGCTCGTCGACCTGATGGGCATGGGCAAGCGCCCCGAGGAGATCACGGCAGAGTCCGCGATGTTCCGCGCGATCTCGTCGCAGTACGAGCAGTCCCTCGCGGCCACCGCAGACGTCCTTGGCCTGCGGTTCGACGAGATCCGGCGGGAGGTCAAGACCGCGACGCTGCCACACGATGTCTCGGTGGCCTGCGGATTGCTGCCTGCCGGTTCTGTTGTCGGACAGATCCTTTCGTGGAGAGCCTACCGCGGCGATGCGGCCGTGCTGGCCGCCGAGGAGTACTGGACCGCGGCCGACGACATCCCCGGCTGGGACGTCGACCTCGACGGTGAATTCCTCGTCAGGGTGATCGTCGACGGTGCTCCGCCGCTGCGTGTCGAGCTGACGATCGGCAACGAACTGACGGATCTACCCGGTGTCGCGGGTGGTCAGCTCGCGGTGGCGATGACGGCGGTGCGCGCCATCCCGTATGTGCTGGACGCGCCGCCCGGTGTCGTCACAGCGCCCGTGTTCGGCGCCTATCGATGGCCGGGCGCTACGTCGTGACGATGGTCGCCGCCGCGGTGCCCGGCGCGCCGTAGAGCTGAGCGAACCCGACGCGCGGTTCACCGGCGACCTGCCGGTCGCCCGCCTCGCCGCGCAATTGCCTTACCAGCTCGTGGATTTGGCGTAGACCGGAGGCGCCGATCGGTTCGCCGTTGGCGATCAGGCCGCCGTCGGTGTTGACCGGCATCGCACCGTGGATCTCGGTGGCCCCGTCGGCCAGCAGCTTCTCCTGTTCGCCATGCTCGCAGAACCCGCACTCGGCCATGTGAATGATCTCGGCGCCCGCGTCGGTGTCCTGCAGCTGGATGACGTCGACATCGGCAGGCGCAATTGCCGCCTTCTCGAATGCGGCTCGTGCGGCGTAGACGGTGGGTGCTGGAACTTCGTCGACGGGGGCGAACGTCGTGTTCACCTCGTAGGCGCCATACGTGCGGGTGCGCACCTCGACCGCGCGCAGGTACACCGGCTTACTGGTGTAGCGGTGTGCGATGTCGGCGCGGCACATGACGACCGCGGCAGCGCCCTCGTCGGGTGCGCAGAACATGTACTGCGTCAGCGGATAGTTCAGCATCGTCGAGTTGAGGATATCTTCCTCGGGAATCGGCTTGCGCCGGAACGCGTTCGGGTTCAGCGCGCCGTTGCGGAAGTTCTTGGCAGCGACCTTGGCCAGCGTCTCCTGCGAGATGCCGTGCTTGTTGAGGTAGTGGTTGGCCTTCATGCCGAAGAACTTCGTGGTGACGAACTGGCCGTTTTCCGCGTACCACTGGGGGAGCGCCAATTTGGCCGGGTCGTCGGTGAACGCTCCGCGGGGATGCTTGTCCAGGCCGATGGCGATGCCGATGTCGTACTTGCCCAGCCGGATGGTGTCGGCGGTCTGCTGGATGGCCGACGCCGCCGTCGCGCAGGCGTTGAAGACGTTGGTGAACGTGATGCCGGTCAGGCCGACCAGCCGGGTCACGGCGTCCGGGTTGGAGACTTCGTGGCTGCCGCCGAAGCCGAACTGGATGTCCTTCCAATCCACACCGGCATCGGTCAATGCGGCCTGGATGGCGTCGGCGCCCATCTCCATCGCGGTCTTGTCGAACCGGCCGAACGGATGGAGTCCCACGCCGATGATGGCGACGTCGTTGCTCATCGTCTTTCCTCTCTAGACCGGTTGAAAGGCGAACGTCACGAGCTCGTTGCCTTCCTCGTCGGTGGTGAAGGGCACCATGGTCAGCTCGACATCCATGCCGAACTGCAGCTTCTTGGGATCGTTCTCGGTCAGCCTGCCCTCGACCCGGATCACGTCTTCGAGCTGCACGAGGCCGACGCCGAACGGGACGAAATCCTTGCCCGCCGGCCCTTTGTAGGGCGCACCAGGCGGGAAGCCTTGCGTCGTCCACGCCACCAGAGTGCCGCGGCGGGGGAGTTTCACCTCGGACATGTCGCCGGCGCTGCACCTGGGGCAGCGCTGCTGGACGGGAAACGTCGTGGCCCCACACGCGCCGCAGCGACTCCCGATCAGCTGCGGGTTCTCGTCGGGCCAGGTAGAGATCTCGGGCGCGAGCGCCTTCTGCTGTGTCGACACGCGATTGACCCTAGACGGAAATGGCATTCTCGTCTAGAGAGAACACACGGTCCGCAATTATCGGCTAGCCTTCCCGCGTGGATGCCG
>DATBFF010000250.1:0-5862 GCA_036558625.1 Mycobacterium sp. | reverse complement strand
TCATCGAGGCCGTCGCCGGTGAGGACATCCACTCCCGACTCGCGTGACGCCGGCACGGCCTGATGCCCTTCGGCGGCGAGGATCTCCATCACCTTCGTGCCGATCAGACCGCTGGCTCCGATCACGGCAATCTTCACTGTCTCGGCACCTTTCGCTCAGATCATCTCTTTCTTGGTCAGCCACCGCATTATCGGCCATCCGGCGAACACCGGCAGCCAGCAAGTCAGCACCCGGTACAGCAGCACCGACGGTACGCCGACGGCCGCGGTCACCCCGAACGCGGCCAGGCCGCCGATCAGCGCAGCTTCGACGGCGCCGACGCCGCCGGGGGTGGGCGCCGCCGACGCGAGGGTGCCACCGATCATGGTGACGACGGTGACGGTGACGAACGTGGTGCCGCCACCGAACGCCTCGACGCTGGCCCACAACGCCAGCGCTGCACCCAGAGTCGTTGCGGCACTGCCTAATACGATTATCGCGAGCCGTCTGGGCTCGCGGGCAAGCGCGACGAGGTCTGCGCCGACCTCTTTGAGCCGGGGCCTCAGCGCCGCCCCGAGCCAGCGCCGCAGTCGCGGCACGAGCAGAAAGGCGCCGACGATGCCCAATGCCAGGCCCGCGATCAGATACAGGATGGTGGCCGACGGGACGAAGTGGGACAGATCCGCCGATGCGCCGGCGGCGGCGGTGAACACGAGCAGCAGCGCGAGGTGGACGATCACCTGCACCGACTGCTGCAGTGCCACGGCCGCGGTGGCGCGCACGGCACCCAGGCCGCCTTTCTGCAGGAACCGGGTGGACAGGGCCAGGCCGCCCACGCCGGCGGGGGTGGTGGTGGCCGCAAAGGTGTTGGCCACCTGCATGATTGCCAGGTTTTTAAAGCTCACCTTGCCGTCGGCGCACGCCCACAGCGCGGCCGCCGCGCCGACGTAGGTGAGTGCCGACACCGTCAGCCCGAGCAGCGCCCACCACCAGTCGGCGGTCCTCAGTGCGGAGAAGAACGTCGGCACGGTGCTGATGAACGGATACGCGACGTACACCAGCGCGACCAAGAGTACGAGTTGGATCACCTGGGTCCGGGTGAACCGCGTGATGGTTTCCGCCTTGATCTGGACGGCACCGGTTTGGCGCTTGACTTCGTCGCGAGCGGCGGAGATAACCTTGCCCGCATCACTGACCGAGTCGCGGATGCGCCGCGGCACAGCGGTTTTGGTGAGTCTGCGCGACGCGCGCAGCACCGCCGGGGCGCCCACGGCGGTGATCGCGGCGGACACCGCGGACTCGGCGTCGTAGACGTCGGTGGTCGTTACCAGAAGGTGGGCGATGTCGGATTGCAGCTGAGCGTCGGTGGCGCCGTACTCGGCGTTGCCGAACCCGCCGAAGCGCACGGTGTCGTCGTCGACGGTGATTTCGGAGGCGCGCAAATCGCCGTGGGCGATCTGGTGCTCGTTGAGTATGCGCAGCGAATCCCATATGCGCGCAACGGGTATGGTGTGTGCCTGCTCCTTGAGCGGGGCCCCCTGGGCGGGGGCGTGCGCGTACAGCGTCCACCCGCGTTCGAGTTCGGCGACCGCGATGGGCGAGCAGTTGCCGATGCCGAGATCGCCGACGGCGATCGCCATCAGCGCGCGATGCTCGGCGGTGCGTCGCATGGAGGTCTGCAGGGGCGCGGTTTCGCTGCCGCGCAGCCGCAGCTTCTGCCACAGCTGGCGCAGGGTGCCCCGACTGCGCTGGTTGGGACCGTAGAGTTCGACGACTGCGGTCGAGTTCGGTCCGGCTGAGGTGGCACTCAATTCGAGGGGTCCGTGCCCGGCGGGCCGGACCACCGTGAACGCGGTGACGAGGAATCTGCGGCGGGCCATGGCGCGAACGGCGTCGTCGAGCGGAACCTCCAAGGCGGGGGTCCCGACGACGAGGACCACCAGCGCGCCGACGAACCAGCCGACCGCGAGGCCCAGCAGGGAGCGGGCCGGCACCACGGCGCTGACGAACAGGTGGATCGGCACGAAAGCCAGCAGCAGCGTCCACCACCAGCGCCGCCACCGCGCGGGCAGCCACGGGCCGGACACCGTCAGCACGGCGGCGAGCAGGGCGATCCAACGGGGGTCGTCGAGAAACTGCGACAGCACCGTGTCCAGCCGGTCTGACAGGTCGAAGTGCCATTGCGGCGCGGCGATACCGTTACCGCTGATCGACAGGGCGAGGACGGCGATGAAGCCGGCGGCTACGTACGCGCCGAGCAGCTTCCAGTGCCGGCCGAAGATGAGGCTGACCAGGATCACGAACGGCAGCGCCAGGATCGCGACGCCGTAGACGATGTAGACCAGGTTCGACTGGGCGGGCGGCAGAACGCCGATGATCCTCGAGACGGATTTCTCCAGGGCGTCCCACTTGTTGCGGGTGATCAGCGACCCGGCGATGACGATCGCGAGGAACACCGCCGCCAGCGCCAGCCGCAGGATGTCGTTGGTGCGCCTGGTCAGCGGTTGCAGCAGCTCGCCCGAGACGGTGATGTCTCGGCCGTCAACACGCACCTTCCAAATATCTCTCGGGTCTGCGCCTGTCCGCGTCAGTGGCTCGCCGAAAACTTGACCGAATGCCCACCGAGTCCGCCGAGATCGATGCTTTGCAGGGAATTCCTCCTCGCGATTTCGCTGCGAGAGGTCGGTTTGGGACGGGCGCGTCGGCTACGGCCCGGCGAACGGAACCCGCAATTTCTCACCGATGCGGATCAGGTCGGGGTCGCTGATCGTGTCGCGATTGGCGGTGAACAGCCGCGGCCACAAATCGCCGTCGCCGTATGCGTTCTGCGCGATCCCGAAAAGCGTGTCACCCCCGACGACGAGGTGCGCCTGAAACCCGGCATACCCTGCGCCGAGAAGCGCACGCCCGAACGTCAGCGGCACCGTGACGCGAAAGTCGTTCTGCGGCAGACCGCTCGGATTGTCGGCCTCGACTGTCAGCTGTCCCTCGGGCGTTGCCGGTGCGCCGACGGCCACGGGAAAGTCGAACAGCGTGAACAAGAAGCCGCTGCCGGGCACCGACATCGGGGCCACCTGCGCGAGCACGGTGCCGTTGCTGTCGGTCAGCACCGCCTTGCCGATGACACCCTCGTTGGCCTGGCCCAACCCGCACAAGCTGAAGGTGTCCCCGACGATGTCGAACGACTGCGGGCTGCGAACAGCGATCTTCGGAAAATGAGCCATGATTCCTCCTGCGCTGCAGTGGCCGCGTGCTACGACGGGAAATAGACCACCTGGTTCGAGAACAGCGAGCCCGGATCGGCGATGTGGTTCGCCGCGGCAGTGACGGCAACTCTGATGTCGACGTCCGCGTCGCCATATTGCTCGCGGCACAGGGACTGCAACGTATCGCCCGCAGCATGCACGCGACGGTTCAGTCCCGGCTGAATGAGCACCTGACCGTCGTTCAGAGTGCTGTTGGGCGGCAGGTTGTTTGCCAGTGCAATGATTTCCGCGAGGTGATCGTCCCCGTACCAACGGGCGGCGAGCCCTTCCAGCGTCTCGTCGGCGACGACCGTGTGGTGTCCGACATTCGCAAGATCGGGTATGTGCAGCCATGAACCACGCTGAATTTCACGCTGCGCAACGCCGTTGACGATCTCCCAGATCAACTGCACGTTGGTGTCGTCGGTGCCGTAGTAGTGCTGCGTGATCTCTTTTCGTGCTGCGGTGGAATCGTCGGTGGTCACCAAATGCCGGTAGGTGATGTACGGGATCAGCAGCTGCTGTCCCACGTCGATGATGTTGGGATTGGCGAGCTGGTTCTGTAGCGCGATCACCGGATACAGGCTGCTGTCGCCGTATTCGCGCTCGGCGATCGCGAAGAGGGTGTCTCCTGGTTGAACGTCGTAGTTCTTCACGTCACTGAATTCCTCTCTCTGACAAGGCTTGAGCGAGATGCACGGAACAAGAGGTGTTGCTGGCCGCAACGCTGTGTACAGCGCAATTGATTGCAAAGCAGCGCCGACCGACCCCTAGGATCCGAGTCCTCAGCCACATGGAGCCACCTTGCTCGAGCGCGTAGCGCTCATGACTTTAGTCCGCTGCAGGAACTAATTCAGCCGATCGGGGCATCAGCATTCCGATCTTGAAATGCCGCGTGTCTCAATGGGTCTGCAGCAAACACGCCGCGCTTCGCTAGAGCTCGCCGAGGTCGTCGGGCACATCGACGGCGTTCTCCTGCAGCGCATCCAGCGGCACGATGTCGAGGGTGCGTTCGTGGGTGCAAGCCAGCACGACCGGGGCAGCGACGCCGTCGTGGTAGGCGCGCAGCCAGTTGGCCGCGGTAACGCACCAGCGGTCACCGGGCACCAGGCCGGGAAACCGGAATTGCGGCATCGGCGTGGACAGGTCGTTGCCGATCGAACGCTGGTGCGCCAGGAACTCCGCCGTCACGACCGCACAGATGGTGTGCAGGCCGATGTCCTCCGGCCCGGTCGAGCAGCAGCCGTCGCGGTAGAAACCGGTGAGCGGGTCGCTGCCGCAGGGCTGCAACGGGCCGCCGAGGACGTTGCGATCAGCCATCGGGCCAGTATCCTCTCGCCACGCATGAGCGCGCATGAAGAAGGGGCACCCGGTGGGGGTGCCCCTTGCTTCTGTGATCGCCGTCAGCGCCGTGCGCCGGAGAAGCGCGTGTTGTCGTTTTGGTAGGTGCCATACGGTGTCTGGCTGTAGTGGTTCCACCCGGTCCAGATGCTGGTGTCGTTTTGGGTGGTGCCGACGTGGTCGCTGGCGTCTGTCGGGTCAGCGGCGGCCGTGGCGGCCAGACCGATGGACAACGCTGCCAAAGCGCTCGCGGCGAGTGTGGCAACTGTGTACTTCTTCATCTTCTTGTCCTCCTTGCTGCCTGGGAAAACAGGCAGGCTGGAGGGCTTAATCCGGGGTTGGCAGGAAGTTGTCCAGTGACGGCAGTAATCAATACGTTCAGGGGCTATCGTGACCGTCGATATGACGGTGTCGACCGCTTTTCCGCCGGCGTCGGGCCGCGCCGAGACCCGTCGGGCGATCTGGAACACCATCAGGGGGTCGTCGGGCAACCTCGTCGAGTGGTACGACGTGTACGTCTACACCGTCTTCGCGACGTACTTCGAGTACAAGTTCTTCGACGAGGCCGACAAGAACTCGACGGTCTACATCTACGCGATCTTCGCGGTGACGTTCGTGACGCGACCGATCGGGTCGTGGTTCTTCGGGCGCTTCGCCGACCGTCGGGGCCGGCGCGCTGCGCTGACATTCAGCGTGTCGTTGATGGCGTTGTGCTCGTTGGTGGTGGCGGTGGTGCCGTCACGGGCGTCAATCGGTGCTGCGGCGCCGGTCATCTTGATCCTGTGCCGGCTGGTGCAGGGGTTCGCGACCGGCGGCGAGTACGGCACGTCGGCGACGTACATGTCGGAGGCGGCGACGCGCGAGCGACGCGGGTTCTTTTCGTCCTTTCAATACGTGACGCTGGTGGGCGGGCATGTGCTGGCGCAGTTCACGTTGCTTGTCATCCTCGCGGTGTTCGACGACGCGCAGGTGCACGAATTCGGTTGGCGCATCGGCTTCGCCGTCGGTGGTGTGGCGGCCGTCGTGGTGTTCTGGTTGCGGCGCACGATGGACGAGTCGTTGTCATCCGAGCACCTTGCGGCGGTGGCGGCCGGTGAGGACCGGGCGTCGGGGTCCTTGCGGGAACTGTTTTCTCGGTATTACAAGCCGCTGCTGCTGTGCTTTCTGATCACGATGGGCGGCACGGTCGCGTTCTACACGTACAGCGTCAACGCGCCGACGATCGTCAAGGCCACGTACAAAGGCGAGGCGATGACGGCGACGTGGATCAACCTCATCGGGCTGATCTTTCTGATGG
>DATBFF010000249.1:0-3492 GCA_036558625.1 Mycobacterium sp. | reverse complement strand
TCGAGCGCGATGCCGTATCGCAACGCCGTCGGTCTCGTCTACGACAGCGGCGACTACGCCGCCGCCCTGGATCGCCTGGTCGAGCTGTCGGACTGGAAGGGATTCGAGTCCCGCCGCGCTGATGCGCGTCGCCGCGGACGGCACCGCGGCATCGGCTTCGCGCACTACATCGAGCTGAACACCGGCGATCCGCGCGAGCGCGCCGAGATCAGCGTGCGGCCGGAAGGCCGCATCGACGTGGTCCTCGGCACCCAGTCCACCGGCCAGGGACACGAAACGAGCTTCCCCCAGCTCATCGCGGAGTGGTTCGGCGTGGAGCACCACACCGTGAAGCTCATCACCGGCGACACGGATCTGATGCCGGTCGGCGGCGGGACGGCCTCCGGCCGGTCGATGCGGCTTGGCGCCGTCGTCATGGCGAAAGCCTCCGATGAAATCGTCGAGAAGGGCCGGCGCATCGCGGCATCGCTCCTCGAGGCCGCCGAGCCGGACGTCGAATTCGCGCGTCGCCGGTTCAGCGTGAAGGGCACCGACCGCTCCGTCGATCTGTTCGAGGTCGCCGCCGCCGCCGTGCGTGCCGGCGAACCGCTTGCCGGGGCGTGCACCGAGGTCATGCCGGCGCCGTCGTATCCGTACGGGTGTGCGGTGTGCGAGGTGGAAGTGGATCCCGACACCGGCGTCGTCGAGGTCGTCCGACACACGACCGTGGACGACGTCGGGCGCGCAGTGAATCCGATGATCCTGCACGGTCAGGCACACGGCGGCATCGCCGCCGGCATCGGCCAGGCCCTGTGGGAGCTCTGCGCGTACGACGAGTCGACCGGTCAGATCACGTCCGCGACGTTGATGGACTACGCGCTGCCCCGCGCGGACGCACTACCGTCGTTCGTGACCGAGCTCAGCGAGATGCCCTCGACGTCGAACCCGCTCGGCTTGCGCGGCGGCGGCGAAGGCGGCACGACGCCGGCGCTCGGCGCCGTCGTCAACGCGGTCGTCGACGCGCTCGCCGAATTCGGCGTCGAACATCTCGACATGCCCGTCACGCCGGAGCGCATCTGGCGCGCGACGCACGGAGCAGGTAGATGAAACCGTCTCCACACTGCTGTCGCCCTGTTTCGGATTTGAGTCGGGTGGTGATGATTCGGGTGTGGTTCAGCCGAGATTGAGTTCGACGACGATATTATTTTAGCAACGCTCGCAGGAGGTAGGCACATGGACCGCGCGACCGTCGATCAACTGCTGACCACGACTCGGACGGTCCGCAGGCGTCTTGACCTCAGCAGGCCGGTGGAGCCGGGAGTGATTCAGGAGTGTCTCGAAATCGCCATTCAGGCTCCGAATGGTGGGAATCAGAACCGGTATCACTTCGTCGTTGTCACCGATCCGGTGAAGCGTGCAGCGATCGGCGCCATCTACAGGAAGGTCTTCTATCGGGAGCACGTGCCACTATCGGGCGCGGGGGACCCCGGCTCGCCGGTATACCAGCGGCGCTCAGCGGGAATTCAAGACTCTGCCGCGTATCTCGCTGACCACATGGGTGAAGTGCCCGTACACATCATCCCGTGCGTGGAGAGTCGGTTTGAGGACGCGGGAACCTTTCGCCAGGCAACCCGGTATGGGAGCATCTTGCCCGCGGCCTGGTCACTGATGTTGGCGCTTCGCTCCCGCGGCCTCGGCACGGCCTGGACGACCCTTCATCTGTATTACGAGAAGGAGGTAGCGGCCCTTCTCGGGATTCCTGACGACATCACTCAGGTGGTTCACCTCAGTGTGGCTTACTATACCGGCACTGATTTCAAGCCTGGGCCGCGGATCACTGCTCGTGCTCGCACATACTGGGATGTCTGGGGACAGAGCCGCTAGACCGAAGTCGTCGTCGAACAAGTGCATCCAGCGGCCGGCGCACAGGGCCGCGCCGCGGCTGATGCGCAACATTCGACCGACGGCGCGGCTTGCGGAAGTCGGGCTGCGTAGCTACAGTGTAGGCACATGACGACCAAGACCCGCATCGTCCGTATCGGCAACTCTCGCGGCTTCCGTGTCCCCAAGATTCTTCTTGATCAGGCGCAGTTGCCCGATGAAGTCGAGCTCCACGCCGAGCCGGGACGGCTCATCGTCCAGGCCACTCGACGTCCCCGAACCGGCTGGGCGGAAGCAGCGCGTGCCATGTCCGCAGCGGGCCACGACGGCATACTCGATGACACGACGGCGACCCGCTTCGACAGCGAGGAATGGGAGTGGTGGTAACCCGGGTCATCCGTGCCCGTGGCGATGTTCACCTGGTTCGTCTCGATCCCACGCTCGGCAGCGAAATCCAGAAGACCCGTCCATGCCTCGTAGTATCGCCGGACGAACTCAACCAAGATCGGCGCACCGTGATCGTCGCCCCGATGACGACTGGCGGGCGGGCCTATCCATAGCGGGTATCCTGCCGCTTTCAGCGCCGCTCCGGCTTCGTCGCGCTGGATCAGCTGCGCACTGTCGATGCTGAACGCCTTGTTCGGCGCCTTGGTCGCGTCACACCCGACACGGTGACGACCGTCCTCCAGCGACTCCAGGAGATGTTCGCCGAGTAATAAGCGGTCAAGCTGGGGGCCTCGGGTATGCGACCGGGGATCGTTGGCACTACAAAGGTGGGGACATGACATGAGTCTCGCTGCCGCCAAGACCGAACTTTCGGGCCAGGGCCGCATTCCGGTGCTCGATATCGGTGCGTATCTCGCCGGCGAGACGGGAGCGGCCGCCCCGCTGGCGCGTGCCATCGCTCGCACCTGCGAAGACACCGGATTTCTCGTCGTCGCCAATCACGGGGTGCCGCAGCAGCTGGTCGACGACACGTTCGCCGTCGCCCAGCACTTCTTCGCGCGCCCCGAGCCGGAGAAGCTCGCGCTCAAGGTCGGCAAGTACAACATCGGCTACCTGCCGTTCGGTGGGCAGGTCGTGCGCCATTCGCCGGTCAACCGGAATACCAGGCCGAATTTCAGCGAGAGCTTCTACATCACCCGCGACCGCGCTCCCGACCACCCCGACATCGTCAACGACAAGCCGCTGGTCGGGCTGAATCGCTGGCCCGAGGACATGCCCGAGTTCCGCGCCGCGACGACCGCGTATTACCGGGCGATGGAGGCGATGACGACGCGGCTGGTGCCGCTGTTCGCGCTGGCGCTCGACCTGCCGGCCGATTATTTCTCGGTGGCCTTCGCCGAGCCGAACTGCACGATCCGGCTGATCCACTACCCGCCGCACCCGTCGCCCGAGGACAACGAGTTCGGCTTCGCGCCGCATACCGACAACAACTTCATCACGTTCCTGGCGCAGTCGAAGCTTCCGGGTCTCGAGGTGCGCACCGCGGAGGGCGACTGGATCAGGCCGCCGGCGGTGCCGGGCACGTTCGTCGTCAACACCGGCGCGATGCTGGCGCGCTACTCGAACGATCGCTTCCGGGCGACGCCTCACCGCGTCATCAATCGCAACGATCGCTCGCGCTACGCC
>DATBFF010000248.1:0-2488 GCA_036558625.1 Mycobacterium sp. | reverse complement strand
ATGATTGACTCCATCACCTCGGATTCTACCCCTGCGCTATCACTTGAGGTTGGGCACCTTGCCACGCACGATTGGTTACAGCAGGTACATCCCTCGTCATTACCTGCCACAAACGATGTCGTCGACTCGACTGCGACCGGTCTCGGTCCTGCGCGGCGTGAGTTTGCGGTGAGACTGCGAATCGGACGGATCGAACGTGGACGACCCCTGGTCGATTCAGGCGATCTCGACCAGTAAGACCTGACTTCCGCGAGCAATTCCGTGGCGCATGCCTATCCTTGGTACGACCTGGTGAATGATGAATTGCTTGAGCAGGGTGACCTGCTTCAACAATTCCCTATCCTTGTGGCGCTGCCGATACCAGACGAGACACCCGAAGGGATGACTCTTGACGCGACGATGCGTGAATACGATGTGGTCATCCTTACTCAGTCTTGTGACCTTGTGCAGGGTAAGGTTGAAAATGTTCTCGTATGCCCTCATTTCTCGGTGGAAGAACTCGCGCCAACAGTTGCCGAGTTGAACAATAAGAACGGCCGTCAGCGGGTCAGACAAGGCGCAATAGCCGGCCTGCATGTGATCCCTCCCTGTCCGATTGCGGGACACGAGCGGAGCGCGCGCATTGTGAACTTTAAGCAGGTATCTACGATGCCGTTTGATTTAGTCAGTCAATATGCTAACCGCCGCAAACCCCGTGTTCGGCTTCTCCCACCCTATAGAGAGCACCTTGCTCAGGCCTTTGCGCGGTTCATCATGCGCGTTGGGCTGCCTGTCGACTTCCCAGATCTGTAGCGGATTCTGCTTCCGAAAGGTGGCGAATTTGTGCTCAGGGTTGCGCCTTATCACATTCACCACATCCTTTACGAACACGTTGGCCTCGCCCAGGAGTTCGCCACACCGAGCGACGGCGGCCGCTGGGGCGACTCGACGCTGGCGTTGACGCTGGTCGAGGTGTGAGGATCACCGAGAGTGATACCGCTGGCGAATGCCCAAATACCGGCGAACCTTGGCCGGCACGCCGCCCCGCGCGCCGTTGGATCGGCGCACGACGGGCTCCCCGTGCCTTCAGCAGGGGGCTCGACACCCGCCACCGATAATTCGCCGGCGGTATCGGACTTGGTGACGACGACCGGCGGCGTGCGTGGTAGGATCGGCCCTGTCCCGTCCATCCTGGGGCGGCGACGCGGCGGACAACAGCATTGCGTGCCAGTCCGGCGGTGGGCGCGCTCCGTCCCGGCCGCACGGTGACGGCGGGCGCGACCGGCGCTCGTGGAACGACGCCCGTCCCCGGCGTTCCGGGCATTTCGGGCGAGCCGACCCCGGGTGTCCGCCCGGGTCGGCTCGCCAAGCAAGGGGACCCACGTGCGAAAGATCGTCGTCTTCAACGTCGTCTCGCTGGACGGGTTCCACACCGGACCGGACAACGACCCCTCGGTCATGTTTCCCATGATGGGGGGCGTCTTCGACCTCTATACCGCCGAGCTGCTGCGCGCCGCCGACACGACGCTCGTGGGCCGCGTCTCTTTCGAGTTGTTCAACGGCTTCTGGCCCGAGGTCGCCAGGGATCTCGATTCGCCGCGGTGGACGGAGGAGCAGCGGGCGCTCGCCAAAGCCGGCGCGTCCGTGCCCACCGTCGTCGTCTCCGACACGCTGACCGGCGATCTGCCCAACGTCCGGATCATCAGGCGAGCCGACGCGCACCGGCAAATCGCCGAACTCAAGCGCCAACCCGGCGGCGACATCCTGGTCACCGGGAGCCGGACGCTCTGGAACGACCTCCTGGCGCACGACCTGGTCGACGAGATCCACCTGATGATCGGCAATGTCGTCTTGGGCGCCGGCATCCCGGCCTTCGCGGGCAAGCCGCCCGCGTCGCTTCGACTCGCCGAAGTCCGCACCTGGCGGGACTCCGACAACGTGCTCGCCCGCTACGACGTCCGCCACGCGGGCACGGACGGCCAGTAGGAGGAAGGCACGGACAACACGCATCCGCCGAAACGCGAAAAGCGGATCGTCGCCACCGAGCGGGAGCCTCCCGAAAACGGCGGTATGTGACGATCCGTAGCAATGGAGACGCTGCCCCAGCCTGCGCGCACCGCGCCTCGCCAGAACATCCTGGCTCTTCCGCGATCGCGTGGCCGCACATGCGGCCCGCACGTGGTTGGACTTCATGGCTGCTCATCCGCAGCCGAAGGACGTGCGCAACGTCCGCATGATCCGCGGCAGCGACGGCTATACCTTCGCGTTCGATCTCGGTGCCCCGCCAACAGACCGGATCGCGCCCTCCCCCTGACGGCCGAAAGACTGAAGGGACCGTTTGTGGAAACCGTTGTCCTCAGTCGGCCGCTGCCATCGCCAGCTTGCGGTCGGTCCGGCGCAGCGACATATCGTTCGGCTCCGCTTCTGGCGGCGCTGCACCAGCGGAGAGGCACACCGGCACTCCCGTACCGGATCGCCGTCTGTCGGCGACGAGCACGGCCAGTTCGGC
>DATBFF010000247.1:0-4223 GCA_036558625.1 Mycobacterium sp. | reverse complement strand
GCGCCGCGGAGTTCGAGGCCAGGACGCCTTATCACTACAGCAGCTATGAACTCGACCCCGCCGCCGAGACCGAAGTCGCGCCGCAGGCCGAGAAGCCGAAGGTCCTGATCCTTGGCTCCGGCCCGAACAGGATCGGCCAAGGTATCGAATTCGACTACAGCTGCGTGCACGCGGCAACGACGCTGAGCTCCGCGGACGTGAGGAGCAAATGGGGTAGTGCGGGTTTCGAGACGATCATGGTCAACTGCAACCCGGAAACCGTGTCCACCGACTACGACACCGCCGACCGGCTGTACTTCGAGCCTTTGACATTCGAGGACGTCCTCGAGGTGTATCACGCCGAATCGCAGTCCGGTGCAGGCGGTCCCGGCGTCGCGGGTGTGATCGTCCAATTGGGCGGCCAGACGCCGCTGGGCCTGGCGCAGCGGTTGGAGGATGCGGGCGTGCCGATCGTCGGCACCAGTCCCAAGGCGATCAACTCAGCCGAGGATCGCGGCGCGTTCGGTGAGGTGCTGTCCGACGCGGGCCTGCCGGCGCCGAAGTACGGCACGGCCACCAGCTTCGAGCACGCCCGCAAGATCGCCGCGGAGATCGGCTATCCGGTGCTGGTCCGGCCGTCTTACGTGTTGGGCGGTCGGGGCATGGAAATCGTCTACGACGAGGAAACGCTGCGCGACTACATCACGCGCGCCACCGCGCTGTCGCCCGAACATCCGGTGCTCGTGGACCGGTTCCTCGAGGACGCCATCGAAATCGACGTCGACGCGCTGTGCGATGGCACCGAGGTCTACATCGGCGGCATCATGGAGCACATCGAGGAGGCCGGCATTCACTCCGGCGACTCGGCGTGCGCCCTACCACCGGTGACGTTGGGCCGCAGTGACATCGACAAGGTCCGCACCGCGACCGAGGCGATTGCGCACGGTATCGGCGTGGTCGGGCTGCTCAACGTGCAGTACGCGCTGAAGGACGACGTCCTCTATGTGCTCGAAGCCAACCCGCGGGCCAGCCGTACCGTGCCGTTCGTCTCCAAGGCCACCGCCGTGCCGCTCGCCAAGGCGTGCGCACGAGTCATGTTGGGCGCCACCATCTCCCAGCTGCGCGACGAAGGTATTCTCGCGCCAACCGGTGACGGCGCGGACGCGGCCCCGTACGCGCCGATCGCGGTCAAGGAGGCAGTGCTGCCGTTCCATCGGTTCCGCCGCGCCGACGGTTCGGGAGTCGACTCGCTGTTGGGGCCGGAGATGAAATCCACCGGCGAAGTGATGGGCATCGACCACGACTTCGGCAGCGCATTCGCCAAGAGCCAGACCGCAGCGTACGGTTCGCTGCCGAAGCGGGGCACGGTGTTCGTGTCGGTAGCCAATCGCGACAAGCGCTCGCTGGTATTCCCCGTCAAGCGGCTGGCCGACCTCGGGTTCCGAGTGCTGGCTACAGAGGGTACGGCGGAAATGCTGCGGCGCAACGGAATTCCTTGCGAAAACGTGCGCAAGCACTTCCAGGAGCCCAGCGCCGACCTGCCGAAGCTCTCGGCGGTCGACGCGATCAAAGCCGGCGACGTCGACATGGTGATCAACACGCCGTACGGCAACTCGGGTCCGCGGGTCGACGGTTACGAAATCCGTTCGGCCGCAGTGGCTGCGAACATTCCGTGCGTGACGACGGTGCAGGGCGCGTCCGCAGCCGTACAGGGCATCGAGGCCGCCATCCGCGGCGACATCGGCGTGATGTCGCTTCAGGCGCTGCACAGCAGGCTGAACAACGGCGGGCGCTGAGATGGGCCGATGAGCGCTCGCGCGAAGAGCATCCGGCTGGGTTTCGGTGCCCGGCTGGCCGACGCCATGCGACGACGCGGACCGCTGTGCCTGGGCATCGACCCTCATCCCGAGTTGCTGCGCCAGTGGGGCCTGCCCGAGGACGCGTATGGGCTCGCGAGGTTCACCGACACCTGCGTCGACGTATTCGCGGAGTTCGCTGTCGTCAAGCCGCAAGTCGCGTTCTTCGAGGCGTACGGGTCGGCGGGCTTCGCGGTGCTAGAGCGCGCGATCGCGGCCCTTCGCGATGCCGGGGTGTTGGTGCTCGCCGATGCCAAGCGCGGCGACATCGGCTCGACGATGGCCGCCTACGCCGCTGGCTGGGTTGGCGAGTCCCCACTCGCCGCCGACGCCGTCACCGCGTCGCCGTATCTCGGATTCGGCGCGCTGCGGCCGCTGTTGGAGACCGCCGCGGCGCATCAACGTGGCGTGTTCGTGCTGGCTGCCACCTCCAACCCGGAAGGCGCGGACGTGCAGGGCGCAGACGCGGGCGGCCGCACGGTTGCGCAGTCGATCGTCGACGCCGCGGCGGCGCGGAACACCGAGGAGCCGGGCTCGGTCGGGGTCGTCGTCGGTGCGACGGCGCGGCAGATTCCGGACCTGTCTGAGCTGGGCGGGCCCGTCCTCGTCCCCGGTGTCGGTGCGCAGGGCGGCCGGCCGGCCGAGCTGGCCTCCCTTGGCGGCGCAAACCAGCTGCTACCGGCGGTTTCGCGGGAGGTGTTGCGCGCAGGACCGGACAAGGCCGCGCTGCAAGCGGCCGCCGAACACATGCGCGACGCGGTGGCCTACCTGGCGCGCTGAATCTACGACGCTGCGTAGTTGAGCGTAAAAATCCGCAGGCGACACGCCCGAAGTGCAAAAAACTGTGGATTGCCTGCGGTTTTTTCCGATCGGCACGACACGGGCGCGCCAACCCGGCACCGACGCCTGGCCGCTGCGCGGCCGGATGCGCGAAAACCGTTCATGCGCTGGGACTTCCGGCTGCGCACGGCCGGGCTGACACGGGCGCGCAGGGGGCCCAAGCGCGGGCAGGGACCGCCAAAGGCGGGGCGACACGCTGGCGTTTTACACGCGTAACCAGGGGGTGGGGTTCGCAATCGTCGGCCGGCGTGGGTACGGTCGTCGTCGCTGGCTGGATTACCCGGCCGAGACAGAGATCGATGGTGATGAGACGGAGGAATCGTGGCCCTTCCCCAGTTGACTGACGAGCAGCGCGCGGCGGCGTTGGAGAAGGCTGCTGCCGCCCGTCGGGCCCGCGCCGAACTCAAGGATCGGCTCAAGCGCGGCGGCACCAACCTCAAGCAGGTGCTCAAGGATGCCGAGACCGACGAGATCATCGGCAAGATGAAGGTTTCCGCGCTGCTGGAGGCCCTGCCCAAGGTCGGCAAGGTCAAGGCGCAGGAAATCATGACCGAGCTGGAGATCGCTCCTACCCGCCGCCTGCGCGGCCTGGGCGACCGTCAGCGCAAAGCCCTGCTGGAAAAGTTCGGCTCCTGACAGACGCCGGGGGACCGGGGCGCGTATTGGTGCTGTCCGGTCCCTCGGCAGTCGGGAAGTCCACTGTCGTCCGCTGCCTGCGCGAACGCGTCGCTGACCTGTATTTCAGCGTCTCTGCGACCACGCGGGCGCCGCGGCCGGGCGAAGTGGACGGCGTCGACTACCGCTTCGTCTCTCCCGATGAGTTCCAGCAGCTGATCGACGATGGCGCGCTGCTCGAGTGGGCCGACATCCACGGCGGGCTGCACCGCTCGGGTACTCCTGCTGAGCCGATCGTCGATGCGGCGCGCGCGCGTCGACCCGTCTTGATCGAAGTCGACCTGGCCGGAGCCCGCGCCATCAAGGCGGCCATGCCGGAGGCGTTCACCGTGTTCCTCGCCCCGCCGAGCTGGGCGACGCTGGAGCAGCGGCTCAGGGATCGGGGCACCGAGAACGCCGACGTGATGGCGCGCCGCCTCGCCACAGCCCGCGAGGAGCTGGCCGCTCAGGGCGACTTCGACGCGGTCGTCGTGAACGGCGAATTGGAGTCGGCGTGCGCAGAATTGGTAGCCTTGCTGTCAGAAACCGCGCCTGATACGGCGTGATCACCACCTGAATCCCCAGGAGAGAATTTTTCGTGAGCACTTCCCACGACTCGACGCTGGCCGCCGTTCCTGACCGCACCGCCGAAGTCGGCGCGTACGACACGCCGCTGGGCATCACCAACCCACCCATCGACGAGTTGCTGGAGCGCGTGTCGAGCAAATACGCGCTGGTCATCTATGCGGCCAAGCGGGCCCGCCAGATCAACGACTACTACAACCAGCTCGGCGAGGGCATCCTCGAGTACGTCGGGCCGTTGGTCGAGCCCGGCCTGCAGGAAAAGCCGCTGTCGATCGCCCTGCGTGAGATTCATTCAGACCTGCTCGAGCA
>DATBFF010000246.1:0-3228 GCA_036558625.1 Mycobacterium sp. | reverse complement strand
GGCCGCTATCGACTTTTATGTGAAGGCCTTCAACGGCGTGGAACTGGGCCGGATTCCGGGGCCCGACGGAAAGAAGCTCATCCACGCGGCCGTGCAGATCAACGGCTCGACGGTGATGCTCGCCGACGACTTCCCGGAAATGAACGACGGCAAGTCCAGTACCCCGACCGCGCTCGGTGGCACGCCGGTGACCATCCATCTCGTCGTCACCGACGTCGACTCCCAGTTCCAGCGCGCGGTCGACGCCGGCGCCGCCGTCGTCATGCCGGTCGAGGACCAGTTCTGGGGCGACCGCTACGGGATACTGCGCGATCCGTTCGGTCATCAGTGGTCGATGGGGCAGCCGGTGCGCGAAGTCAGCCCGGACGAGATCGCGAAGGCGATGAGTCAAGCGTAGGAGCCGCAGCGGGTTTGCGCCCTCGTCGCGTCCTGGCGTAACTCCACCGCATAGCATCGCTCGGTGATGGCATCACCAGATCGCGACGACGGTCGCGGGGATAGGGTGCCCGCGACCGCCCTGCGGAACGTGGTCAGACCGTTCGCGCGCACAGGCCGCTACTACGCCCGATCCCGGCGCGACTACCGCGACCGCACACCGTCGGAACTCCCGCTCACCCGCCCCAGCGTCCGCCTTGCCGCCCAGGCGTTTCGCGACGAGGTCGTCCTGCTCGGGCTGCAGCTGAGCCGGCCGGTAAGCGCCCCGGCAGCATTCGAGCGGATCACTCGGGAAGTGACCGATGCCCTCGACTACTACGGACAGCGCGGATTACTGGAGAATCCGGAGGCGTTTTTTGCGCCGCCGCCGACGCTGACCGAGCCGACCATCCACCCCGTCGAGCGTCGCCGTCACAGCTATGCCCGCCTGGTGTTCGAGAGCGGCTATGCCCCGGCGCCGGGCGAACCCGGCGGCGAGCGGTGGCTGAGCTACACCGCCAACAACAACGAATACGCGTTGCTGCTGCGGCACAGCGAGCCGCGGCCGTGGCTGGTCTGTGTGCACGGCACCGAGATGGGGCGCGCCGGGGTCGACCTGCGGCTCTTCCGCGCCTGGCACCTCCACGACGAGTTGGGCCTGAACGTCGTGCTGCCGGTGCTGCCGCTGCACGGGCCGCGCAAACGGGGCGTGCCTAAGGGCGCCGTGCTGCCGGGCGAGGACGTGCTGGACAACGTGCATGCCGCGGCGCAGGCGGTGTGGGACATCCGCCGCGTGTTGTCGTGGATCCGGTCGCAGGAGCCGCAGGCGGCCATTGGGTTGAACGGCATGTCGCTGGGCGGCTACATCACGGCACTGGTCGCCAGCCTCGAGGACGGCCTGAGGTGTGCGATCCTCGGTGTTCCGGTTGCCGACCTGGTCGAGATCCTGAGTCGCCATTCCGGTCTCGGTGGTGACGATCCGCGCCGAGACACGATCACGATGGCCAAACCGCTCGGGCGCATGGTGTCGCCGTTGTCGCTCACCCCGCGGGTTCCGCTTGGCGGCCGGTTCGTCTACGGCGGCGTTGCCGACCGCGTCGTGCATCCACGAGATCAGGTAATCCGCCTGTGGGAGCACTGGGGCAAACCCGAAATTGTGTGGTACCCAGGCGGTCACACCGGATTCTTCCGCTCCCGTCCCGTGCACGACTTCGTCGACGAGGCGCTCGTGCGGTCCGGTTTGGTTCCAAGCATGACGAGCGGTTCGCTTCGGCGGCACTAGCCGGTATTCGCCTTTGTCAGCCGCGCGATCTCGCCGCCCCAGACCGATTGGGAGCCAATATCACCGATCCGGTATACCTGCACGATCACCGAAACGCCCACGGCCACAGCCACAATCGCAATGGCGGCCCGCAGAGCAGGGCGGTGCTCAGCGGATCGCTGTTCAAGCACATGCACAGCCGCGAACACGAGCGCAACGGCAAGCAGCGTGGCCGAGAAGTAAATCATCGTCTCACCTCGCTCGGCGTGCTCGCGCAACACCGGACTCGGATTGCGACGTAGGTTGAACAGCCACTGCCCCGCGTGTGTAGTCAGTGGCGTCAACGCCATCGTGGCCGTAGCAAGAACCACCACTGGCCATACCAAACGGCGACGCGCCGCCGGCCACACCGCGCACAGAATTTCCGATACCGCCGTCAGCGGCGCCAGCACCACTAAGAAATGGACGAAAAGGACATGTGCGGGCAGTCCGTTGATGACGGTCATCGATGCTCCTGGCTAACACGAACTGATGCGTGAGACTACTCGCCCGCTTCTTTGATCGGGAAACCATCCATCTAAACGTCACCAGCAAGAGAGACGCGCTCAGAGGGCGTTGACGGATCCTCGCATGTACGGGTCGATGATAGCAGTCAGGTCGATTCGTATGGACAGAACCGAGCCGTTGTACTCGGTGGTGTGCCGCCATCCCGCGTCGGCGATGACCCTTCGCATCCCGACATTCTGCACGAGCACGTCCGCGACGAAGTAGCGGATTCCGTCGTTGAGTGCGGTTCTGCCCAGAGCGCGAAGCAATACCGTTCCGACGCCCCTCAAATGGTCCTCGTGCGCAACGGCGATCGCCACTTCCGCGGTGTCAGACTCATCGGTCACGAAATAACTCGTCACTCCGATTAGCTGGCCAGATTCGAAGGCGCCTAAAGCGCGCTGCCGTTTGTTGCACTCGACCAGTCTCTGGGCGAATTGGGCCAGATGCTTGGGATGCGAAACGAAGAATCGCATGTATTTTTCACGGTCGGTGAGCTGCTGATGCAGATTGACGACGGCGCCGACGTCATCCGAGTTTAGAGGTCGGAGAGCAACCTCGCTGCCGTCGAGAAGCGTGGCGACCTCAGTATCGACTACATGTGGGTGCTTCACCATGTCTCCCTGACCACATACCTACGGACAGCTAACTGCAGACATTATCGATACGTCCGCGCGTTCGGAG
The DNA here is from genome assembly GCA_036558625.1 of Mycobacterium sp. GTDB lineage: Bacteria > Actinomycetota > Actinomycetes > Mycobacteriales > Mycobacteriaceae > Mycobacterium. The sequence goes on along the minus strand of DATBFF010000246.1, from coordinate 323 downwards.
GTGCCGTTAGGCCCTCGATCGGCTGACGTTGGACTCTACGATGACCAAGAGGTTGACCCGCATCCTGCTGGAGTGGTCTGCACAGAGAGTTTCGATCTCCGTTCAGCCGGGTGGTGGCTGTGCGCATTCAGTCGTAACCCACTGGTGCGTATGACTGACCGTCTTGAAACTGCGGTGATCGGGATAGCCCTGATCGTTGGGCTCATCGCGACGCCGTTTGCGCTCGCGTTCGGAAATGTGGTGCACGACTCCCGCAGCGCGATGTACATCGACCAGGCGCGCACACGCCATCCCGTTCGGCAACTGCGATCGAAAGCACCGCA
>DATBFF010000245.1:0-9653 GCA_036558625.1 Mycobacterium sp. | reverse complement strand
ACGGGAACGCGTCGGTCAGTATCGCCGCCGACGACGCCATCAGCATCGCGCCGCCGACCCCTTGGATGACCCGCCAGCCGATCAGCCACAGCGCACCGCCGTCGAGATGGAACGGGTCGAACGACAGCGCCACCGCCGCGGCGGTGAACACCATGAAGCCGAGGTTGTAGATGCGGACCCGGCCGAACATGTCGCCCAGCCGGCCGAACATCACCACCAGCACAGCGGTGACGACGAGATAACCCATCAGCATCCACAGCAGGTAGCTGACGTTGCCGGGTGCCAGCGGGTTGAGTCCGATGCCCCGGAAGATCGCCGGCAGCGAGATCAGCACGATCGACGCGTTGATGGTGGCCAGCAGCGTGCCGAGCGTGGTGTTCGACAGCGCGACCCACTTGTAGCGGGGGTGGTCGCGGTCCCAGCGGCGGCGGCGGCGATCTGTCTCGACGACGGCCAGCGCCGGGTCGGTTACGACGGGGGTATCAGCCATCTCAGTCTCAGTCGTCGTCATTTCAAATACATATGTTAGCTATACAAATGATTCGTGGCCAATCGTTATTCCGGCCTGCTAGTACGATCGTCGGCACATTTCCGAGCCCCGGGGAGAGGCCGTCCTGTCCAAAATCGAATGGCCCGCCGCTTGGCGCCAGATGCCGCTGAAGCGGTTGAGCTGGTTTGCCGCTGCCACAGCCCTCGCGGTCACCGCTTTGTTCGGCGGTCTGCAGGCCGCCGACCATGTGACTGCCGTCTCGCTCGGCCAGACCTACGACGACGGTCCGCTGCAGATCACCCCGCATTCGGTCAAGCTCACCGATCAGATGCCGGGTTTCGCGGACCTGCCCGCAGAATGCCGCTACCTCGTGATGAACGCGACGATCACCAACGACGCCGAACAGGCCGTGTCGTTCGGCACCGGCATGACCATGCTGCCCCGCAAGCCGTGCTCGCTTCCGCCCGACGTCCACGGGGCTCAGCCTTTCCAGGTCGACGGCGTGACCGCCACCTTCGTCGGGGCGGTGCGCACCCGCGACGGCACCGCCATGCCCGAGGCCGCGCCCGGCTTCACCGATGACTACGCACTGATCTGGGTGATCCAGACCGCATCGCTGAAGGACCACCCCGCGATCACCATTCGGATGTTCCAGATGTCGAGGTACATCTCGACATTCCGCATCGACAGCGACTGGGGCGCCGACACCAAGCGCTACGGCGCGCTGCGGCTAGCCGGCTTAAAGACGTCATGACGCGCAACGTGCTGCGTCCGGCGCTGCGCGTGGTGATCACCCTTGCGCTGCTGGCGAGCGCCGCGGCGCTGTGGTCGCTGATCCCGACGAAGCTGCAGACTTGGGCTCCCATCGTCGTCAAAGGCGCTGTCGGACAACGCGTCACAGGCCGCAACCTCGCTGTCACCGTGGAGCGCACGCTGCTGGCCCGTGAAGTGGCCTTTGTCAACAGTGGCCAAACCGCGCACATCCCCTCGAAGGGAGTCTGGCTGATCGTCGTGCTCAGCTACGAGCCTTTCCGACAACCAGAGACACCCGCGTTCGAACTCCGCGCCGGCGGACGACGCTTCGTTTCGAACCTCAGCGGAATGCGCAACGTGCAACCAGGCTTGCCCGCGCGAGGGCCGGTGGCGTTTGACATCCCAGAAATCCCGAGCGCTGCCACACTTTTGGTGTCGAACAAAGTCAGCGACCGCTACGGGTACCGGCTGACCGCACCGCTCGATTCGCAGATCGAGGTCCCGCTTGCACTGCCGAGCGGAACACCCGAAGCGACCGTCAATCTCAATCAGCTGGGCGACTGATGCGAACCTGGATCCGCAGAAACTGGCTGGCGTTCGGCGTCATCGCAGTGGCGTGCTTCGTCGTCGGATTCACCGTCACCCGGCCCGCATGGGAACGCAACATCGGTGACGACGGCCCCGACACCACGGTCGACTTCGGGCAATCCACCACTATCGGCGGTGTGCGGTGGGAACTTGCCCCGGTCACCGCACCCGCCTCGGCCAGGCTGGAGTCTCCGCCGAATTCGAAGCTGGTCACCTACCTGCTGCGCCGCGAAAAAGACGGCAAGCCCGCCACTATCGCGGGGCCTTTCGACGGTTGCGCGACTTCGGTCGTCGACGACGGTGGCCGACGCTGGACCACTGCCGGTTTGACACCGATGCCCCTGCTGCGGTGGTCTCTCGACAAGCACTTCACGACATTCTGCGGGGGAAACGGCCCATTGTTGGTGGCGATCTCCGTACCGAAGGACGCACACATCACCGCCGTCGACGTTCTGTTGTTCCCGAAAACCGAAGGCGACCAAGACAAGTCGGCCTCAGCCGGCCACATCCGCACGATCGTCCGGTTCAACACGAACTGAGGCCTCGGCGTCGCGTTGCGCCCTGACCCGATCGACGCAATACCAGTACGTCGCAGCGACGAGCGCGACACGGATCGGGTCGACGAGCGCACCGACGCCCGCGCGGATCGTCTGCTCGTACGTCTGCCACCACCACCAGTCGTGCGGCCCGAAAAGCAGTGCGAGACCGCGGAACAGATACCCGTCCGTCACGTCCTTGTCGAAGTAGGCGCCCGCGGGCGCGAGCACCACCAGCGCCGTGTAGAGCACGACGAAGAACGCGATCGGCACCGCACCGCCGTGCAGGATCAACCGTGCCGCGTCGACGATCGGCGCGAACCTGCCCAGCAGTCCGCGGGCGAATTCCGTGACCCGGCTGCGGATTCCACCGGGGATCCGCTGCCAGCGAGGTCGCAGCGTGTCGCGGCCGCGCTCGACGGCGGCCTGCGCCGCGGCCCCGCCCCGGTGCCCGAGGAATGCCCGCCGCGCCCCGGCCCACGTCGGCGGCAACGGGGTGCCGTACACCACGCCGGCGATCGCCAACCAGGCCAGGGCGAGTCCCAGCGCCGGAACAAGAAGGCCCACCGCACCCCCAGTCACGCTCCACAGCGCGTGGAGCCAGCCGAAGTGGGACAGCACGTCGTCGCGCAAATCGGCCAGCCACACCACCACGCGTCGCTCCGATATCCACCTGGGCGATCCGAACAGCACGTTGAGCGACGCCTTCAGAGCCAGGTACAGCCACACCACATCCAGGTATGCCGCAATGATCAACATCGGTGAGGGCAGCCGATCACGGAACCGGGTGATGACATGACGCACGGCGAACGTGATTCCGATCGTGATCCACGTGGCGATCCCGACGTTGCTGCCCGTCAGTTCCGCACTGGTCGCGCCCTGGTTGACGGCGGCGTAGTCGACGGTCGTGAGGTAGACGAAGTAGTCCTCGAGGATCAGCCTCCAGGCCGTATAGATGACAAGGAACGGCAGGATCGCCGACAGCACCACGTCGAATACGCCGCGGGGCCGCTGCTTCTCAGCCACCACGTCGCGGAGTCCGGACGCCACCGAGCGGATCACCATGAACATCGCCAGGTACGTCAGCAGTCGTGTCAGCGCGGCCAGCGGCAGGATCAGGCTGCCCCACAGCTGGCCGTACGCGAGACCCACGTGCACCGCCAACTGCAGTGCCCAGAAGCGCACAAGCCAGCCGACGAGATAGATCGCAACCAGCCACGGCCACGTCTGCCACCACAGGCTCGCGGTTCGCCGCACGATCGTGAGCACGCACCGAACCATAGCGGGCGGCCTTTTGCACCACAGGTTCCTGAGCTAGCGTAAAAGCCACGCGGGAGCACACGCCAAGTGCGCTGAGAGGACGGCTGGCGGGCCGTCGACCGTACGAACCTGACCGGGTAATGCCGGCGTAGGGAGATGCAATGACTGTTTCTGTCGAGGCGGATGTCACCACCGGCCCCATCGAGGGCAGCACAAAGATCTACCACGAGGTCGCCGCGGTGCCGGGCGCGCGGGTGCCGTTCCGTCGGGTGCACCTGTCGAACGGGGAGCACTTCGACCTGTACGACACCTCGGGGCCCTACACCGATTTCGACGCCGTCATCGACTTGGCGGCGGGGCTGCCGGCGCGGGCCGGGGTGGTGGCAGACCGCGGAACGCAGTTGCAGCGGGCCCGTACCGGTGAGATCACCGCCGAGATGGCGTTCATCGCCGAACGCGAAGGCGTGCCGGCGGAGCTGGTGCGTGACGAGGTGGCCCGCGGGCGAGCGGTGATCCCGGCCAATCACAACCATCCCGAGAGCGAGCCGATGGTCATCGGCAAGGCGTTCATGGTGAAGGTGAACGCCAACATCGGCAACTCGGCGGTCACGTCGTCGATCGCCGAGGAGGTCGACAAGATGGTGTGGGCCACCCGCTGGGGTGCCGACACGATCATGGATCTGTCCACCGGTGCCGATATTCACCTGACGCGCGAGTGGATACTGCGTAACTCGCCGGTGCCCGTGGGGACGGTGCCCATCTACCAGGCACTGGAGAAGGTGAAGGGCGACCCGGCGGCACTGACGTGGGAGATCTACCGCGACACCGTGATCGAGCAGTGCGAGCAGGGTGTCGACTACATGACCGTGCACGCCGGCGTGCTGTTGCGCTACGTGCCGCTGACCGCCAAGCGGGTGACCGGAATCGTGTCCCGCGGCGGGTCCATCATGGCGGCCTGGTGCTTGGCACATCACCGAGAGTCGTTCCTGTACACCAACTTCGACGAGCTCTGTGAGATCCTGGCCCGCTACGACGTGACGTTCTCGTTGGGTGACGGCCTGCGGCCGGGCTCGATCGCCGACGCCAACGACGCCGCACAGTTCGCGGAGCTGCGCACGCTGGGCGAGCTGACCAGGATCGCGAAAGCCCATGGCGTGCAAGTGATGATCGAGGGCCCGGGCCACATCCCGATGCACAAGATCGTCGAGAACGTGCGGCTCGAAGAAGAGTGGTGTCAGGAGGCGCCGTTCTACACTCTCGGGCCCCTGGCCACCGACATCGCGCCGGCCTACGACCACATCACGTCGGCGATCGGCGCGGCGATCATCGCCCAGGCCGGCACCGCGATGCTGTGCTACGTCACCCCGAAGGAACACCTCGGGCTACCCGATCGCAAGGACGTCAAGGACGGTGTGATCGCCTACAAGATCGCCGCGCACGCAGCAGATTTGGCGAAAGGCCTGCTGCGCGCGCAAGAGCGCGACGACGCGCTGTCCACCGCGCGGTTCGAGTTCAGGTGGAACGACCAGTTTGCGCTGTCGCTGGACCCGGACACCGCGCGGGCATTCCACGACGAGACGATGCCGGCCGAACCCGCCAAGACCGCTCACTTCTGCTCGATGTGCGGGCCGAAATTCTGCTCGATGCGCATCACCCAGGACGTCCGCGAGTACGCCGCCGAGCATGGCCTGGATACCGAGGAGGCCATCGAAGCCGCCCTGCAGCTGGGCATGGACGAGAAGTCGCGGGAATTCAGCGAGCACGGCAATCGGGTGTATCTCCCCATCGCATGACGTGGCTGCCGCTGGCCGCACCGGGTGAGACGCCGCTGCGGGTGCTGACGATCGCCGGCTCCGACTCCGGCGGGGGCGCGGGGTTGCAGGCAGACGTGCGGACCTGCGCATTGCTGGGGACGCATGCGGTGTGTGCGGTCACCGCGGTGACGGTGCAGAACTCGGTGGGCGTCAGGGGTTTTCACACCGTTCCGCCCGACACGATCGCCGCGCAGATCGAAGTGGTGGCCGGCGACATCGGAGTACAGGCCGCGAAGACCGGCATGCTGGCGTCCAGAGACATCATCGACGCCGTGGCGGCAACCTGGCGTGCACAAGGCCTCGACGGTGCCGTTCCGTTCGTCGTCGACCCGGTGTGCGCGTCCATGCACGGCGACCCTCTGTTGCGGCCCGATGCACTGGATTCGATTCGAACACAGCTGTTTCCGTTGGCCACGCTGGTGACGCCGAATCTGCATGAGGTGCGGCTGCTGGTGGGCATCGACGTCGTCGACGCCGAGTCGCAGCGCGACGCCACTCGGGCCCTGCACGCGCTGGGGCCGCAGTGGGCACTCGTCAAGGGCGGTCACCTGCCGTCGTCGGCCCAGAGCCCCGATGTGCTCTTCGACGGCCGCGACTTTTACGAATTCGACTCGCCGCGAGTGGATACCGGCAACGATCACGGCGCCGGCGACACACTGGCAGCGGCGACTGCATGCGCGCTCGCCCACGGCTACGCCGTGCCCGACGCGGTGGCATTCGCGAAGCGCTGGGTGACCGAATGCCTCAAGGCGTCTTACCCGCTGGGCCACGGCCACGGGCCGGTGTCGCCGCTATTCCGGTTGACGACGTGAACCTCGACGACATCGCCGGTGTGGCGCACGAACCCGACGGGACGGCGGCGGGCGTGGTGGTGCTCACGCACGGAGCCGGTGGAAACCGCGACGCGGCGCTGCTGAAGCGGTTGTGCGACGAGTGGGCAAGCCGCGGCTGGCTGGCCATCCGCTACAACCTGCCGTACCGGCGCCGCCGGCCGAAGGGGCCACCGTCGGGGTCGGCCACAGCCGACCAGGAGGGTGTCGTCGAGGCCGTGTCGCTCGCTCGAGAACTGGCGGACGGCCCGCTCATCGCGGGTGGGCACTCGTACGGCGGGAGGATCACGTCGATGGTCGTCGCCTCCGATGAGCGCTTGCGCGAAGAGCAACGGCCTGGATCTGCGAAAGTCGATGTGCTGACCCTGTTCTCGTATCCGGTCCATCCGCCCGGCAAACCCGACCGGGCACGCACCGAGCACCTGCCGCGCATTGCGGTGCCGACGGTGTTCACGCACGGCACCAGCGACCCGTTCGGCACCATCGACGAACTGCGGGCCGCGGCGGCGCTGATCCGCAAGCCCACCCGGATAGTCGAAATTACCGGCGCACGCCACGATCTCGGCTCAAAGACTCTTGACGTGCCCAAGGTGGCGGTCGACGCCGCGCTGGCTATTGCTCTTCGCGCAAGCGGCTCATCGCCACACCTGCTGGGTTAGACCAGTCGAGGCCTGCGGCGCACCGCAACCAGCGCGTCGTCCAGGTTCGCGTACAACGCGAAGATCTTGTCCAGATCGGTCAACTGGATCGGCCTGCTGGTAGCGGGATCGTCCGCGACGACCGCGAACTCACCCGATTCGCCCACCCGCTCCTGGGTCGCGACGAGCAGCTGCAGGCCCGCGGAGGCGAGAAACGTCACATCCGACAGGTCGATGACGAACGCCGGCGGCTCGCCTGCGATCGCCTCGGAAATGGCCGCCTCGAACACCGGAGCGGTCGCCAAATCGATCTCACCTCCGACGGCGAGCACGGCGACCCCATCGCGGTGCACGATGGAGGTCGTGATCGGATCCGTACCTGTCAACAGCAGTCCTTACGTCTCAGCCCTGGCGCTCGCCGCGGGTCTGGTCAGAGCCTAACCTGCGGTCTCGACGCATGTTTTCGGTGCGGACGCTCAGGCTACTCTCGTGGCCGTGACCGACGCTGATTTCCACGCGCGGTACACAGCTGCCCTACAGGCACACTTGACCGCTCGCGACGAGTCCAGCCTGGCCGTCGGCCATGACATCGGCCGAAGGGCGCTGCAGAACCGGAGCAGCATGCTCGAGATCGTCGAGACGCACGTCCGGTGCATCGACGAGCTGGCCGACTCCGCGACCGTCGACAGAGCCGCGGCCCTTGAGTTCTTGCTGCAAACCCTCGCGCCACTCGACATCGCGACTCGCGGATTCCTTGACTTCACAACGCGTTACGAGCAGGAGCGGGGGCGGGTCGAGATCCTCTCCGAACGCGACGAGTTCCGCACCGCGCTGGTGAACTCGCTGCAGGAGGGCTTTTTCGTCGCCGACCACGACGGTTCCGTCATCGAGGTCAACGAGGCGTTCGGCGAAATCACCGGCTACGGGGCTGACGGTCTGCCGTACCGCTGGCCACACGGATGGGTCGTCGACTCCGACACCGCCAACAGTGCGCTCACACGTCTGCGCAACGGCGGCGGCGTGGAGTACGAATCGGTGATCCGTCACCTCGACGGGCACACCGTCTGGGTGGCGATCAGTATCAACGTCGTCAAGGGCGCCGGTAAGCACGCATTCGTCGGAACGATCCGGGACATCACGGCCGCGCGGGCGGCCGCGGCGAGGGACCGCGAAACGTCGCTGACGTTGCAGCGCGCGATGCTGGCGCCGATGGAGGTGCCGCCCGGCTTTGCCGTCCGCTACGAGCCGGCGGTTCCGCCGCTGGAGATCGGCGGCGACTGGTACGACGTGCTGCCGGTAGGCGAGCATCGGATCGGCATCATCGTCGGTGACTGCGTCGGACGGGGTCTGTCCGCGGCCGCGGTGATGGGTCAGCTCCGCAGCTCCGCGCGCGCATTGTTGCTGACCGGAGCCGACCCCGCACTGTTGCTCGAGCAGCTCGACGCGGCGGCCGCCCTCATCCCCGATGCGTTCTGCACCACTGTGCTGGTGGCGGTTTTCGACTGCGAGACAAGGGTTTTGACGTACAGTCGCGCGGGTCATGTCCCTCCGGTGCTCGCCGCAGAGCACGCCGAGCCGATCGTGTTGGCCGAGGCGGGTTCAGTGCCGTTGGCTGTCCATCGAGACCACCCCCGGCCACAGGCCAGTGCGCTGCTGCAGCCGGGCGCGACGCTGATGCTGTTCACCGACGGCTTGGTGGAGCGGCGCGGCGAGGGGATCGACGACGGCATCGCGCGCGTCGCCGCCCTGTTGAAGGAGACAGCCCACTGCTCGGTGGACGAGGTCGCCGATATCGTGCTGCAGGATCTCACGCCCGGCGGAGGCTACGACGACGACGTCGCGATCGTGGTGTGCCGTCCGCCCTTTGCGGGGCTGCGAATCGAAGACGATGCGGTGCCCAAGCGATTGGCCGGAATCCGCTATCGGCTCAGGGAGTGGCTCATCGGCGCCGGCGTCGGCAACGAGCTCGTCGGTGATGTCTTGCTCGCGGTCGGCGAGGCATGCACCAACACCATCGAACATGCCTACCGGGGGCGTCCCCCAGGCGCCATGCGTGTCGACGCCGATATCGAGGGCGACGAGCTGTCGGTCCGTGTGGTCGATTTCGGGACGTGGCGGCCACCGGCAGCCGACCCCGGCACCCGGGGACGCGGACTGCGGTTGATTCGCGCCGTCAGCAACATCGCCGGTGTCGACCCGTCGACGACCGGGACGACCGTGGCCATGACCTTTGCGCTGCGGGCGGCCCCGGCGCCGAGCGGCTGACCTGCGCGCCGTTTCATCCATATGTGTTACCTCAGGTACCGTGAAAGCATGCCTGGGCCGTCTGATCTTCGCGCAAGCGGCTCATCGGCCCACCACTTCGACGTGGTGATCGTCGGGGCGGGCTTCGGTGGCATCGGCGCCGCGATACAGCTCAAGCGGTTGGGCTACGACAACATCGTCGTCCTCGAGCGCGAGGACGACCTCGGCGGGACATGGCACGTCAACCGCTACCCGGGTTTGGCCGTCGACGTGCCGACGACCACGTATTCCTATTCGTTCGAGCCCAACCCCAACTGGTCGCGGCTGTTCTCGACCGGAGCTGAGATCAAGCAGTACGCCGACGACGTCGCCGACAAGTACGACATCCGGCGTCACATCCGGCTCAACGTCAACGTTGAAGGGGCGCGGTGGGACGAAGAAGCCAGGCTATGGCGCGTCGCCGTGGCGGGCGGCGAAACGCTGGCCGCGCGCTACCTGAT
>DATBFF010000244.1:0-5282 GCA_036558625.1 Mycobacterium sp. | reverse complement strand
TGATCCGGTTGATCATCCGCGACGAGGCGGTGCATGGCTACTACATCGGCTACAAGTACCAGCGCGGTCTGGCCATGGAGGACGCCGCCAGGCAGCAAGAGCTCAAGGACTACACCTACGAGCTCCTGTTCGAGCTGTACGACAACGAGGTGGAGTACACCCAGGATCTCTACGACGAAGTCGGGCTGACCGAGGACGTCAAGAAGTTCCTGCGCTACAACGCCAACAAGGCGCTGATGAATCTCGGCTACGAGGCGCTGTTCCCGCGCGATGAGACGGACGTGAACCCCGCGATCCTGTCGGCGCTGAGTCCCAACGCCGACGAGAACCACGACTTCTTCTCCGGCTCGGGTTCGTCATACGTGATCGGCAAGGCCGTCATCACCGAAGACGAAGACTGGGACTTCTGAACACGCTGGTCTTGCTCTAAGGCGCAGCGCGTGATCCCCAGCGAGATCGGCTCTTTCGGGATCAGGAGAAAGAGGTCAAACCCAATCATGGAAAGCCTCTGCAATGCGAGACTCCCCGGTAGTGGCGGTCCGCCGCGACCCGATGAAGGGGGTCAATCCAATGAAGACGCTCGAAGTGACGGCAGTTGCCGCGATCGCACTTGCCGTCGCCGGATGTAGTAGCGGAAAAGGTGGCGGGGCGGATACCTCGTCCCACTCCTACCAGGAGGGCGTCAAGGATGCGACCTCCTACATTGTCGTCTCCGACGTACAGGGCGGCATGAGCGAGACCGATGCCTGCCAGGCAGCCTTCGACATGTATAACGGCGCCTTCTCGATCGACAACCACGACCAGTTCATGGCGGGCTGTGCGGACGGGCTCAAGCAGCACCCCGTACCGAGCTACAAGTCTGGTTTCCAGCCAAACCCGTAGTGCGACAGGGCGTCTCGTTGCCTGTGCCTGTCCTTTTCCGCCCACACTTCTTCTGCCGGTCGTGGGTCGTCATACGTGATCGGCAAGGCCGTCAGGATGAGGACTGGAGCTGATGAGACTGCGGCGCCGAACGTGCGACCACGGCGATAATCTGCGCGGATTTTCGCAGCCGTGTCACGTCCGGCCGGCAAAACATCGGCTACACGAACGGGCTACCCGCGCCGCTGATGGCGGTTCGTGGCGCCTGAAAACAGGCGGACTGGTGAGGGACCGTCAACTCGCTGCGACGATGCCGGCCCGGAAAACATCGAGGCAGTAGCCGGTGAAACTCACGGTCGCGAACGTGTCGGTGGTCAGCGCTATATTGCGCGAATGAGCGCACCGCCCAAAGTAAATCGACTGGTTATGTACAAGCACGGCGTCGCCTTCGTGGAGCGCGGCGGGCCCGTCGACGGCGACTTCGACCTGCTGTTCCGCCGTGACGATATGAAGGATGTGCTGAAGTCGCTGTCGGTGGACGCTGGCGGCGCAGGAGTGTCGGTGGACGCCGTCGCGTTCGACATCCCTTCCGAACCGCGCGACGAGTTGGAGAGCCGCAACCTGTTGTTCGAGTCCGGTGAGGCCTTGCTCGGCCTGCTCGACGGGTTGCGTGGCCGCGCAGTCGATGTGCGCCGCGGCGGCCAGCAGCACCGCGGCGAGGTCATCGGTGTCGACGACGTCGGCGGGAACGGACAGACTCGTCGACTGCTTGTTTTGCGCGCCGAAACTGGCGCCGTGACGCTGGTGGACCTGATGGACGTCGACCGCATCGAGGTGCTGGAGGAACCCTCACGCGACGACCTCGACTATCTGATCGACCGCTCGCGTGCGGCCACCGCGGGGGAGAACCGCAGCGTGACTATCCGCCTCCGCGGTCGCGCCGACGACGCACGGGTGTCCTATACCGTGCCGGCACCGGTGTGGCGGGTGTCTTACCGGGCGATCCGCGAGGGCGACACGATGGTGCTGGCGGCGATGGGCATCGTGCACAATCCGCTCGACGAGGACCTGGCCGACGTGGCGTTGACACTCACCACGGGCCAACCGATCTCCTTCGACATCGATCTCTACCACGGCAAGCACGTGCAGCGCACGGTCGTCGAAGAGGCCGAACGAATGGCCGGCCCGCCCGTCGAGGGTAGAACAGCCTTCGACAGGTTCCCGCCGCGCGCCACTATGTCTGCCGGCGCGTACGAGGAGGCCGCCGAGGACGTCGAAACGGGAGCACGCGGAGAGCATTTCGAGTACCGGCTCAGCACACCCGTTTCGCTGAAGCGTGGCGGAGCTGCCATGGTTCCGCTGGCTGTCGAGCGCGTTGACGCCGTGCGCCGCGAACTCGTATGGCGACCCGAACGCGAGACCGCTCCCTACGTCGTGCTGGCGTTCACGAACTCCACCGGCGTCGTGCTCGAGGAGGGGCCGGCGGTGGTGTACGACGAGGGCGGTTATGCCGGAGAGGCGATGTTGCCGTTCACTTCCCGCGGAGCGGACGTGCGATTGTCGTTCGCCAAGGATCTCGCGGTGCACTGCGGGCATGCCGCCATACCCAGCACCGTTACCGCGGGAGTGCGGCTCGGGCGAGACGCAGCCGTCGAGGAGCGGCGCGTCGAGGAGCTGCACGTATTGCGTGCCGAGAATGATTACGACGACCCGGTCGACGTCGTGTTCGAGCTGCCGGGCAGATCCGGGCACACATTCACGCCGCAGGACGGTGTCGCCGAGGCCGCCCAGGACGGCGCTGTGCACCGGTTTCGCGTACAAGTGCCCGCGCACGGGGTGGTCGAGGCGACAGTCCTGGAGTCCTGGCCTTCGTACCGGCACATCGAATATGACGAGCTGTCCGCCGGGCGGCTGGAGAGGTGGTTGGACGGCCGCTTCTTGGACGAAGCCACGATCGGGATTCTGTCCGACGTCCTCGCTCGGTGGCAGGCGGCAGCCCGGCTGGATACTGAACGTGAAGAGTTGCAAGCCGAACGCGACGACGTCTACGCCGCGCAGAGCCGCATCGCCGAACAGCTGAGGGTGCTCGCTTCCGATGGCCAGGAGGGCGAGTTGCGCAGTCGCCACGTCCGCGAGTTGGAGCGTCTGACCGATCAGGTGCACGGCCTCGACACCGAAATCGGACGACGGCGCGATGACGCCGACGTCGCGCGTCGAGAAGCATCGGCGGAACTGCAGCGGATTACTGCGGCGAGCTAGTTGATCGGCGCGCTGATCCACTTCAAGTCGGCGATGATGCCGCGCGCCGCGACGATGCCCTGCCCGGTCTGCCACACCTCGTTGTTGACGATGAACACCCGGTTGTCGCGGTTGGCCGATAGCGCGCGCCACGCGTGGCTCAGCAGAACCGTCTGCGCCCGATCCTTGGCCTCCGAGGACGCGAACGAGACGTAGACGATGTCGCCGTCTGCGGCCGAGAAGTCGGCATTGCCCAAATCCGTTGTGCCGATTTCGATGTAGGGCTTGTCGGTGAACCTTTGCGACTGCGGTCGGTCCACACCCACGGCGGACAGCACGCTGGCCGGAAAGTTGTTCGCGCCGTACACCCTCAAGGTGTCCTCGGTGAGTTGCACCACCGACGCCTGGAAATGCGGGGCGTCGGCTTCGGCCCCGGCCTTCGCGGCGAACGCATTGAAGTCGTCGACAAGTGCAGCGGCCGCGCCGCTACGTCCCGTCGCCGCGCCCACCTGTCGCAGGTCCTCTTGCCACCCCGCGCCGGGCGCTCCGGTGAACACCGTCGGCGCGATGGCCGAGAGCGCCGGAAACAACTCCGGTGTCAACGCCTGCGACCCGAGGATGAGGTCCGGCGCGGCCGCCTTGATCGCGGCCAAGTCCGGGTGGCTCCGTGAGCCGGCGCCGTGCACGTCGTGAATCTCGGTGCCGAGATATGACGGCTGGCTCGACGAGCCGTCGGGCAGCGCGGCGGCGACTATTCGCGATTGCAGGCCCAGCGCACACAACGCGTCGAGTTGGTCGCCGGAGAGCACCGCGATGCGCTGAGGATCGGGCCGCGCGGGATCGACCGCGGCGGGCTGCGGCGCGCACGAGTCGTCGGGTCTGCGCTGGTTTCCCAGCACGCCGGCGTCGGCGATCTTGGTCGTGCTCGTGATCACCGAACTGCCGCCCTGACCAGCCGAAGTGCCGCTCGGAGAGGTTGCGCCGCAGCCGCTCGCGACAACGATGCAGACAGCCGCAGAAACGGTGAGGCGACCGGCCCTGAGCACGCCGCCGACGGTAACACCCGGACGGGCGGTGATTGTTTACGACAGTTTGTAGGACCGAGGCCTGAAGACGGGGTCGTGGGAGCTACGATCTACTCGCAACACGATCATGGAGGAGCTCTTGACAGCCGAAGCGCCCCCGCTGGGAGGACTCGAGGCCCGCCGACCGTTCCCTGCTCGTCTGGGACCCAAGGGCAATCTCGTCTACAAGCTGGTGACCACCACCGATCACAAGCTGATCGGCATCATGTACATCGTCGCCTGCATGATCTTCTTCTTCATCGGCGGGTTGATGGCGCTGCTGATGCGCGCCGAACTGGCGGTGCCGGGCCTGCAGTTCTTGTCCAACGAGCAGTACAACCAGCTGTTCACCATGCACGGCACCGTGATGCTGCTGTTCTACGCGACCCCGATCGTGTTCGGGTTCGCCAACATCGTGCTGCCGTTGCAGATCGGTGCACCCGACGTCGCGTTCCCGCGGCTCAACGCGTTCTCGTTCTGGCTGTTCGTTTTTGGCGCCATGATCGCGCTGGCGGGCTTCATCACCCCCGGTGGCGCGGCGGACTTCGGCTGGACTGCCTACAGCCCGCTGACCGACGCCATCCACAGCCCCGGTGCGGGCGGCGACCTGTGGATTTTGGGTCTCGCCGTCGCTGGTCTGGGCACCATCCTCGGTGGCGTCAACATGATCACCACCGTCGTCTGCATGCGTGCGCCGGGTATGACCATGTTCCGGATGCCGATCTTCACTTGGAACATCTTGGTGACCAGCATCCTGGTGCTGCTCGTGTTCCCGCTGCTGACCGCGGCGCTGTTCGGCCTGGCCGCCGACAGACACCTCGGTGCGCACATCTACGACCCGTCCAACGGCGGCGTGCTGCTGTGGCAGCACCTGTTCTGGTTCTTCGGCCACCCGGAGGTGTACATCGTTGCGCTGCCGTTCTTCGGCATCGTCACTGAAGTCATCCCGGTGTTCAGCCGCAAACCGGTATTCGGCTACTCCGCATTGGTGTATGCCACGATCAGCATCGCGGCGTTGTCGGTTGCGGTGTGGGCGCACCACATGTTCGCCACCGGCGCGGTATTGCTGCCGTTCTTCTCGCTGATGTCATATTTCATCGCGGTGCCGACAGGGCTCAA
>DATBFF010000243.1:0-29461 GCA_036558625.1 Mycobacterium sp. | reverse complement strand
GCGGGCGAAGCCGGCGTCGAACCACAGCGGATTGTGATCACCGACGGCCGCGGCCCAGCGCTGCCAGTCGCGCCGGTTGACCTCACCGCTGGCCGTGGCGGCGACGGTGCCGACGCGCGCAGCGGATTCGGCGTCGATCAGACTGTCGCCGAACACCCGAGCTCCATCTCTTCCTGCAGCCAGCCCGCGGCCACGTCGGCGCCGCCACCCAATGTCGAGAGCACCCGCGCACGCTCCGACCACAGGTGCAGGTCGGTTTCCGTCACGTAGCCCATACCGCCGTGCAACTGGTGCGCGTCGAGGGTGATCAGCTTCGCCGCGGCGGCCGATTGCATACGCGCGACTGCGGTTTCGCGGACGGCGATGTGGCCCCGGCCGATCCAGAATGCCGCCGACCGCGCGGCCAGCCGCGCCGCGGCCAATGCGATGTGCATGTTGGCCACGAGGTGTTGCGCCGCCTGAAAGGAGGCGATGGGTCGGCCGAACTGATGTCGCATGGTCGTGTAGTCGACCGTGCGCTCGAGAACTGCTTCCCCGATGCCCACCAGGTCCAGCGACAGCAGCGTGACCGCGGCATTGGCCACCCGCCGCAGATCGTCTACGCGCACGTCCATCGAATCCGGCACGACGACGTCGCCGAACTCGACGCGAAACAGCCTGTGTCCGCCCATGATTGACAAGGGCTCGATTCGGAGGCCGTCAAGTGGCACGACGAAACACAGGATCTTCTGCGACGACACCTCGGTCGCCGTGGCGACGATGACGTCGGCCACGTCGGCGTCGGCGACGAAATCCGCTGCGCCGCGCAGCAGCCAGCCGTCGCCGGCCGGTTCGGCGCGCAGTGTGGGCGTGACGATCGCCGCGTTGCGCGGATGCCACAACGCGGTCGTCGCGCGCAGCGCCCCCGAAGTCAGCGCAGGCAGCCAGCGCTCCCGCTGCGCGGGGATACCGAGCGCATTGATCGCCAACGTGCCGGCGACAGTACTGTGCACCAACGTCGGGCACAGCGCGCGGCCTGCTTCGATGCAGAACACCCCGAGATCGGCCAGCGTGCCGCCAGACCCGCCGTATTCGAGCGGCACACCCAGCCCCAGAACTCCCGTGTCGCACAGCGCTTTCCACAAGGACTGCGGCATGCGCTGCGCGGCAGGCTCCCGGGCCAGCGACGGCGGGCATTTCTTGGCGAGCAGTTCCCGCAGCGTCGATGCGAGGCTGCGTTCGTCGGGATCCGCGATGAGTTTCATCGACCGTTACCGCCCAGAGGAGGGCATTCCGTGTCCGCGTTGGGCGACCACGTCACGAAGCACCTCGTTGGTTCCGCCGCCGAACCGCATCAACGGTGCCACCCGGTACAGCCGTTCGAAGTAACCGTCGGCTGGTGCGTGCGGGCTGCGGTGGGCGAGCAAGCCGTCGGGCCCCAGGACGTCGAGAGCGAGGTCGGCGATGCGCTGGCGCAGCTCGCTGGTGAAAATCTTCTCGACACTGACCTCGACGGTGGGGATCACGCCGTCCTCGAGCAGCGACGCCGCCTCGTAGCCCATCAGCAGCGCCACCTCGACGTCCGCCTCGGCTTGGGCCAGCCGGCGCCGGAACGCGGGATTTTCTGCGGGCACCGTGCCGTCGCGGCGCGGCTGACGGGCCAGCGCCACCAGATCTGCCAACGCTCGGTGCAGGTCGCCGGCATTGGTCAGCGCACCGCGTTCCAGATCGAGCGCGCCGGTGATGTAGGCCCAGCCGCGATTGACCTCGCCGACGAGATTGGTCAGCGGAACGCGGACCTCGGAGAAGAACACTTCGTTGGTGCGGTATCCCGACCATGCGTACAGCGGGCGGATCTCGATGCCGGGAATATCGAGCGGCACGATGATCACGGAGATTCCGCGGTGCCGGGTTGCGTCGGGATCGGTACGCACACACAGCCATTCGTGGGTGGCGCGTTGGGCGCCGCTGTTCCAGATCTTCGAGCCGGTGATCACCCACTCGTCCCCGTCACGCACGGCGCGGGCGCGTAGGCTGGCCAGGTCCGTGCCAGCGTCGGGCTCCGAATATCCTACGGAGCAAAGCATTTCGCCGCGTGCAATCGGTGGCAGGAACTCACGCTTGTTCTGTTCGGTGCCGTGGCGCATGATCATCGGCGCGACCGACGTCACGGTCAGATCCGGACCCGGCACGCCCCAGTACTCGAACTCCCGCATCAAGAGATGTTGGTGGACGGCGCCGAGACCGAGGCCGCCGTACTCCTGCGGCCAGTTCAGGCCGAACCAGCCCTTGTCGCCGACCTTGCGACGGAACGCGGCCACCTCGCCGTCGGGATACTCCAGGCCGTACTCAGCGATCTCGGCCCGCAGGGCCGCGGTGACGTTGCCCGCAAGGAACTCCCGAACCTGATCCAGCCAGGCTTGCTGCGCGGAATCCAGCGCGAAGTCCACGCCGGCCACCATAACGCCGCATCCGGCGCGGTTCATCATCAACACCGACCGCACCGTTCTCAAAGTCTTCTCCAGCGAGCTGCGCGCATCGGTGCACGCCGACCAGACGTTGTGGTTCTTGCAGAACTAGTTCGAAACCGAATTCGCTACCGCGCAAGCAGGCGTTCGACGGCGTCGCGAATAACGTCGCGCTGCCGCTTGGGATCGGACACATCGGCGACGGTGACGACCTCGAGACTGCTGCTCGCAGTCCATAGCGAGGCGACGTTGATGATCAGTGCCAAGAGCACGCCTGGTTCGAAGTGGTTGGACACCGTGCCTTCGGCTTGCGCTTTCGCGATCGCCTCAACGGTGGCCTTGGCGTTTTGAACCGCGAACAGATGGGGTCCGTCATGACCGCGCTCAAGGCGCTGCCAGCTCACCAGCCGCCTGATCTCCGGATGGTGCCGATAGGTGTCGGCCAGCCTTTCCGCATATCCGGCAAGATCGGCGGCATCGATCGGGATGGACTCGATGACCTGCTGCACGACAGATTCCCAGACCGCGTCAAAGAGCCGGTCCTTGCTTCCGAAGTAGTGGTAAATCTGGGCCTTGTTCGCCTCGGCGTTGGCGGCGATGCGGTCGACACGGGACCCGGCAAGGCCGTACTGGGCGAACTCGGCGCGAGCCGCGTCGATCAGGCGCTGTCGGGTCGCTGCGGCATCACGCGTAACGGTCATCACCACAGGCTACCTAACTAACCAGATAGTTGACATAGAGCGCGGTTGAGGCGTAACGTTTCTAACTATCTAGTTAGTAAGGACACCGCCTCTTCATGTTCGCACTCGACCCGTGTTACAGCGCCGGCTGGGCGGATTTTGCCCGCCTTCCGATACAGGCGGCATCCCCCGCGCAGACCTTCGCGCCACCACGAGGAGACAGCGACAGTCCCTTCACCAACCAGCGTGGCGGACACCAGACTGCGCTGCAGTCGGGTACTGCCCGCGTGAACTCGCGTTCGTCTTCGAGTTCCAACCACCAGCCGAGGGCGAGAATCGCAGATGCGATGCGGCAGTTGCCCTTCGAGCACCGGGCGGTGATCTACCGCGCCTATTACCAGGGATGGACAACCGCAAGGATTGCCGCCGACCTGAAGATCACTGATGCTGCCGTGAAATCACGGCTGCACGATGGCCTGCGCGCGCTGAGGCTAGGTGTCCTTGGGTGAGCGTGGAGTTGGTTCGACCTCGCTGCATCCGCTAGAAGGTCACTCGATGCGCTGTGAGAGCGCAGCGTCACCGTCCTAGCCCTCGATGAAGTTGAGGATGGTCCGCAGCAGGTTGACGATCGGCGTGAAAACATTCTTTGGCGTGGGAAGCACGACGACGGTGGACTTGCCGACCGGGATTTTCTGTCCTGCCGTGCCGTAGACGCCCTGATCGTGTGTGCCGCTGTACATGTCGTCTATCCAGCCCTCGGCCAGGGTGTCGACGGCCTGGCGGTTCCTCGGCAACGAGGGGCCGACCGCGAGTTGGAGTAGCAAGTCGATGACGAGGTTGCTGCTCTGCATGGAATCGACGTGTTTGCCGCGGACCACCATCACCCCGACGAACTGGTCGGCGCGTCCCTGCAGCAGCTGTGCTGTTCCGTTGCCGTAGGTGTTCCAAAACGAGGGGGGTGAGCCGATCTGGTAGACGGGAACCGTGTCCGGGATTTTCGCCAGCGCCGGAACCATATTGATGAACGGATCCGCGTCGAACAGCACCAGTCCCTTCGGCTCATTGATGCCGTCTTCCTCCATATAGCCTGCGGCGTCCACCACGATGCCCGCTCCTGCTGAGTGCCCGGCGAGCACGACGTCCTCAGGCAGCGTGCCTTGGTATCCGGCAGCGGCGGCGCTGGCGCCAAGTGCGTCGTTGTCGGGGCCGAACAGATTCGCCACCCCCTGGGCCATCTCATCGCTGCCCAGCCAGCAGTTCGGACAGGCGTGCGCGCTCGACGAGACGGTGGGGACAACGACGATGCTGTCGGTCGCCTCCGCGAGCCTCTCCGCAAGCAGGTTGTAGTCGTTTTTCGTCGCGCCCCAACCGTTTTGCAGATAAACCAACCCTTCGGCCGGTGTGCTACTGGTCGGGACGTACCAATCAGCTGGTACAACTACGGGTTGGCCCGCTGAGGTGATTGTCAGCAGGGAGTGACCCACCGCTACACCAGGCACGTGGGGGTCGGGCGTAAGCGATGACCCCGCCGGGTCGGTAAACGCGGCCTTGTTTGTGGAGGTAGGCAGCGGCGGATCCGCCGAGAGCCGCTCGGAGGCCACCTGTGCCGTTGTGCCCACAGCCCGGGAGGCGAATGTTTCCGTGGTCTCACGACGCTGTGAGAAACCCAGCGCCGACAACACGTCGAGGACCACGTCCGCTGCCGGGCTCGGCAGTCGCCGAGGGCCGGCGGTCTTGTCTGGGAGTGCAGCGCTGGGCAGCATCACGGTGGCCGGCTTCACCGCGATTGTCAGTCGGGGCCATCCTCTAATGGGCGCAGTAGCCGCTCGCACGCCGACCGCGGGTGCCGTCCAATCGTGACGCTCGATCATCGGCGGCGGCACCCGGGCGGTGACCGTTGACGTGGTCGGTTGCGACGACGATGACGGCATCGCGCGGGCAGCGGGAAAGCCGAATCGCTTGCCGACGGTGGCAGCCAAACCGTCGGCCGTATCGGTGCCGGCATGCGACCTCGGCAACACAGCCGCAGGCAGGGTGTCAGGCGCGGCGGCCTCGCCAGATAGTGATTTGCGACGGGCAGGGCCAAATCGTGATTCGCTCAGCGAAGACCTGAGTGTCGGTGATCTTCCCTCCGCAGGCGCGCCAGATGGTGATTTGACCTGCGACATGGTTGATCCCGAGGTCCTCGGCGACCCGTTGCCGTGCGTCTTCGTACCTGTGTCGGCGGTAGCAACAACAGTGCCGCACAGCAACGCTGCGCCCGCCCCTACAACGGCTGTGCTCGACCACAGTAGATGTCGCTTGATTTCCACTGCACTTCTCCAAACGTGGAGCAAGCATAACGCCGACAGCAACTACTTCCAGGGTGTTTCGCAGCAGAAGGCGACTCGATAGGGCTTGCACAGTGCGATTAACGCACTTTGCCCGATTAGGATTGTTTAGCTTGTGCGACAACGGTTTCCAAGTCCTCGACCGAAGGCCGACATCTCTGTGCTCGACTTTGACGAGAGAGCGGCACCCACCGTTAACAGTCTTTTGCCAGTTACACCGAGAAGGTGACGGCCACGCGCGGCGAACTCGCCACCGTCGACGCACGGTCGCATGCCCGCCCCGACCCGACGCGGAAGACCCGTCGCCGCGGGACTGACCGTGGACGTCGCGAGGGCCGGGCTGGCCGGGCTTGCCGACGCCGAGATTGACGTCACGACCGACAGCGCCGTCGAGATCACGCTCGACGCGGTGCCGCACGACACGACCGTTCACCTCGGCGCCGAGCCGGCCGATCCGACTGTCTCATTGCAGGCCGGGCGGCACCGGATCGTCCTGGCGCGCTGAGGCTGTCACATCTCGACGGGCTGTCTCGTCTACCGGGTATGGACGAGAAAGCACAGAAGACC
The DNA here is from genome assembly GCA_036558625.1 of Mycobacterium sp. GTDB lineage: Bacteria > Actinomycetota > Actinomycetes > Mycobacteriales > Mycobacteriaceae > Mycobacterium. Next base: position 23,437 of record DATBFF010000243.1, on the reverse strand, counting down.
CGCATCCAACCTCTGCCCCCGCAGCGCGCGACCATGCTGACACGCCTGATGTACCGGGTTGCCAAGCGGCGCTTCGGTGAGGTGCCCGAACCGTTCGCGGTCACCGCGCACCACCCGAGGTTGCTGCTTGCCGGCGCCGTCCACGAGACACTTCTCGACCGTGGTTCCAAGGCGCTGCCGGCGAATGTGCGCGAGCTGGCCGTTTTCTGGACGGCCCGCACCATCGGCTGCTCCTGGTGTGTGGATTTCGGGGCGATGCTGCAACGTCTTGACGGGCTCGACGTGGAGCGGCTCAAGTCCGTGGACGACTACGCGACGTCGCAGCTCTTCACCGACGACGAGCGCGCCGCGATCGCGTACGCCGACGCGATGACCACCGACCCGCACACCGTCACCGACGAGCAGGTGGCCGACCTTCGGCGCCGGTTCGGCGAGGCAGGTGTCATCGAGCTGACCTACCAGATCGGCGTGGAGAACATGCGGGCCCGGATGAACACCGCGCTCGGCATCACCGAGCAGGGTTTCAGCTCGGGTGACGCGTGCCGTGTTCCGTGGGCGACCGATGCCGGCCAGACCGATAAGCGCATGCGCGAAGAGCATCTCACCTGAGCGGTGAGCCGGTGAACTTGTCCGGGTTCGCGATGTCCCAGACCGCGGCGATCTTGCCGTCGCGCACGGTGACCGCGGTGATGCGCGGCAACATCGGTGGGTGGCCGTCGCGACCGGGCGTCCCGGGTGAATACGCCCCGAGCTCGCCGTTGACGAACGCCAGCTGACTGGACTCCAGCCAACCCGGCCCGTAGCGGCGGGCCAGCCCGAACAGGAAGCGCGCGACCTTGTCGGGGCCGTGGACCACACGGAAAGCCGTGGGCGCCTTGCGGTTCGAGTCGCCGGTGAATGTCACGTCGGGATGCAGCAGCGCAACGACGCCCGCCATGTCACCGGCGGCCATCGCGGCCAGGAAGCGCCCGACCACCTCGTCGTGCGCGGTGTCGACCGGCCCCCGGTGGTCACTGACAATCCGGCGCGCCCGCGACGCCAGCTGTCGCGCCGACACGTCGCTGATACCGAGCACCGACGCGATTTCGCCGAACGGCACCGCGAACCCGTCGTGCAGCACGAACGCGACCCGCTGATCTGGTGTGAGCCGCTCGAGCACCACCATCGCGGCATAGCGGGCGTCCTCACTGGCGACGACCGCCGACAGCGGGTCGTCGGGTCTGGTGACCACCGGCTCCGGCAGCCATTCGCCTACATAGGTCTCGCGCCGGCGGGCCGCCGACCGCAGCCGGTCCAGCGCAAGGCGGCTGACCACCGTCGTCAGCCACGCCCGCAGATCCTTCGGCACGTCCGCGGAGCCCTGCCAGCGCAACCAGGCGTCCTGAACCACGTCCTCGGCATCGGCGAACGTGCCCGTGAGCCGATAACCCACGGCCAGCAGATGAGGTCGAAGCGCCTCGAACTCGTCGACCCGCTGTGCTGCGGTCACCTCACCCAGCCTAGTGGCCGGCGAATCGTCGTAGTCTGCACGCCATGGCACAAGACCGCCACCTGTGGGGACATTTCACCCGGCACGGACCGGGCATCACGCTGCCGGTCATCACCCGCGGCGAGGGCGTGCGGATCTGGGACAGCCACGGTCGCAGTTACCTCGACGGACTGTCGGGGTTGTTCGTCGTCCAAGTCGGGCACGGTCGCGTCGAGCTCGCCGACGCAGCGGCCGCGCAGGCGAGAGACCTTGCGTACTTTCCGCTGTGGTCCTATGCGACACCACCGGCAATCGAACTGGCAGAACGACTTTCGCGGTATGCACCCGGTGACCTGAACCGGGTGTTCTTCACCAGCGGTGGTGGCGAGGCCGTCGAGACGGCGTTAAAGCTCGCCAAGCAATTCTTCAAGCTCACCGGAAAACCCAATAAGTACAAGGTGATTTCGCGCAACATCGCCTACCACGGCACCCCGCACGGTGCACTGGCGATCACCGGGTTGCCGAACTTCAAGACGCCGTTCGAACCGCTGCCGCCCGGCAGCGTGCGGGTGCCGAACACGAATTTCTACCGTGCCCCTGTGCCTTTCGACGACGACCTGAAGGAGTTCGGCAGGTGGACAGCCGACCGGATCGCCGAAGCGATCGAGTTCGAAGGGCCGGACACCGTCGCCGCCGTGTTCCTCGAACCAGTGCAGAATGCGGGCGGATGCCTCCCACCGCCCCCGGGCTACTTCGAGCGCGTTCGGGAGATCTGTGACGAATACGACGTGCTGCTGGTCTCCGACGAGGTGATCTGCGCGTTCGGCCGGATCGGATCGATGTTCGCCTGCAACGACTTTGGCTACGTGCCGGACATGATCACCTGCGCGAAAGGCATCACGTCCGGGTACTCGCCGCTCGGGGCGCTGATCACCACCGATCGCCTGTTCGAGCCGTTCAACACCGGCAAGACCACGTTCCCGCACGGGTACACGTTCGGTGGGCATCCGGTGTCGTGCGCAGTCGCCCTGGCCAACCTCGCCATCTTCGAGCGCGACGGCCTCAACGATCACGTCAAGAGGCAGGCACCGGCGTTTCGCGCCTCGCTGGAGAAGCTGCTCGATCTGCCGATCGTCGGCGACGTGCGCGGCGAGGGCTTCTTCTACGCCGTCGAGTTGGTCAAAGACAAGGCCACCAAGGAAACATTCACCGGCGACGACCGGGCGCAGCTGATGAGCCGTCTGTCGCCCGCGCTGCTGGAGGCGGGGCTGTACTGTCGCGCCGACGACCGCGGCGACACCGTCGTGACCGTTGCGCCGCCGCTGATCAGCGGGCAGGCCGAGTTCGACGAGATCGAGCAGAAGCTGCGCCAGGTGCTGTCGGAGGTATGGCAACAATAACCACACCTGTCACAGCGCGGCACCGTGGAATTCGCCACTGTGTCGCCTAACCTGCACTCGATGGCCACTTTGCAACGCATCGCAGGCCTGGTCATGGCCGTTGCGTTGACCAGCGCTCCCGCGGCGATGACCCTGCCCGTCGCGGCCGCCGAGCCTGTCGCCTCGCCCGACGCGGCCTGCCCTTACCGCGTCACCACGCCGCCGGCCGTCGACGAATCCGAGGTGCCGACCGCCGGTCCGCCGCCGCAGCCCCTGCCCGTGCCGGCCAAGCCGGTCGGCGGGGACGCGCTGGACGGCTGCGGCGTCATCGTCGCCCCGAACACGCCGCCGGTGCCGGGCGACATCTCCGCGCAGGCGTGGCTAGTGGCCGACCTCGACACGGGCGACGTCATCGCCGCGAGGGATCCGCACGGCAGACAGCGACCTGCCAGCATCATCAAGGTGCTCGTGGCGATGGCCGCGATCAACGAACTGAGCCTCAACAAGATCGTCGTCGGCACCACGGCCGACGCCGACGCCGAGGGCACCCGCGTCGGTGTCGATCAGGGCGGCGTCTACACCGTCTACCAACTGCTGCACGGCCTGTTGATGCACTCCGGCAACGACGCCGCGCACGCGCTGGCCATGCAGCTCGGTGGCATGGACACCACGCTGCAGAAGATCAACGCGCTCGCAGCCAAGCTCGGCGCGAGCGACACCCGGGCGGCCACACCGTCGGGCCTCGACGGCCCGGGCATGAGCACGTCGGCCTACGACATCGGCCTGTTCTACCGATACGCCTGGGAGAACCCCACTTTCGCGCAGATCGTGTCGACACGCACGTTCGAGTTCCCCGGCCATCCCGCCCGCCCGGATGTTCCCGGTGACACCGAACACCCCGGCTACACGCTGGAGAACGACAATCAGCTGCTCTACAACTACCCGGGGGCGCTCGGCGGCAAGACCGGCTATACCGACGACGCAGGACAGACGTTCGTCGGCGCCGCCGATCACAACGGCCGCCGGCTGGTGGCGGTGCTGATGCACGGGACGCGACAGCCGATTCCGCCGTGGCAGCAGGCCGCCCATCTGCTGGACTACGGCTACTCGACGCCGCCCGGAACGAAGGTCGGAAAACTCATCGACCCCGACCCGTCGCTGGTGAAACCCAAAGGCGGGCCGGGAAGTTCGCAAAGCACTGCTGCGGCACTGCCCGCCGCGATGAACGAGCTGCCGGTTCGGATCGGCGTGGCGCTCGTCGGCGCGGCGATCGTTCTCGGGCTGATGCTCGCCGCCCGCTCGATCAACCGGCGCGTGCAAAACTAGCGACGTGAGCACGGCTGGCGGGTTGCGGCAGTCTTCGCGGCTGGGGTTGCTGGTCGCGCTCACCGCAGCGAGCGTCGGCGTCATCTACGGCTACGACCTGTCCAACATCGCCGGCGCACTGCTCTACGTCACCGACGAGTTCCATCTGGCCACCCACCAGCAGGAGATGGTGACCACCGCGGTCGTGATCGGCCAGATTGCCGGCGCGATCGGCGCCGGCCTGCTCGCGAACGCGATCGGCCGCCAGAAGTCCATGGTGCTCGTCGCCGCCACCTACGCTGCGTTCGCGGTGCTGGCCGCGGTGTCGGTCTCGGTGCCGATGCTGTTGGTGGCGCGACTGCTGCTGGGCGTGACCATCGGGGTATCGGTGGTCGTGGTCCCGGTGTTCGTCGCCGAATCCGCACCCACAAAGGCCCGCGGCGCCCTGCTCGTCGCCTACCAGGTGGCGACGGTCACCGGCATCATCATCGGCTACCTGGTCGCCTACTCGCTGGCCGGCTCGGGGAACTGGCGCTGGATGCTCGGCCTCGCCGCGATTCCGGCCGCGCTTGTCACGCTGCTGTTGCTGGCGATGCCCGACACCGCCCGCTGGTACATGCTCAAAGGCCGTGTCGCAGAGGCACGTGCGACGCTGGCCCGGGTCGATCCTGACGTTGATGTCGAGTACGAAATCGGCGAGATCCGCCGAGCGCTGGCCGAAGAAAGCGGCGGCGCGCTGCGGGAGATGCTGCACCGGCCGTATCTGCGGGCGACGGTCTTCGTCGTCGGTCTCGGCTTTTTCATCCAGATCACCGGCATCAACGCGATCGTCTACTACAGCCCGCGGCTGTTCGAGGCAATGGGGTTCACCGGCAATTTCGCGCTTCTCGTACTGCCCGCGCTCGTTCAGGTTGCCGCGCTGATCGCGGTTTTCATCTCGCTGTTGCTCGTCGACCGGGTGGGACGCAGGCCAATCCTGTTGGGCGGCATAGGGATGATGATCATCGCCAATGCCGTCCTCATCGGTGTGTTCGCGTTCGGCGTCGACTTCGGCGGAGCGCTCACAGTCGTCGGCTTCTTCGGTGTGCTGCTGTTCACGGTCGGCTTCACGTTCGGGTTCGGTGCACTGGTGTGGGTGTACGCCGGTGAGAGCTTTCCGGCCCGGCTGCGCTCGATGGGATCGTCAGCGATGCTCACGTCTGACCTCGTCGCCAACGCGATCATCGCGGCGTTCTTCCTGTCGATGCTGAACTCTGTCGGTGGCGCAGGCACTTTCGCGATTTTCGGAGTCCTCGCGCTGGCGGCATTCGCGTTCGTCTACCGGCTCGCCCCGGAAACCAAGGGCAGGCAGCTCGAAGACGTGAGGCACTTCTGGGAAAACGGCGGCCGGTGGCCCTGATCGCCGCCGGCACCGTGGTGCTGGACGGCAAGCTCTGCCGGCCGGGGTGGGTTCAGACGTCAGGGCGGCGGATAGGCGATCGTGGCGCCGGCACGCCGTCCCGCGCGGCAGACGACGACTTCGTCGACGGCATCGTGGTGCCCGGCTTCGTCGACATGCACGTGCACGGGGGCGGCGGGGGGTCCTACGTCGACGGTGTGCGCGCGGATATCCAGCGGGCCGCCGACTTTCAGCGCAGCCACGGCACCACCACCACGCTCGCAAGCCTCGTCACTGCGTCAGCCGCAGACCTGCTCGCCGCAGTGGCCGTGCTGGCCGAGCTGACTGCCGCGGGCACCGTCGCCGGTATCCATCTGGAGGGGCCGTGGCTGAGTTCGGCGCGCTGCGGCGCGCATGACCGGGGGCAGTTGCGCGACCCCGACCTCGCCGAGATCGACGCGCTGCTATCGGCCGGCAACGGCACGATCCGCATGGCGACGATCGCTCCCGAGCTTCCCGGCGCCACCGATGCGACACGACACTTAGTCGGCGCGGATGTGGTTGTGGCCGTAGGCCATACGGATGCCAGTTATGACCAGACCCGCAGCGCGATTGAGGCCGGGGCGACGGTCGGCACCCACGTGTTCAACGGGATGCGGCCGCTGCATCATCGCGACCCCGGGCCCGCGCTCGCGCTGCTCGAGGATCCCGGTGTGACCGTCGAGTTGATCGCCGACGGCGTCCACGTTCACCCGGCACTCGCGCGTCACGTCATCGACACCGCGGGAGCAGATCGCGTGGCGTTGATCACTGACGGGGTAGCGGCGGCGGGGTTGTCCGACGGGTCTTTTCGGCTGGGGTCCGTCGATGTCGACGTCGTGTCGGGAGTCGCGCGGGTTCGCGGCCAGTCGACGATCGCGGGCAGCACGGCGACCATGGATCAGCTGTTCCGCGCGGCGGTGGCTCTGCTATCTGTTCCTCGCGCAGGCGGCTCATCACTCGTGGGGCTCTCCGACGACGCTCTGGTGGGCGCGGTGCGGATGACGTCGACGACGCCGGCGCGGGCACTTCGACTGCGGGGCGTCGGCGAGTTGCGCCCCGGCTATGCGGCCGACCTCGTCGTGCTGGACGAGCACCTCCGGGTGACGCGGGTGATGGCGGGCGGAAAATGGCAGTGAGCGCTGGCTAGCGCCTGCCGAATATCCGCGAAAACCCCAGCGCGCCAAGCGCCCCCACGGCAGCAGCTGTCAGTGCTCCGCGCGCGCCGATCCCTGTGGTGCCCAGATTGCGAGGTGCGATCACCGCCGGCCCCGGTGGCGCAATGGGTGCGGCGGCAAGGTTCTCTTTGGACGTCGCGGCCCACGCCGTCGAGAACAGCACCAGCCGCGCGGTGATGTACGCGAACACAAGCAGGCCGAGCACCGGCCCGAAAGTCGTGCCGGCCGGGCCGTGCATGATCCCCTGCAGATACACCGACCCCAGTTGCTTGAACACTTCGAAAGCGACGGCCGCGATCAGCCCGGCGCGCGCGGAACTTCGAATACTCAGCGACTCTCGCGGCAACCGGGCGATCATCCAGGTGAACAGCAGCCACGAGATACCTATCGATGCCACCAGTGACGCCGCCTGCAACAACACGCGCACGCCCGGGACGTTTGCAAACCCCAACCAGCTCAGCACTTTCCGCATCGGCCGGCCATTGGTCAGCACGGTCAGAGCGATTGTGACGACGATGGCCGCGAAGGCCGACAGCAAGGCGACCAGATCGGACAGCTTCGTCCGTACGAAGTTGCCGGGTTCGCTGCGCTGCGACCACATCGCACTCAACGCCTCACGCAGGTTGGCCATCCATCCCAGCCCCGCCCACAGCGCGGCCGCCAGGCCGATGATGCCCACCGACGTTCGGGAATCGATCGCGGAGTCGATGAGGTCGACGAGCTGATGACCGAGATCGCCCGACACGCTCTGTTTGATCCGGTCGTGGATGTCGGCCAGTAACTCGGGCTGACGTGCCAGCACGAACCCGCCGATCGCGAAAGCGACCATCAGCAACGGAAACAACGCGAACACGGTGAAATAGGTGATCCCGGCCGCGAAGAAATCACCTTTGCTGTCGCGGTACTGCTCCTGGGCCTGCATGACGTGGTCGAACCAACCGAACCGCGCGCGCAGCCGATCGAGGATTCCCGGCTTGTCGTTCTCGGGCAACCCCGGCCTCCCCTATGGAACCTGCAGGAACCCTAACCGCTCATAGACTCCTGCGATTGTCTTTTCCGACACCTCACGCGCGCGCTCGGCACCGCGGGACAGGATCGCCTCCAACTCCGTTGGGTCGCTGACCAACTCGTCGACCCGCGCTTTGACCGGCGTGACGAACTCCACGACCGCGTCGGCGGTGTCCGCCTTGAGATCGCCGTAGCCGCGGCCGGCGTAGCTCTCGACGAGCTTGTCGATGTCGGTGCCGGTCACCGCGGACTGGATGGTCAGCAGGTTCGACACTCCGGGCTGGGCGACGGGGTCATAGCGCACCTCGCGCCCACTGTCGGTGACTGCCGAACGGATCTTCTTCGCTGTCACCTTGGGGTCGTCGAGCAGGCTGATCAGCCCGGCCTCGGTGCCCGCGGACTTGCTCATCTTCGAGGTCGGGTCGGCCAGGTCGTAGATCTTGGCCGTGGCCTTCGGGATCAGCACCTCGGGAACGACGAACGTGTCGGGGAACCGGCTGTTGAACCGCTGTGCGACGTCGCGGGCCAGCTCCAGATGCTGGCGCTGGTCTTCGCCCACCGGCACCAGATCGGTGTCGTAGAGCAACACGTCGGCAGCCATCAGCACCGGGTAGGTGAACAGCCCGACCGTGGTGGATTCACTGCCCTGGCGCTGCGCCTTGTCCTTGAACTGCGTCATCCGCGACGCCTGCCCGAAACCGGTGAAACAGCCCAGCACCCAAGCCAATTCGGCGTGGGCGGGTACATGGCTCTGCACGAAGATGGTGGCCCGTGCCGGGTCGACACCCAGGGCCAGATACTGCGCGGCGGTCACCAGCGTCCGGCGTCGCAGCACCTCCGGATCCTGCGGGATGGTGATCGCGTGCAGGTCGACCACGCAGAAGAACGCGTCGAACTCGTCCTGCAACCCCACCCAGTGCGTCACCGCGCCGAGCGCGTTGCCCAGATGTAGCGAGTCAGACGTCGGCTGAACACCGGAGAAGACACGTTTCGGGCTGCTCATGATCGGTCAATCTTTTCACGCATGTTCCACCGGATATTTGCCTCACTTGCGGTACCGCCGGTACCGCCTTTATCGTCGCCAGCATGACCGAACGAGCGCCGATCCATCTCGGCTCAGGCGAGCCGATGCTGCTACTGCACCCCTTCATGATGTCGCAGAACGTCTGGAAGAAGGTCGCCCCGAAGATCGGCGAAACCGGCCGTTACGAGGTGTTCGCGCCCACCATGGCCGGCCACAACGGCGGCGGAAAGGGCAGGTGGAAGCTCGACAGCGCAACGCTGGCCGACGGCGTCGAACGTCAACTCGACGCACTCGGATGGGCCACCGCCCACATAGTCGGCAACTCACTTGGCGGCTGGGTGGCGTTCGAGCTCGAGCGGCGCGGGCGAGCGCGGACGTTAACCGCGATCGCGCCGGCCGGAGGGTGGCACGGATGGTCCCCGGTGAAGTTCGAGATCGTCGCGAAGTTCGTGGCAGGTTTGCCGCTGTACGTGCTGGTGAAGCTGATGGGTCCGAAGGTGCTGAGCCTGCCGTTCAGCCGTTACATGGCCCACTTCCCCATCAGCGCGTCCCCGGAAACCCTGCCCGAGGGCGATCTGCTCGACATCATCGACGACGTTCAGCACTGCCCGGCGTACTACCAGCTGCTGATGAAGGCACTGACGGCACCGGGGCTGATGGAGCTCGCCGACACCCGCATCCCGACGCACCTGGTGATCTGCGAGAAGGACCGCGTCCTGCCCCATCCGCGCTACACCCGGCACTTCACCGAACACATCCCCGAGATCACGCAGGTCACCGAGCTCGACGGCGTCGGCCACATCCCGATGTTCGAGGCGCCGGACCGGATCACCGATGTGATCCTCGAGTTCGTGGACCGCTACACCGGCACGGCCCACGCCCAGTCCGCAGGCTGAGAATTCGGCTGCCGGCGCCGGTCAACTGTCCTCGGCGAGCGCCTTCTTCAGGTTGTCCTCAAGGGCACCCATGAATTCCTCGGTGGTCAGCCACTCTTGGTCCGGGCTGATCAGTCGGGCCAGGTCCTTGGTCATCTGACCGCCCTCCACGGTGTCGATCACCACGTGCTCGAGCTTCTGCGCGAAATCCATCACCTCGGGTGTGTCGTCGAGCTTCCCGCGATGGCCGAGGCCGCGGGTCCACGCGAAGATCGACGCGATCGGATTGGTCGAGGTCTTCTCGCCGTTCTGGTGCATCCGGAAGTGGCGCGTCACGGTGCCGTGCGCGGCTTCCGCCTCGACGATCTTCCCGTCGGGCGTCATCAGCACCGAGGTCATCAACCCCAGCGATCCATAGCCCTGGGCGACCGCGTCGGATTGCACGTCGCCGTCATAGTTCTTGCACGCCCAGACGTAGCCGCCCTCCCACTTCAGCGCCGAGGCGACCATGTCGTCGATCAACCGGTGCTCGTAGGTGAGCTCGTTCTTCTCGAACTCCTCTTTGAACTCTTCGTCGTAGATCCGCTGGAACTCGTCCTTGAACATGCCGTCGTAGGCCTTGAGGATCGTGTTCTTGGTCGACAGGTAGACCGGGTACTTCTCTTTGAGCCCGTATTTGAACGACGCGCGGGCGAAGTCCTGGATCGACTTTTTGAAGTTGTACATCCCCATGATCACGCCGCCCTCGTCGGGGATCTGCACGACCTCCTGCTCGATCGGATCGCTGCCGTCATCCGGAGTGAACGTGATCATGAACGTGCCGGGTCTGTCGACGCTGAAATTCTCTGCGCGGTACTGGTCTCCGAACGCGTGGCGGCCGATGATAATCGGCTTCGTCCAGCCCGGAACCAGCCGCGGCACGTTGTTGATGACGATCGGGGCGCGGAAGATGGTGCCGCCCAAGATGTTTCGGATCGTACCGTTGGGCGACAGCCACATCTCTTTGAGGTCGAATTCCTTGACCCGGGCCTCGTCCGGTGTGATCGTCGCGCATTTGACGCCGACGCCGTGCTTCTTGATCGCCTCTGCGGCATCGACGGTCACCTGGTCGTCGGTCTCGTCGCGGTGCTCGATCCCGAGGTCGTAGTACTCAAGGTCGACGTCGAGGTACGGAAGAATCAGCGTGTCCTTGATGCACTTCCAGATGATCCGGGTCATCTCGTCGCCGTCGAGTTCTACGACCGTGCCTTCGACCTTGATCTTGGACATGTCGTCACATTACAAGGGCACGACGGGTTGTCAGCCCCGCGCCGCCTCCAGCGTGGCATTGAGCGTCTTGCTCGGCCGCATCACGTTGGTGGTCTTCTCTCGGTCCGGGTAGTAATAGCCACCGATGTCGACCGAATCGCCCTGCACCTCAGCGAGTTCGGCGACGATCGCGTCTTCCTTCTCGGACAGCGATTTGGCCAGCGTGGCGAAATGCTCGGCCAGCCCTTCGTCCTCGCTCTGCGCAGCGAGTTCGGATGCCCAGTACAGGGCCAGATAGAACTGGCTGCCACGGTTGTCGAGCTCACCGGTCTTGCGCGACGGGCCTTTGTCGTTTTCCAGCAGCTGGCCGATCGCACCGTCCAGTGTCTTGCCCAAGAGTGCCGCGCGCTTGTTCCCGGTCTTGTTGCCGATGTCCTCGAGGCAGGCGCCGAGTGCGAGGTACTCGCCCAGCGAGTCCCAGCGCAGGTGGTTCTCCTCCACCAGCTGCTTGACATGCTTGGGCGCCGAGCCCCCGGCTCCCGTCTCATACATGCCGCCGCCGGCCATCAACGGCACGATCGACAGCATCTTGGCGCTGGTCCCCAACTCCAGGATCGGGAAGAGGTCGGTCAGATAGTCGCGCAGGATGTTTCCGGTCGCGGCGATCGTGTCCTGCCCGCGGATCAGGCGCTCCAGCGTGTAACGCATCGCCCACACCTGCGGCATGATCTGGATGTGCAGGCCCTCGGTGTCGTGGTCCTGCAGGTAGGTCTTGACCTTCTCCCTCAGTTCGACCTCGTGCGGACGCTCAATGTCGAGCCAGAAGAGCACCGTCATGCCCGAGTCGCGTGCCCGAGTGACCGCCAGCTTGACCCAGTCCCGGATCGCGGCGTCCTTGGTGACGGGCATCCGCCAGATGTCGCCCTCCTCGACGTCCTGCGACAGCAGCACTTCCCCGGTCGCGATGTCGACGATGTCGGCGACGCCGTCCTCGGGGATCTCGAACGTCTTGTCGTGTGACCCGTACTCCTCGGCCGCCTGTGCCATCAGGCCGACGTTGGGAACAGTGCCCATGGTCGTGGGATCGAACTGGCCGTGGGTCTTACAGAAGTTGATGATCTCCTGGTAGATCCGGGAGAACGTGGACTCCGGGTTGACGGCCTTGGTGTCCTTGGTCCGCCCGTCGGCACCGTACATCTTGCCGCCGAGGCGGATCATCGCCGGCATCGACGCGTCGACGATGACATCGCTGGGCGAATGGAAGTTCGTGATGCCCCTCGCCGAGTCCACCATGGCGAGTTCGGGCCGGTGCTCGTGGACGGCATGAATGTCCTGGATGATCTCGTCGCGTTGCGATCCGGGCAGCGACTCGATCTTGTTGTACAGGTCGACTATCCCGTTGTTGACGTTCACACCGAGCTCGTCGAGCACCTTCTGGTGTTTGGCGAACGCGTCCTTGTAGAAGACCTTCACGCAGTGGCCGAAGACAATGGGATGGCTGACCTTCATCATCGTCGCCTTGACGTGCAGCGAGAACATCACGCCGGTCTTGTACGCGTCCTCGATCTCTTCTTCGTAGAACTCGATCAAGGCTTTCTTGCTCATGAACATGCTCTCGATGACGTCACCGGTGTCCAACGACGTCTCGGGCTTGAGCACTATGGTCTCGCCACGCTTGGTCTTCAGTTCCATCCGCACGTCGCGAGCGCGGTCGAGCGTCATCGACTTCTCGCTCGCGTAGAAGTCGCCGCGCTTCATGGTCGCTACATGGGTGCGTGACGCCGGCGAGAACTCACCCATGCTGTGCGGGTGCTTGCGCGCGTACTCCTTGACCGCCTTGGGGGCGCGACGGTCCGAATTACCTTCACGCAGCACGGGATTCACAGCACTACCCAGGACCTTGGCGTAGCGCGCTCTGATGCCCTTTTCCTCGTCGGTCTTCGGGTGCGCCGGATAGTCCGGAACCGCGTAGCCCTTCTGCTGCAGCTCCTTGATGGCGGCAGTCAGCTGCGGCACCGATGCGCTGATATTCGGCAGCTTGATGATGTTGGTCTCGGGCTGTCCAGTCAGCCGACCGAGCTCGGCGAGGTTATCGGGCACGCGCTGCTCGTCTGGCAGGCAGTCGCTGAACTCGGCGAGGATCCGCGCCGCCACCGAGATGTCGCTCGTCTTGACATCGATCCCGGCCGGCTCGGCGAACGTCCGGATTATCGGCAGGAACGCGTAGGTCGCGAGCAGCGGAGCCTCGTCGGTCAGCGTGTAGATGATCGTGGGCTGCTCGGCGCTCATTGGTGTGAGACTACAAGGCCGGATTGGCGCCAAGACCCGCCGTCCGCGCAGGCAGGTGGCAGCCGGTCGGTCACATGAGATACGCTTCTGATCGGTCAAGAGCGCCAGCGTCAAGCCCCGGCTCGCTGGCCGGCAACCCTCCAACCGCGGTGGGGTGCCCCGGGTGAGAGACCAGGTTGAGTAGCCGCGACGGCTACACGGCAAGCGCGGGTCCGTGATGACGGGCCCCCCGTCACCACAGGAGAACATCGATGAGCCTCGAAGCTGACCCGACCGAACGCTGGGCGTTCGAGACCAAGCAGATCCATGTGGGCCAGGTTCCCGACCCGGCGACCAATGCCCGGGCCCTGCCGATCTACCAGACCACGTCGTACACGTTCAACGACACCGCGCATGCCGCCGCGTTGTTCGGCCTCGAGGTCGAGGGCAACATCTACACCCGGATCGGCAACCCCACGACCGCGGTCGTCGAGCAGCGCATCGCCGCGCTGGAAAACGGGGTGGCCGCGCTGTTCTTGTCGTCGGGCCAGGCCGCGGAAACACTGGCGATCCTCAACATCGCCAATGCCGGCGACCACATCGTGTCCAGTCCGCGGCTCTACGGCGGCACCTACAACTTGTTCCACTACTCGCTGCCCAAACTCGGCATCGGCGTCAGCTTCGTCGACGATCCCGACGATCTGGAGTCCTGGCGCGCGGCCGCGCGGCCGAACACCAAAGCGTTCTTCGGCGAGACGATCTCCAATCCGCAGATCGACGTCCTCGACATCCCCGGAGTCGCGGCGGCGGCCCACGACGCCGGCGTGCCGCTGATCGTCGACAACACGATCGCCACGCCGTACCTGATCCAGCCGATCAGCCACGGCGCCGACATCGTCGTGCACTCGGCGACCAAATACCTCGGCGGCCACGGTGCGGCGATCGCCGGCGCGATCGTCGACGGCGGCACCTTCGATTGGACGAATGGCAAGTTCCCCGGCTTCACCACGCCTGACCCGAGCTATCACGGCGTGGTGTTCGCCTCACTCGGCCCCCCGGCGTTCGCGTTGAAGGCACGGGTGCAACTGCTGCGCGACCTCGGACCGGCGGCATCCCCGTTCAACGCGTTCCTCGTGGCGCAGGGCCTGGAAACGTTGAGCCTGCGGGTGGAGCGGCACGTCGCCAACGCGCAGCGCGTCGCCGAATACCTCGACGCCCATCCCGACGTGCTATCGGTCAATTACGCCGGGCTACCGAGTTCGCCATGGCATGAGTTGGCAAACCAGCTGGCGCCCAAGGGAACTGGTGCAGTGCTGGCCTTCGAACTGGCGGGCGGACTCGACGCCGGCAAAGCGTTCGTCAACGCGCTGACACTGCACAGCCACGTCGCCAACATCGGCGACGTGCGCTCGCTGGTGATCCATCCGGCGTCGACGACGCACAGTCAGCTGGCTCCCGAGGAACAGCTCGCCACCGGCGTCACACCGGGGCTGGTGCGGCTGGCCGTCGGGATCGAAGGCATCGACGACATCCTCGCCGACCTGGAACAAGGCTTCGCCGCCGCGAAGCCGTTCACAGGGGTCGGACAGTGACGGTCTCCGACGTGCGCGCAATCGAGTTGCCTGCCGAGGGTGAGGTCGGCGTCGTCGGCATCGGCGCGCTGCGACTGGAAAGCGGCCGGGTGATCGACGATGTCCGCATTGCGGTGCAGCGCTGGGGTGAGCTGTCCCCGGCCCGCGACAACGTCGTGGTGGTACTGCATGCCCTGACCGGAGACTCCCACGTGACCGGCCCGGCGGGATCGGGCCACCCGACGCCCGGCTGGTGGGACGGCGTCGTCGGCCCCGGCGCGCCGATCGACACCAACCGTTGGTGCGCGGTGGCCACCAACGTGCTCGGCGGTTGTCGCGGCTCCACCGGGCCCAGTTCGCCGGCGCCCGACGGAAAGCCTTGGGGCGCACGGTTTCCGGCGATCACGGTGCGCGACCAGGTCGAGGCCGACGTGGCCGCGCTGGCGGCGCTGGGCATCCCCGAGGTAGCCGCGGTGGTCGGCGGGTCGATGGGCGGGGCGCGGGCGTTGGAGTGGATCGTCAGCCACCCCGACCGCGTCCGGGCGGCGCTGGTGCTGGCGGTCGGCGCCCGAGCCACCGCCGACCAGGTCGGCACGCAGTGCGCACAGGTCGCGGCGATCAAGGCCGACCCGAACTGGCAGGGCGGCGACTACTACGGCACGAGCCGCGAACCGCTCGACGGCATGGACATCGCCCGGCGATTCGCACACCTCACCTACCGCGGCGAGGTCGAGTTGGACAACAGATTCACGAATCAGGCGCAGGGGTCGGAAGAACCGCTCGCCGGCGGGCGTTACGCGGTGCAGAGCTACCTCGAGCACCAAGGAGCCAAGCTGGTGGACAGATTCGACCCCGGCACGTACGTGGTGCTCACCGATGCACTGTCCAGCCACGACGTCGGACGGGGGCGAGGAGGCGTGCCCGCGGCGCTGCGCAACTGCCGCGTGCCGGTGGTCGTCGGCGGCATCACCTCCGACCGGCTGTACCCGTTGCGGTTGCAGCAGGAGCTGGCCGAACTGCTGCCGGGCTGCACCGAGCTACAGGTGGTCGACTCGATCTACGGCCACGACGGCTTCCTGATCGAGTCGGAGGCCGTCGGCGACCTGATCCGCCAGACGCTCAAGCTCGCGGCGATGAGCCGCTCGGGCGAAGAGCAGACAGCGGCGATGAGCCGCTCGGGCGAAGAGCAGACGGCACAGTGACCGAGGTCACGGCCCGCTCCCTGTCCTTTGGGGCTCAGGCCGCTGCGTACGAGCGGGGAAGGCCGTCGTACCCGCCGGAGGCGATCGACTGGTTGCTCCCCTCTCAGGCACGCGACGTGCTGGACCTGGGTGCGGGTACCGGGAAGCTGACCACCCGGCTGGTCGAGCGCGGGCTGTCGGTGGTGGCAGTCGACCCGATTCCGGAAATGCTTGAGGTGCTGCGCAATTCGCTGCCTGACACCCCGGCGCTGCTGGGCACGGCAGAAGAGATTCCACTGCCCGACGACAGCGTGGACGCAGTGCTGGTGGCGCAGGCGTGGCACTGGTTCGATCCCGCCCGGGCCATCGCGGAGGTGGCGCGGGTGCTGCGGCCGGGCGGCGGGCTGGGGCTGGTGTGGAACGCCCGCGACGACCGGCTCGGCTGGGTGCGGGAACTCGGCCGGATCATCGGCCAAGAGAACGCGCGGGCGATATTCGACAGCGGAGTGCCGCTTCCCGAACCTTTCGTGAACCACGAGCAACGCGAGGTGGAGTGGACGAACTATCTGACGCCGCAAGCCCTCATCGACCTGGTCGCGTCGCGTAGTTACTGCATCACCTCGCCCACCGAAGTGCGCGCGCAGACTCTGGACCAGGTGCGTGAGTTGCTGGCCACGCACCCCGCGCTGAAGAATGCGTCGGGCATCGCGCTGCCGTACGTCACGGTGTGCATCCGCGCGACGCTGACGAGCTAACGGGGCGAGATGACTACCGGCGCTTGACTTTCCGCTATCGGGCTGTTCAGCGGGTGCCCAACGGGTCGATGGTCCAGGCGACGTAGATCACGGCCGCGCTGACCACCGCCATCGTCGTGAAGTCGGTCATCCGGCCTCGCACGGCGAGCAGCCCTACGCGGCTATCCGAGAGGCTCAGCCGCAGCACGGCTGCCAGCCCCACACCGATCCCGATCAGCAGCGAGCCGCGGCGCCAGTAATCGGTCACGACGAGCCCGAACGCGGCGACGAACACGCCGAACACCGCCAAGATCGGCCACTGCGCCCGGATCAAGGCCACTCCGCCCGCTCGACCACATTCGTCAACAGGAACGCACGGGTCAACGGACCGACGCCGCCGGGGTTCGGCGACACATGGCCGGCGACCTCCCATACATCGGGATGCACGTCGCCGGTGAGCTTTCCGTCCACTCGCGAGACCCCGACATCGACGACGGCGGCACCCGGCTTGATCATGTCGGCGGTCACCACGTACGGCACACCGACACCGGCGACGACGATGTCGGCTTGCCGCGTCAACGACGGCAGGTCGCGAGTCCTGGTGTGGCACAACGTGACTGTCGCGTTCTCCGTGCGGCGGGTGAGCAGCAGCCCGAGCGGCCTGCCGACCGTCACCCCGCGGCCGATCACCACGACGTGCGCGCCGGCGATCTCGATGTCGTAGCGGCGCAGCAGGTGCACGATGCCGCGCGGCGTACACGGCAGCGGCGCGGCCTTGCCCAGTACCAGCCGGCCCAAGTTCGTCGGGTGCAGCCCGTCGGCATCCTTGTCCGGGTCGACGCGCTCCAACGCGGCGTTCTCGTCCAACTGGCCCCGTGGCAACGGCAACTGCACGATGTAGCCGGTGCACTCCGGGTTCGCGTTGAGCTCGTCGATCGTCTCGTCGAGTTTGTCCTGGCTGATGTCGGCCGGCAGGTCGCGCCTGATCGAGTTGATGCCCACCTTGGCGCAGTCGGCGTGCTTGCCGCGCACGTATGCCTGGGAGCCGGGGTCGTCGCCGACGAGGATCGTGCCCAGCCCTGGGGTTCGCCCTGCGTTCGTCAACGCCTGCACCCGTTCGGTGAGGTCGGCGAAGATTTCGTCGCGGGTGGCCTTGCCATCAAGCACTGTCGCGGTCACGAACCTCAGTCTGACATGCTGCCTGTGTGACCAGCCCGCCCGCCGATGAGCGCTTGCGCGAAGAGCAACCGGTAGCCGATGAGCGCTTGCGCGAAGAGCAACCAACAAACGTGTTCTCCCCCGCCAAGCTGGGGCCGATCACGTTGCGCAACCGGATCATCAAGGCTGCGACGTTCGAGGCGTGCACCCCTGACGCGCTTGTCACCGACCACCTGATCAACTACCACCGACAGCCGGCCGCCGGCGGCGTCGGGATGACGACCGTGGCCTATTGCGCCGTAGCGCGTGGGGGCCGCACCGAAGCCGGGCAGATCTGGATGCGGCCCGAAGCGGTGCCCGGACTGCGGCGTCTCACCGACGCCATCCACGCCGAGGGCGCAGCCATCAGCGCGCAGATCGGCCACGCCGGTCCCGTCCGAGCCGGCCGCCCCGACAAGTCGAGAGCCCTTGCGCCGAGCCGTTCCTTCAACCCGCTCGTCATGAAGTTCACCAAGAAGGCCACCCGGGAGGACATCGCGGAGGTGACGATCGCCCACGCGAACGCCGCCCGGCTGGCCATCGAAGCCGGCTTCGACGCCGTCGAAATCCATCTCGGCCACGGCTACTTCTGCAGCTCGTTCCTCAGCCCGCTCGTCAACCGCCGCAACGACGAGTTCGGCGGCTCGCTGCAGAACCGCGCGAAGGTGGCACGCGAAGTGGTGCAGGCCGTCCGCACCGCGGTCGGCAGCCAGATCGCAGTGACGGCCAAACTCAACATGTCCGACGGGCTCCGCCCCGGCATCAAGGTCGAAGAGGCGCTGCAGACCGCGAAATGGCTCGAGGAAGACGGCGGACTGGACGCCATCGAGCTGACGGCGGGCAGCTCGTTCGCCAACCCGATGTACCTGTTCCGCGGCGACGTCCCGATCAAGGAGTTCGCGGGGGTTTTCAACCCACCGATGCGCTGGGGCGTGCGAATGGTCGGCAAGAAGATCCTTCGCGAATACCCCTACCGCGACGCGTATCTGCTCGACCTTGCGCGAAAGTTCCGCGCGGAGCTGACGATGCCGCTGATCTTGTTGGGCGGCATCACGAATCGCGAAACGATGGACCTCGCGATGGCCGAGGGCTTCGAGTTCGTCGCGATGGGCCGCGCACTGCTCGCCGAACCGGATCTGACCAACCGCCTCGCCGCAGACGGAGAGGCGCATTCGGTGCGGTCAGCTTGCACGCACTGCAACAAGTGCATGCCGATCGCGTTCCGATCGCGCCCCTCCGTGCGTACCCATTGCGTCGTCACCGGCGCGCCGGGCTAGGCGCTCAGAAGTGGTGCGTTGCCGTCGTGCTCGTGCCGTTGTCACAGGTGATCGTGACGGTCCAGTCGCGGAACCGCGGAATGGCCGGCACGACCTTCAGGTCGTAGGTGGAGTTGGCCGCCAACGCGAAGCTGCGGTTGAGGTCTTCCGACACGTACGTGCACTGCGACGAGACTCCGCTGCGGTCCGTGATGTGAGCCACAAAGCCGCCCACGATCAGATCCCAGGAGACCGTCGGGCCCTGCTTAGGCGCAGGAGGCGGCGGAGGCTGGTTCGGCGGCGGCGGTGGCGTCTGGCCGTTCGAGCACCCTGAAACGATGATCTTTGCGCCCGCCTGATTCGACAACTGAGCCTTGGCGGCGCTCGCCGCGGCATCGACGGTCGGACCTTGCGCGCCCTTCTCTTCGCCCTGGTCGTTCGACGCTGCGGCCGCGCAAGCGTTGGTGGCGATGACCACGGTCACGCAGTGGTTGCCCCCGTTGTTCTGGCAGTTGGTCAGCGACTGAACTCTGGCCGATTCCTGGTCTGTACTGATCGCCGAACCTCCGGCCATCGTGA
This sequence comes from Mycobacterium sp., assembly GCA_036558625.1. Classification (GTDB taxonomy): domain Bacteria; phylum Actinomycetota; class Actinomycetes; order Mycobacteriales; family Mycobacteriaceae; genus Mycobacterium. The sequence goes on along the minus strand of DATBFF010000243.1, from coordinate 3,749 downwards.
CCGGGGGGTTCTCGTTGATGTACCCGATGGACAGTGCGATGTAGGCGTCGGGTGCCGCCTGAGCCGGCGCGGCGCCGAGGACGCCCGCGGCGGCCGCGCCCGCGGCGACCATCAGCGCGGCAGCAGCCGGTCGACGCCAACTGGCCGGGTTCTTCTGGATGGTGGTCATGGTGTTCTCCTTTGGCTGTCGCCGCCCTTTGTGACCGCGATCAGTGACTAGGAGCGACTCGGCAGCCCAAAGGGGACAGAAAATGCGCGGAATGTTTCGACGCGAGGTCCCTCCCTCCCACGCGAAGATGATTAAGTCTCAGCCCGGCAGCTGGTCAGCGGGACCAAAATCGCCAATCTCGCCGATCTCATATTGAGATCACACCTTGTCAGCGGCTTGCTTCGCGGCGGTGCTGGGCAGCGCATAGAGTGGCTGCCGATGAGCCAGCCAGCGCCGCCCGCGTTGACCGTTCGCACTGAGGGATCGCAACGCACCTTCGCCCCCGGTCACGACGTGGTAATCGGGCGCGACCTGCGGGCCGACGTCCGCGTCGCCCATCCACTGGTGTCACGCGCCCACGTCGTGCTGCGCTTCGACCGCGGCCGGTGGATGGCGATCGACAACGGCAGCCTCAACGGAATGTTCGTCAATCACCGGCGGGTGCCGTCGGTGGACGTCCAAGACGGGCAGAGCATCAACATCGGCAACCCCGACGGCCCGAGGCTGACGTTCGAGGTCGGACGCCACGAAGGAGCTGTCGGTCGCCCGCCGCAGACCACCTCGGTGCCGGTCTCGGCGCGGGTGGGCGCCCAGCAGCCGGCGTCGTACGCCCAGCCGACGTATCCGCCGAGTACGTCGACACAGCAGCGGGGTTATCCGCCCGGTCCGCCCAGCGGCCCACGAACTCGCCCACCGACGGGTACGCAACCGATCCGGCCCAGCGGCCCGGTGTCACGTCCGCCGTCGCAGCCGTCGGGACCCGACTATCAGGCGACCGAGATGCGGCCTTCGGCACGAGCGGGCGGCGGCGACGGACAGAACCTCGCAACCAGCATGATCCGGATCCTGCGCGGCGGCGCGCCGGCACCGCCGCCGGGAGCGACGACGATCGGCCGCGCGACCGACAACGACATCGTGATTCCCGACGTGCTCGCGTCGCGTCATCACGCGACGCTGGTGCCCACGGCCACCGGCGTCGAGATCCAGGACGCGCGCAGCATCAACGGCACCTTCGTCAACGGCACCCGCGTCGACGAGGCCCCGCTGCACGACGGCGACGTGGTCACGATCGGCAATGTCGACCTCGTATTCGAGGGTGGCACGCTGGTTCGTCGCACCCAGACCGAAGCCGCCACGCGCACAGGCGGTTTGGAGGTGCACGGTGTCACGTGGACCATCGAGGGCAACAAGACACTGCTGGACAACATCTCGATCGCCGCGCGCCCCGGTACCCTGACGGCGGTCATCGGGCCGTCGGGTGCAGGCAAGTCGACGTTCGCACGACTGGTCGCCGGCTACACCCATCCGACCACCGGCATGGTGTCTTTCGAGGGCCACAACATCCACGCCGAATACGCCTCGCTGCGGTCCCGGATCGGGATGGTGCCGCAGGACGACGTGGTGCACGGGCAACTGACCGTGAACCAGGCGTTGATGTACGCGGCCGAGCTGCGGTTGCCGCCGGACACCACCAAGGCAGATCGCGCCCAGGTCGTCGCGCAGGTACTCGAGGAACTCGAGATGACCCGGCACGCCGATACCCGCGTCGACAAGCTGTCAGGCGGTCAGCGCAAACGAGCGTCGGTGGCACTGGAGCTGCTGACCGGTCCGTCGCTGCTGATTCTCGACGAACCGACGTCGGGTTTGGACCCTGCGCTCGACCGGCAGGTGATGACGATGCTGCGCCAGCTCGCCGACGCCGGCCGCGTGGTGTTGGTGGTGACGCACTCGCTGACGTATCTGGACGTGTGCGACCAGGTGCTGTTGCTGGCGCCGGGCGGCAAGACGGCGTTTTACGGCCCGCCGAGTGCGATCGGCCCGTCGATGGGCACCACGAACTGGGCGGACATTTTCAGCACTGTCGCCGGCGATCCCGACGCGGCCAGCCGGCGGTTTCTCGAGCAGCACGGTCCGCCGCCACCGCAGCCGCCCGCGGAGGCGCCGGCGGATCTGGGCAGCCCGACGCGCACCAGTCTGTGGCGGCAGTTCTCGACGATCTCGCGGCGGCAGGTGCGCTTGGTCATCTCAGACCGGGGCTATTTCGCCTTCCTGATGCTGCTGCCGTTCATCATGGGCGTGCTGTCGCTTTCTGTGCCCGGCGACGTCGGCTTCGGCGTGCCCATCCCGGCGATACAGGGCGGGCCGGCACCCAACGAGCCGGGACAGATCCTGGTGATGCTCAACGTCGGTGCCATCTTCATGGGCACCGCGCTGACGATCCGGGCGCTCATCGGAGAGCGGGCCATCTTCCGCCGAGAACAGGCCGTCGGATTGTCCACCACCGCATACATTTTGGCGAAAGTGTGCGTGTTCACGGTCTTCGCTGTGATCCAGTCCGCCATCGTCACTGCGATCGCCGTGGGGGGTAAAGGCTGGGGCAAGGGCGCTGTGGACAGCGGTGCTCTCATCGGCAATCGCAGCCTCGAGTTGTTCGTCGACATCGCGGTGACGTGCGTGGCCGCGGCGATGGTCGGCCTGGCGCTGTCGGCGTTGGCCAAGTCGAACGAGCAGATCATGCCGCTGCTGGTGGTGGCGATCATGTCGCAGCTGGTGTTCTCGGGCGGCATGATTCCGGTGACGGATCGCGTTGTGCTGGACCAGTTGTCGTGGTTCACACCGGCCCGCTGGGGCTTTGCGGCGTCGGCGTCGACGATCGACTTGATCAGGCTGGTGCCCGGCGCCCTCACCCCGCAGGACTCGCACTGGAAGCACACCGCGTCGGCATGGATCTTCAACATGGCGATGCTCGGTGCGATCTGCGTTGGCTATACCACGTTCGTGCGATGGAGAATTCGCCTCAAGGGCGAATAGCGGTTATGCCGGGCAGCCGACGCCATGTCCAGATTCGCCGGATCTACGACGATCCCGGTCCCGACGACGGCACCCGCGTGCTCGTCGACCGCATCTGGCCGCGCGGGATGAGCAAGGAACGCGCACATCTCGACGAGTGGTGCAAGCAGATCGCGCCATCGACCGAGCTGCGCAAGTGGTACAACCACGACCCAAACCGATTCGACGAATTCAGCCGCCGGTACCGAGCGGAACTCGAGGATTCCGAACGCGCCGCGGCGCTCACGCATCTGCGCGAGCTCGCGGGCCGCGGGATGCTCACGTTGCTCACCGCGACCAAAGCCGCGGACATCAGCGAGGCCGCCGTGCTGGCCGGACTCATCAGTGGCCACGCGACCTAAATCGCTTTAGCGACAGTCGCTTTCATCATCGTCGTCTTTGGGCAGCATTTTTTCGGGGTGCCAGTACGTGTTGGTGCGGGGTTGTCCGCGGTCGAGTGTCGGGGGTGGGATCCATTCGGTTTGGCCGCGCTGGTTTTTGCGGGTGGCCCAGCCGCCGTCTTTGACGAGGCGGTTGTGCGGGCCGCAGGCGAAGGTGAGGTTGTCGATGTTGGTCAGGCCGCCGGTGGCCCAGTCTTTGGCGGCGTGATGTGCTTGGCAGCCGTAGCCGGGCACGGTGCAGCCCGGGAAGCTGCAGCCGCGGTCGGTGGCATGTAGCACCAGCCGTTGGGCGGGGGTGGCGCAGCGGGTGG
>DATBFF010000242.1:0-29926 GCA_036558625.1 Mycobacterium sp. | reverse complement strand
CAAGCCGCCCGACTGGTTCGCGTCCTTCTGTTATCTCGTTGTGGTACAGGATGTTCGGGGTCAGGGTCGCTCCGAGGGCACCTTCACTGAATTCGCCCACGACCAGGACGACGGCTATGACTCCGTCGAATGGGCCGCCGCGCTGCCCGGATCCAACGGCAAGGTCGGCATGTACGGGTCATCGTATGTGGGCGCCACGCAATGGCTCTCCGCTGTCGGCGCGCCACCCCACTTGTCGACAATCGTGCCGGCCAACACAGCGTCGGACTACTACGACGGATGGACCTACGAGGGCGGCGAGTTCCGACTGGCGTTTGTCCTGCCGTGGACAATTACGGCAATCGCCAAGAGCGCCGCCGAAAATCGGCATGACGACGCCACCGTGGCGTCGCTGACGGCAGCCGCGGCCGACATGACGCGGTGGCTGCGTTTTACCCCCTACAAAGACCTTCCGCCACTGCAACCTTCCAGCCCGGCTGTGGCGCCCTACTACTTCGACTGGATTCACCATTCAACGCGTGACGCATTCTGGCAGCAGTGGAGTATCCGCGATAGATACCCCTCCGTGAAGGTGCCTGTGCTTGACGTAGAGGGTTGGTATGACGCGTTTCTCGTAGGTGGTCTGGAGAACTTCACCGGAATGGTCAACCACGGAGGCAGCCCCGAAGCGCGCAGTAACCAGAGGCTGATAGTCGGGCCGTGGGATCACACCAACTGGGGACACGACACCTCCGAGCCCGCTCCGATGCTCAAAGACATTGGTGCGGTGGGGGAGAGCCCGATCAACGACGTGATGTTGAAGTGGTTCGACCACTTTCTCAAAGGTGCCGACAACGGTGTCGCGGGTACACCGCGAGTGGACTACTTCCTGATGGGTGCGAACACCTGGAAGACGGCGACAGGATGGCCGCTGCCGCGCACGGTGTGGACCCGTTACTACCTCACGGGCGCAGGTGGCCTATCCGATCGGCGTGGTGTGCTCACGATTTCACCTGCTACACAAGCGAATCCACCCGACACGTACACCTACGATCCCGCAGATCCGGTGCCGAGTCTTGGCGGGCATTCCTGCTGCGATGCACTGGAGGGTCCGCAAGGGCCCTACGACCAGACTCCCGTCGAACAGCGCTCCGACGTCCTTGTCTACAGCAGCGACCCGCTAACCACCGACACGGAGATCACCGGTCCTGTCACAGTCGACCTGTGGGCGTCGTCGTCGGCGACCGATACCGACTTCACCGCGAAACTGGACGTGGTCAAGCCCGACGGCCTGGTGATCAATCTCAACAACGGCATCCTCCGCAGCGCATTTCGTGACTCGTTGTCGGCGCCGACGCCGACGGTTCCCGGCACCGCATACCGCTATCAGATCGCCGTCTGGCCGACGAGCTATCTGTTCCGCGCCGGCGACCGGATCCGCCTCGAGATCTCCAGCAGCGACTACCCGCAGTTCGCACCCAACCCGAACACCGGATTGCCGTTCGGTCAGAGCGCGGAGACCCACCAAGCGACTCAGACGATCTTTCACGACCCGGCGCACCCGTCCAGCGTGACGCTGCCGGTCATCCCAGCCGGCTAATTCTGCACCGCGAATAGCCGCCAGTCGTCGGGAACCCCTTTGAGTGCATGAGATCCCCTGTCCGTGAACATGATTCCCGAACCGGCCACCAGGTCCTTCACCGTCGACGAGACCAGAACTTCGCCAGGCCCGGCGAGCGCTGAGATGCGGGCGCCGATATGGACCGCAATGCCACCGATGTCGGCGCCGCGAAGCTCGATCTCACCTGTGTGCAGTCCGGCCCGCACGTCGATGCCCAGCGGACGCACCGCCGCGCAGATGGCTTGGGCGCAACGGACTCCGCGGGCGGGTCCGTCGAATGTCGCCAGCATGCCGTCACCGGTGGTTTTGATCGTGCGGCCACGATGACGCTCGACTTCGCGGGAAACCAGAGCGTCGTGGCGGTCTAAAGTTCGTGTCCACTCGTCGTCCCCGAGCGTCGCGGCGTGCTCCGTCGACGAGACGATGTCGGTGAAGAGCACCGTCGCCAGAGCACGGTCCGGCACGTGCGCGGGACGAACCCCCGTGAGGAACTCCTCGATCTCGTCGATGATCGCGTCCTGGTCGCCGAGGTGCGGAAAGTATGTGTTGCCTTCGAGTTCCACGACTTTCGCGCCGGGAATGTGGGCACCCAGGTAGCGACTGCCCGCGGCGTGCCCGGCGTCCGCCGTGCGATAGATGACGAGCGTCGGCACCCGGAGCGCCGCCAGCAGGTGACGCACGTCGAGTTCGCGGACCATTCGCTGGATCGCGGCTGCGGCACCCGGACTTGCCGACAGCCGCTCCCATCGCCCGTGCGTCCTACGAAACACCGGGTCGTCGGCCCGGTCCGGCGCGATCGCCCAGAGCGGCAGTCCGCCCTCTTGCCCTCGGCCCCAGTTCGCCTCGAGGTCCCGCAGGCCCGGATCGAATAACTCGTCGGGGATGCCGTCCGGGTAGTCCGGCGCCCAGACCATGCGCGGATATGCGCCGTACAACACGAGCGCCGACACGCGCTCCGGGTAGGTCGCAGCGAAAAGAATCGACAGCGCGCCGCCCTCCGAGCTGCCGTACACCGCGGCTCGCTGCGAGCCGGCGGCGTCCATCACCGCGCGCAAATCGTCCATCCGCTCCTCGAGCGTCGCGACGGCCACGCGATCGGACAGGCCGGTGCCGCGCTTGTCGAACATGATCAGACGCGAGAACGAGGCAAGACGCTCAAAATATCTGCGCTCGGCCGGATCCTCCCATTGCAGCTCGAGGTTCGACACGAACGGCGGGACGTGGACCAGATCGAGAGGTCCGTCGCCGACAACCTGGTAGGCGATGTTCACGTCGCCCGACCTTGCGTACCGAGTCTCAGGTACCTCGATCACGGGAGAATTCTCCCGCACGCTCTGCGTTTCGGCGCGCTAAACGACGCTCAGCGTAAAAAAGCGCGCCGAAATCACTCGGCCAACCGGTGCTTGAGGGCGTCGAACTCGTCTTTGATGCCGGTCGGCAGCTTCTCGCCGACGAACTCGAACCACTCCTCGATCAGCGGCAGTTCTTCGCGCCACTCCTCGGGGTTGACGGCCAGAGCCTGGTCCACGTCGGCCGGGTCGACGTCGAGTCCGTCGAGATCGAGATCCTCGGCCGACGGCACGATGCCGATCGGCGTGGTGCGCCCGTTGGCCGTGCCCTCGATCCGCTCGATCGCCCACTTGAGCACGCGGCTGTTCTCGCCGAAGCCCGGCCACAGGAAGCGGCCGTCGTCGCCACGGCGGAACCAGTTGACGAAGAACACCTTCGGCATCTTGGACTCGTCGGAGTTCTTGCCGATGTCGATCCAGTGCTGGAAGTAGTCGCCGACGTTGTAGCCGCAGAACGGCAGCATCGCCATCGGGTCGCGGCGCACGGTGCCCACCTTGCCCTCGGCCGCTGCGGTCTGCTCCGACCCGAGCGTCGCGCCGATGAACACACCGTGCTGCCAGTCGCGGGCCTGGGTGATCAGCGGCACCGTCGTCTTGCGGCGGCCGCCGAACAGGATCGCCGAGATCGGCACGCCCTGTGGGTCGTCCCATTCCGGCGCCAGCGTCGGGCACTGGGAGATCGGGGTGCAGTAACGCGAGTTCGGGTGCGCTGCCTTCTCTTCCGAGTCGGGCGTCCAGTCGCGGCCCTTCCAGTCGGTCAGGTGCTGCGGGTCGCCTTCCAGGCCTTCCCACCACACGTCGCCGTCGTCGGTCAGCGCCACGTTGGTGAACACCGTGTTGCCCGCCTCCACGGTCTTCATCGCGTTGGGGTTGGAGCTCCAGTTGGTGCCGGGGGCAACGCCGAAGAAGCCGAACTCGGGGTTGACCGCATACAGCCGGCCGTCCTTGCCGAACCGCATCCAGGCGATGTCGTCACCGACGGTCTCGGCACGCCAGCCGGGGACGGTCGGCTGCAGCATCGCGAGGTTGGTCTTGCCACACGCCGACGGGAACGCCGCGGCGACGAAGTACGCCTTGTCCTCCGGCGAGATCAGCTTGAGAATCAGCATGTGTTCGGCCAGCCAGCCCTCGTCGTGGGCGATCGCCGAAGCAATCCGCAGCGCGTAGCACTTCTTGCCCAGCAGCGCGTTGCCGCCGTAGCCCGAGCCGTAGCTCCAGATCTCCCGGGTCTCCGGGAAGTGGGTGATGTACTTCGTCTCGTTGCACGGCCACGGCACGTCCTTCTGGCCGGGCTCCAGCGGCGCACCCACCGAGTGCAGGCACTTGACGAAGAAGCCGTCGTCGCCGAGCTTCTCCAGCGCGGCCGCCCCCATCCGAGTCATCGTGCGCATCGACATCGCCACGTACTCGGAATCGGTGATCTCCACGCCGAGCTTCGGATCGTCGGCGCCGAGCGGACCCATGCAGAACGGCACCACATACATCGTGCGGCCGCGCATGCAGCCCTGGTACAGGGCGGTCATGATGCCGCGCATCTTGCCCGGGTCCATCCAGTTGTTCGTCGGCCCGGCGTCGAGCTCGCGCTCGGTGCAGATGAAGGTGCGCGACTCGACGCGCGCGACGTCGGCGGGGTCGGACTGCGCGATGTAGGAGTTTGGCTTGCGCTCCTCGTTGAGCTTGATCAGCGTGCCGGCTTCGACCAGCTGCTGGGCCAGCCGGTCGTACTCCTCCGCGGAGCCGTCAGCAAACACCACCCGGTCAGGCTCGGTGAGCTCGGCGACTTCGGTCACCCAGGCCAACAGTCCCTTGTGCTTCGTCGGTGCGTCGTCCAAACCGGGAATGGTTGCTGCGGTCATCAATCAATCTCCTGCGTTAGGTGCCATGCCAGGACGCGGGCCATGCTGAATGGCACGGCGCGGCGGGCGTCCCTTAACTAAAGGTTAACTTCCCACCTGCAGGATTGGATAACCGGGCGGGAGCCGAATTACTCACAAGAACGATTCAGTTTTCCCGGCTACCCGCGTTTTGGTCAGTGTGCGCGGTGCTTTTTGTGGTTGGCCGACGGGACCGCGCGCAACGCGGCTTGCCCGCCGGTGTTGGGGCTGACTTTCAGTGCCGGCCGCGAGACGAGAGACGGCATCGCCGGTGTGCGGGTTCGCGGCTGGATCGCAGAAGTGTTTGACGCCCGAACGACCGGGATGGGCTCGGTGAACGCGTGCCTTATGAAACCCACGGAGTCTTTGACGGCGGCCGAGAGTGAGGTGCCCGCGGCCGTGAGCCCTGGCCCGATCTTGCCGGTCTTGCCGACGGTTGTGAAAAGGGCGTTCGCTGCTTGGCTGAGTCCGAGCAGCAGTCGTTCGGGTGCTTGGAAGGTCAAGGCCGACACGATTTCTATGCCCCGGACTGCAATGGCCTCGATGGCGTTGTGCACCAATGGGGGCGGCATCGTTCCCGGCGGCTGTTTGAGGGCGTCAAGCACATCCGTTCGTGCGGTGTTGATCGCCGGTCGCAGATTGCGAGGCCGCGTGACCGCGGTGGTGCCGACATCGATGAGTCCCACCACTATGACCTCGAGGGCATTTTGGGCGCGAGGCAAGACTTTGTTCAGGTCGTTGCCGATGATTCCGGTGAGTGCGTCGTTGATCGCGGTGCTCACCGTGGCGTCGCTCAATGCTGCCGCGTTGACGAAGGGCTCGCCAGACTGACGAAACTTCACGAATGTGATCGGTAGTACCGCGAAGTTGCGCACCGTCTGTACCGCGCCGGGAACGATGAACGGGCAGATCAACGAGCAATTCTCACCTTGATTGACGAGGAATTGCTTAATGAGATCGCGCGGTCGCACGCCGCTTGGCGCTGCAATAGTCGCTGCGGAGAGCCCAACATCGGACCGCATCGTCGGTGAAGGCTCTGCGGGCAGCGACGCGAGACCTAATGCAAGGGCGCCTGCTGCAGCAATCGCGATGGTGTTTGTCACAACCGAGCGGATGGTCTTGTGCATGTCGGCCCCTAGATCATGTTTTGGGTCACACCTTTAAGCACGATTGCGAGAGGATGTCGGTTCGACTCAGCCGCGGTTACTGCACTCGAGCTCGGTGTGCACGGCGTCGAGAGCGCGCTGCAGACCCGGCAACTCCCGGTCGCGGGTAGCGGCGGCTTGGGCCGCGGCCAGTGCGTGTTCGCGCAACTCGCTGTCGATGGCGGCGATCCGGGCCGCGACGTCGGCCGCTTCTGTTTCCTCCAGCTCGGCCTGTTGCGTAGTGAGCGCCGGCTCCGCGCGCAGTAGGCGAGTGGCCACCATCTGCTCGACGATTGCGCGCAGTTCCCCGATGACGTCGCCGATCCAGCGCTCCAGCACCGCCCGGTCGCGCAGGACGCGACGCATGCTCACCACCCAGCCCGCCACCGCGAGGCCGACGACCGCGCCGACGACCAGTCCCACGACCGTGTAGGCGGGCGCGATCCCGGCGAACAGCCGGCTCAGCGTGAACGCGACACCCAGCCCGAAGACCGCACCGAGCACCATCATCAGCCGGCTGTCGAGGCCGCCCTTGGCCAACGGCGGCGGCGGCACCGGCGGGCGGGGCGGCGCGGACTCACCCCCGGGAACAGCGAGCCCGAAGTCGGTCGCCAGATCGCAGAGATCCTTGGTGACGCCGGCGTCGACCTCCCTGACCACTTCGTTGACACGGCGACGCACGTAGTTGTCGAATTCCGGCACCTTGCGGCGAGTCATCTGCGCCGCATCCTCGGCCAGCTCACCGCGCACCGAAGCGCAGCGGTTGCGCGCGTAGTACATCAGAGTCGCCTTGGCCTGCTGGATCCGGCTGCGCAGCGCGATCGTCCGCTCCGATTTAGTCAACCGGCGATGGCGCAGCGCATCGACGCGTTCCTGACGCAGCGCCGTGACGCGGGCTTCGCGGCCTACTCCGGCGGCGGCGTCCTCGTGCCTGCGCACCACGTGCAGGAGTCGGGATTGCCAGGCGCGCAACCGGTTTCGGCGATAAAGGTCACTGTCAGCGAGACCGCTTTCGAGCACGTCGGTGAGCTCGTTGAGCCGGGGCTCGCCGAATACGGGTGCGGCGGCGGCACCGACCCACGTCATATCTGCGAACCGTGCGTTGTGCGCGGCGGCCACCGCCTCGTCGGCGGCCAGCACGTCACGCCATTCGCGGTGGACGTCGATCTTGGACACGGCACCGATCACCAGATCAGTGTTGGCGGCGGCGGTGTCCAGTAGCACGCAGTCCGACTCGGTGAGTGGCGCGACGGCCGACGCGACGAACACCACCGCCGCAGGCGCGTCGCCGTCAGCCAACTCGCCGGTTTCTACGAACATGCGGTCCGGCAGCCGCTGCCGCAACGCGTCGGCAACGCTCGTCGAGCCGGCCAGCCACGGCCCGGTGACCAGAACGACGTCGCGGGGACGCACGCCGGGACCGGCCGGAGCGTCGGGATGCAGGGATGCCACCAACGCGTCGACCTCGAGGTGCGGATCGGTCACGGTTTTGACCGCCGCCACAGCCGCAGCGAGCCACGGACGATGTCCTCGCCGCACGAGTGGTGAAGGGCGTTGACAGGTCCCCGACGGTAACGGTCCCAGAGCGCGGCCCGACCGAGATGTGCCGCCGGGTTGTCTCCCGGGTCGACGGTCATTCCTGCAGCCTCCACCACGTCGACCGCTGCGGCCATCAACCCCAGCAACGTGTCGTCTTCGCGGAGAAAATCGGCGACCCGCGGCGAGTGCATCGCCTCGAGCGCCGCGACGGCCGACCGCGCGCGGCGATACCCGGCCTCTGCGATGCGCGCGCCAAGCGCGTCGACGACCGCGTCCACCCCGCTGCAACGGCGCAAGACCCTCTGCACGTCCATGCCGGACCGGACAGCCTCGACGGCGTGGGCCATGCCGAAGCGGTCCAGCGCCTGGACTGCCGGCGGCATGTCGTCGAAGCCCAGGGGCTCGACGGCCAGCGCGCGCAGCATCGCGTCGTCGAGCTGGGCGACGGCGAGGTGGGCGACCATCGGGATCGCGCCGGGCATCAGCCGCCGCGACAGGTCCGCCTTGTTCTGGACCACCAGCGTCGAGGCCGTGATCGCGGCGCGGTCCTCGGGCTTGAGCACCTCGGCGATGACGCGCAATTCGACGTCACCGGCGTCACCGAGGACGACGCCGGCGGCTGTCAGTGCGCGGGCGACGGTGGCACGTCCTACACCCGGGCGGCCCCGCACGGTCACGGCTACGGGGCGGGCGGCGTCGCGGGCGATCGCCGCCACGCGCGCGTCGTCGACCTCGCGGGCTAATCGTGCTAACCGCCCCGCGAAAAGCGCCTGCCCCACAGTGCCCATGGCTCCCCACCCCACTACCTAGTAAAAGGCACCGCGCGGGGGCCGGAAGACACGAAACCGCGAGTGCTGCGGCTGCGCGGGCTGCACACCAGACCCAGTGGGCGCACACTCGGCTGCGCTGCCAGCAAAGGCAACTGTTGGGTATCAATCTGCACCACATAAGGAGCCCGCTTAGTTTCATGGGCCACCATTGACGGATGCAGACGCGCGGCGACGGAATTTCCAGCGTGGAGCCGGCGCCGCATACTCACCGCCGGGTGACCAGTTTCCGGTCCCGGCGCTCCGCGCTCACCGACGCCCAGCAGCGGACCTGGGCACGGCTGTGGCCCCAGCTCGGCACCGATGCCGGCCCCGCGCCGCTGGACACCACCCGCTGGTTCGGGCGATCCGCCCCCGTTGTTCTCGAAATCGGTTGTGGCACAGGTGTTTCCACCGCTGTGATGGCACAACAGGAGCCGGGTGTCGACGTCGTCGCCGTCGAGGTGTACCGACGCGGGCTGGCGCAACTGCTCGGAGCCATCGACCGCGAGGGCATCCCCAACATCCGGCTGATCCGCGGCGACGGCCTCGACGTGCTCGAGCACATGCTCACCCCCGGGTCGCTTGCCGGGGTGCGGGTGTTCTTCCCCGACCCGTGGCCGAAGGCACGCCATCACAAGAGGCGGCTGCTGCAGCCGCCCACTGTCGAGCTGATCGCGCAGCGCCTGGTGCCCGGGGGCGTGCTACACGTCGCGACAGACTACGACGACTACGCCCAACAGATCGCGGCCGTCGCGGACGCCGAGCCGCGGTTGCGCCGGGCACGCCCGGACGCGAAGCTGCCGATCTCGGTGCGACGCCCGATTACCAAGTACGAGTCCAAGGCGCACGACGCCGGAAGCGCGGTCACCGAGCTGCTCTGGGAGAAATCCTCCGGGCGTGAGGAGGACAGCTAGAAAATGAGCGTGACAGAAGAGATCCATGTGACGACCACCGACATCGAAGCGCCGGTGGCCACCCGTCGAGTCCTGCTGGTCTGGGACGCACCGAACCTCGACATGGGCCTCGGATCGATCCTGGGTGGCCGGCCCACCGCCGCCTACCGCCCGCGCTTCGACGCGCTGGGGCGCTGGCTGTTGGCACGCACCGAGGAGCTGGCCGCCGACACCCACGATGTGTCGCTGGAGCCGGAGGCGACCGTGTTCACCAACATCGCCGCCGGCAGCGCCGATGTCGTGCGGCCGTGGGTGGAGGCGTTGCGTAACGTGGGTTTCGCGGTGTTCGCGAAACCGAAGGTCGACGAGGACAGCGACGTCGACGTCGACATGCTCGACCACATCGCGCTGCGACACAGCGAGGGACTGGCCGGCCTGATGGTGGCCTCTGCCGACGGACAGGCCTTTCGCCAACCGCTGGAGGACATCGCCCGCGCCGGGGTGGCCGTGGCTGTGCTGGGATTTCGTGAACATGCCAGCTGGGCGCTAGCCTCGGAGAGCTTGGAGTTCGTCGACTTGGAAGACATTCCCGGCGTATTCCGAGAACCCTTGCCGCGGGTGGGCCTAGATTCGCTACCGGAGCAAGGGGCGTGGCTGCAGCCGTTCCGACCGTTGTCGTCGCTGCTGGCCGCGCGCGGATAGACAGGTATAAGGAGCTCGCGTGTTCGCCTGGTGGGGCCGAACTGTATACCGCTACCGATACATCGTGATCGGTGTGATGGTGGCGCTGTGCGTTGGCGGCGGCATCTTCGGTATGAGCCTGGGCAGCCACGTCACCCAAAGCGGGTTCTACGACGACGGCAGCCAGTCGGTCAAGGCGTCGGTACTCGCCGACGATGTCTACGGGCGGGACAGAACCAGCCACATCGTCGGCATCCTGACTGCTCCGGACGGCAAGAAGGTCGACGACCCGGCGTGGTCGAAGAAGATCATCGACGAGCTCAACGCGGTCAAGGCCGACCACCCCGACGAGATGTCGCAGTGGTACGGCTACTTCCGCGGTTTCGCGGCGCCGTTCGCCACCTCCGACAAGACACGCGCGTTCATCTACATCACGCTCAAGGGCGACAACGACGACGCGGTGCTGAAGAACTACCAGGCCGTCGAGCCGGCCCTGCGCAAGGTCGACGACGGCAACATCGAGCTCGCCGGCCTCAACCCGTTGGCCGACGCGCTGACCGGCACGATCGAACAGGACCAGAAGCGCGCCGAAGTGCTGGCGCTGCCACTGGTGGCGGTGGTGCTGTTCTTCGTGTTCGGCGGCGTGATCGCCGCCACGTTGCCGGTGATGGTGGGTGGGCTGTCGATTCTCGGCGCGCTGGGCATTCTGCGCTTCGTCGCGATCTTCGGACCGGTGCACTATTTCGCCCAGCCGGTGGTCACGCTGATCGGGCTCGGCATCGCCATCGACTACGGGCTGTTCGTGGTCAGCAGGTTCAGGGAGGAGATCGCCGAGGGCTACGACACCGAAGCCGCGGTGCGCCGAACGGTGATGACGGCCGGGCGAACGGTCGTGTTCTCGGCGGTGATCATCGCCGCTTCGGCGGCCGGGCTGCTGTTGTTCCCGCAGGGCTTCCTCAAATCGATCACGTACGCGGTGATCGCGTCGGTGATGCTGTCATCGATCCTGTCGATCACCGTGCTGCCCGCGGTGCTGGGCATCCTGGGCCGAAACGTCGACGCGCTCGGGGTCAGGACGCTGCTGCGGGTGCCGTTCCTGCGCAACTGGGGACCGATGAACTGGTGGCTGAACTTCCTGGCCGACAAGACCCAGAAAACACTGACCCGCGAAGAGGTCGAGAACGGATTCTGGGGCAAGCTCGTCAACCGCGTGATGAAGCGGCCGATCATGTTCGCCGTGCCGATCCTGATCTTGATGATCCTGCTGATCATCCCGCTGGGCCAGCTTTCACTCGGCGGCATCAGCGAGAAGTATCTGCCGCCCGACAACTCTGTGCGTAACGCCCAAGAAGACTTCGACAGGACGTTCCCCAGCTACCGCACCGAGCAGCTGACGCTGGTCATCAAGAACGCGACCGACGCGCAGATCGCGGAGATCACGGCCGACGCCGAGCACATTCCCGGCTTCACCAACGCCGAATGGAAAGAACGTCCCGTCGCGCCCGACGTGAACAACCCGGACGCGCCGACGCCAGCCAAGACCGACAAGAACGTCACGGTCCTGCAGAACGGTCTGAAGGACCGAAGCACCGCCGCAAGCAAGATCGACGAACTGCGATCCATCCAGGCGCCGAAAGGTGTGACGATCTGGGTAGGCGGAACGCCTGCGCTGGAACAGGATTCGATTCACAGCCTGTTCGAAAAACTGCCGCTGATGGT
Source organism: Mycobacterium sp. (assembly GCA_036558625.1). Classification (GTDB taxonomy): domain Bacteria; phylum Actinomycetota; class Actinomycetes; order Mycobacteriales; family Mycobacteriaceae; genus Mycobacterium. Next base: position 18,317 of record DATBFF010000242.1, on the reverse strand, counting down.
GGTCATCCTCATCACGACGACGACGCTGCTGATGTTCCTTGCGTTCGGGTCGCTTGTGCTGCCGATCAAGGCGGCGTTGATGAGCGCGCTCACGCTGTTCTCCACCATGGGCATGCTGACGTGGATTTTCGTCGACGGACATTTCTCGAAGTGGCTCAACTTCACGCCGACGCCGCTGATGGCCCCGATGGTCGGCATGATCATCGCGGTCGTGTACGGACTGTCGACCGACTACGAAGTGTTCCTGGTGTCACGCATGATCGAAGCCCGCGAACGCGGCATGTCCACCGCGGAGGCGATCCGCATCGGCACGGCCACCACCGGTCGCCTCATCACGGCCGCGGCGCTGATCCTCGTCGTCGTGGCGGGCGCGTTCGCGTTTTCGGATCTGGTGATGCTGAAGTACCTGGCGCTCGGGTTGATCACCGCGCTGATCTTGGATGCGACGGTGATCCGGATGTTCCTGGTGCCGGCGATCATGAAGCTGCTCGGCGACGACTGCTGGTGGGCGCCGCGCTGGATGAAGCGGCTGCAGAACCGGATCGGGCTCGGCGAGATCCACCTGCCCGACGAGCGCAAGCGGCCGGCGGTGCGTGAGCCGCAGGAGGCGCTGGTCGCTGCTGGTGCGCCCGCGCTGCCCCGGCGTCCACGTGACCCGACACACCCTGCCGCCGAAGGCGCCACCCGTCCCGGTGCCGCGCGGCCGGCGCCAGCGCAGGCTGCCCCACAGCAGAGTCCGTCGCAGGCCGGCACCACACGGATGGCCGGCGCCTCCGAGCCGGAGGCGACCACGACGCGGCTGTCGGTCGTGGCGAAGAACGCGGCCAAGGCCGTCATCAGCAATGCGACCGCGATCACCCAGCGCACGCCGAAGCCCGCGCCACCGCCTCCTCCGCCGCCACCGCGGCAGGACCGTGAAATCGAGTCGTGGCTCGGCGAGTTACGCGGCGCCGCAAGCAAAGAGGCCCCGGCCGCAGACGAAGGTGCCGAGGAGACCACCGCGATTCCCGTCGCCAAGCCCGACCCGGAGTCCACCGAGAAGCTGCCGCGGCCGGGCGAGAAGGTCCCCGACGAGGAACGCCGCCGCGGTGGCCTGTCCGCCCAAGAGCTCCTCCGCCGCGAGGGCCGCCTCTAAAGCGGCCTATCTGTCACGCGCCGAGAACACACAAGATGACGGAAACCGGCCGAAATCTGTCAACAACTGTGTTTTCGGCGCGACTCTAAAGCGCTACTCGTCGGGTTGGTCGGGTTCGGCGCTGATCCCCACCGGTTCCTCGTCGTCGGCCGTCTCACCGGGCTCGCCGACATCCTCCTCGCGCTCCAACAGCACCCGCACGGCGCTGTTGAAAAACGCGATCGTCGGTACGGCCAGCAGCGCGCCGACGATACCGGCCAGCACACCGCCCGTCGAGATGCCGAGGACCACCGCCAGCGGGTGGATCTGCACCGCGCGGCCCATCACCAGGGGCTGCAGCACGTGGCCTTCCAGTTGCTGCACCGCAATGATCAGCCCCAAGGTGATCAATGCGTAGACGAATCCCTTGGACAGCAGCGCGACGACGACCGCGAGGAAGCCGGCGATCACCGCACCGACCAGCGGGATGAACGCACCGAGGAACACCAACGACGCCAGCGGCAGCGCCAACGGCACACCCATGATCGCCAGGCCGGTGCCGATGCCGACCGCGTCGACCAGCGCGACGAGGAACGTCGCGCGCACGTAGCCGATCAGCGATCCGTAGCCGGCCTTGCCGGCCCTGCGGATCTTCTCACGCACGGTCGCGGGAAAGATGCGGGTGACGAACTCGTAGATGTTGCGGCCGCCGTACAAGAAGAAGATCAGTGTGAACAGCACGACGAAGGCCCCGGTGACGATCTCGGTGATCGTGCTCGCGGTGGACAGCGCGCCGGAGGTGAGCTTCTCCTTGTTGCCTTGCAGCGCATCGACGGCGGACTTGCCGGCATTGTTGATCTGCTGTTCGTTCAGGTGCATCGGGCCGTGGATGAGCCAGTCTTTGGCGGTGTTGATGCTGTGCGTCACCTGGTCGATCAGGCCCGGCAAGCCGTCGACGAACTGGCTGACAACGAACGCGAGGATGCCGCCCACCGCGGCCAGGCCACAAAGCAACAGGAGGAACACCGCGCCGCCGCGCGGCACCCGGTGCTTGTCCAGCCAGTCGACCCCCGGCAGCAGCAGCGCCGAGAGCATCAACGCGAGCAGGACCGGCACAAAGATCACCTCGAGGTGCTTGAACACCCAGAGCACCGTGAGGACCGCGCCGAAGATCAGCAGCAGGCGCCACGACCACGCCGCGCCCTTGCGCACCAGGGGCGGAACGGCCGAGTCTTCGGGCGCCGGCATGCCCGGTAGCGTAACCGCCCGCTCCGCCCGCCGCCGTCCTGACTCATATCGGTTGGGCCACACCTGCTGACGCCCCGCGCGAGCCGACTTAGCGCGCGCACCTGCGTGGCTAACCTGTAGCGCATGTCCCACGACGCCCCGGTCGACGCCCGCAACGGGCAGGGACAGTCACGCAGCAGATACTGGTGGCTGCGCTGGGTGGCGCTGGCGCTGGCGGCGGTGGTCCTGCTCGTCGAAATCGTGCTGGTACGGGATCAGTTGGCGGCAGCCTGGCGCAGTTTGTACACCGCCAAGTGGTGGTGGGTGCTGGCCGCGATCGCCGCGGCCCTGGCGTCGATGCACAGCTTCGCGCAGATTCAGCGCACGCTGCTGCGATCCGCCGGCGTCATTGTCAAGCAGTGGCGGTCGGAGACCGCGTTCTACGCGGGCAACGCGTTGAGCACGACGCTTCCGGGTGGTCCGGTGCTGTCGGCGACGTTCATCTACCGTCAGCAGCGACTGTGGGGAGCGTCGGCCGTCGTCGCCTCCTGGCAGCTCGTGATGTCAGGGGTGTTGCAGGCGGTGGGTCTGGCCCTGATCGGGTTGGGCGGCGCATTTCTGTTGGGCGCCAAGAACAATCCGTTCTCGCTGATCTTCACGCTGGGCGGGTTCGTGCTGCTGTTGCTGCTCGCGCAGGCGGTCGCAAGCCGTCCGGAACTGATCGACGGAATCGGCGCGAAGGTGCTGTCGTGGGTCAACTCGCTGCGCGGCAAGCCACGCGGCGCAGGCCTGGCGAAGTGGCGCGAGCATCTGTCCCAGCTGGAGTCGGTGAGCCTGGGCCGGCGCGACCTTTCGGTCGCGTTCAGCTGGTCGCTGTTCAACTGGGTCGCCGACGTCGGGTGCCTGCTGTTCGCGACTTTCGCCGCGGGCGGCCGACCGTCGCTGGCCGGCGTGACGGTTGCCTATGCGGCGGCGCGTGCGGTCGGGGCGATCCCGCTGATGCCCGGCGGCTTGCTGGTAGTCGAGGCCGTGCTGGTGCCGGGGTTGGTGACCAGTGGCGTGTCGCTGCCCGACGCCATCTCGTCGATGCTGATCTACCGATTGATCAGCTGGATCTTCATCGCGGTCATCGGCTGGGTGTTGTTCTTCTTCCTCTTCCGCACCGAAAGCCACCTCGACCCCGACGCCGCCGAACGCGGCGGCATCGACGCCGAGCCGAAACCACGCTCGAGGGACGCGGAGCCCGACTCTGGTTGAATGCCACGGTATTTGGACGCGATGACCATTGAGGTTCGATGAGCAGCAAGCAGGTCGTTTCGGCGTTGGTGGCCGATGCGGTGTGCGTACTGGCGTTCTGTGCGATCGGCAGGCGCAGCCACGACGAAGGTGTGACCGCCGCCGGCGTCGCCGAGGTGGCATGGCCGTTTCTGGTCGGCGCGGCGGCGGGTTGGGTCCTAAGCCTAGGGTGGCGTCGTCCACTCGAGGTCGTGCCGACCGGTCTTGCGGTTTGGCTGGCCACGGTCGCGGTGGGAATGGCGCTGCGCAAGGCGGACTCACAAGGTGTGGCGATCACTTTCGTGCTCGTCGCCGCGGCAGTGACGGCCGTGTTGCTACTGGGCTGGCGACTGGTCGCGGCACTGGCGTTTCGTCGGCTGCCGAATCGTCCGCGGTAGACACCGTCAACGTCGCGCGCAGGCCACCCAGCGGCCCGTCGGAGAGCGCGATGGCCCCGTTGTGCAGTGCGGCCTGCTGGGCCACCAGCGCCAGACCCAGACCTGACCCACCGGCCGTCGCGGTGCTGCCGCGGGCGAACCGGCCGAGCACGGTGCTGCGCTCCGCGACCGGCAGACCGCGGCCGTTGTCGTCGACGACGATCGCCAAGGTGTCATCCTGGCGATGCGCGGCCAAGTCGATGTGCGTGGCCCCGCCGTGCGTGATCGCGTTGCGGACCATGTTGTCCACCGCCAGTCGCAACCCACTGGGCCAGCCGAAGATCGTGCCGGCCTCTTCGGCCCGCACGTCGATTTTTACCAGCGGTGACTGGCGGGTGTGGTCTCGGGCGACGCGTTCCAAAAGGTCGTCGACGTCGATCTTTTCGCGATCTTCGGCCTGGGCCAATTGCCCGGAGGCCAACTGCCCAAGAGCGGTGATGATCGCTTCGACACGGCGCTGTGCGCGGGACAGGTCGGCAACCACCTCCTGCCGTTCCTCGTCGGGCAGGTCGTGGATGCGCAGCGTGTCGAGGTCGGCACGCATCGCTGTCAGCGGCGTGCGCAGTTCGTGAGTTGCGTTGGCCGCGAAGTCCTGAGCGGCCTGCAACGAGTTCGTGGTCGACAGCTGCGCAGAGGCCAGCCGTGCCAGCATTCCGGACATCGCCTCGCCCAGGTCCTCGGCCTCGCGGATTCCGTGCACGGACGGCAGTGCGTCCTCACCCTTGCCGAGCTTGCGGGTGTGTTCGGTCAGCCGGCGTAGCGGGCGCACCGCGGGCCCGGCGAACAGCCAGCCCAGACCGGCGGCTCCCAGCACCGCACCCGCACCGATCAAGAGGTACAACGGGATTCGCGATCTGTCCATCAAAATGGTGTCGACACGGATGCCGATGGATACCAGCACGACACCGTCGGGCCTCGACTGCTCGACGGTGCGCACCCGGTAATCCACCCCGTTGACGGAGACCGTCGACGTGCCGACCGGTAGCGGAGGCAGCTGCATGCTGCCGCGTTGCAGGACCACCTCATGCGTGGTTCGCGACCGGACCGTCTGCAAAATCGCGCGCGGCTCTGCGGTTTTCGCGTTTGGGTCGATACTGGTGTTGATGATCGCGTCCAGGCGACGGTCGAGCTGGGCGGCGTCGTTGTTGACCAGCAGAACCGAAGTGACTACGGCAAACAACGCAACCACGGCTGCGGCCGCCAGTGCCGCCGCGATTGCCACGCGGGTACGCAACGAGGTCGACCGGCGCATGAACAATCGCACCCGGTTAGGGGTCATGTCGCCTCACCGTGCATCCACAATCACTCGCCTACGGCTCTGGCCGCAGGACGTATCCGATCCCGCGAACCGTGTGGATCACCCGTGGCACGTCATCGCGTTCGAGCTTGCGCCGCAAGTAGCTGATGAACACGTCGGCGACGTTGGTGTCGACGTCGAAGTCATAACCCCAGACCAACTCCAACAGCCGCTGCCGGGTCAGCACCACGCCGGCGTTCTCCGCCAGTACGGCGAGCAGATCGAACTCGCGCTTCGTCAGCTCCGCACGCTCACCCGCGACGAACACGAGACGCCGGGCGGTGTCGATTGTCAACGGGCCCACGGTCATTGCGTCGGAGTGTTCGTCGGAATGCGACGAGCGGCGCAGCAACGCGTGTAGTCGCGCGACGAGCTCCCCGAGGTCGAACGGCTTAGTCAGGTAGTCGTCCGCGCCGGCTTCCAGGCCGGCGATGCGATCGTTGACCGAGTCGCGGGCCGAGAGCACGCAGATCGGGATGTCGTTGCCCAGCGCGCGCAGCGCCGTCACCACCGCGACACCGTCCAGTTCGGGCATCTGCACGTCGAGCACCAGTGCGTCATGTGATTCGTTCGAGAGCAGATGCAGCGCTTCCTTGCCGGTCGCCGCGACCCGGACGTCAAAGCCCCAGTGCCGCAACCCACGCGCAACCGACGTCCGAACATCGGGGTCGTCGTCGACCATCAACACCAATGGCCCCGCGCCGTTGCGCGCCGGTGACTCCAGCTCAGCTGGCACTAGGCAATTATTGGCAGCGGTTCTTCAAGTCGACAAGCGGCTGGCGGATACCCTCCAGATCGGCCTTGGTCTGCGGGTTGGCATCCAGGTACTCCTGCACGTCGCCACGAATCTCGTCCTTCGGCCGACCCTTGAGGCCGGTGAAGAACGCGTTCACATCGGGGTGGCTGAACAAGTAGGCCGACGTCGCGGCAGAGACACCTGTGGCCACCCCCGCGAGGTCGGCCGCGGTGCAGTTGGGCGGCGGTGGCGGTGGGTCGGCAAGCGCCGGCGCGCTGGCCGCGAACAGCATTCCGCCGCTGATCGCAGCGGCGCCGATCAGACCAGCGACAAAGTTAGGCGCACCGGCGACAGCAAACATCTAGATCCCGCCTTCGGCGAACGGCACTGGATACGGACCCCCGTACATACCACTCATGAAGCCTTCGTCGTACACCGGCATCGAGTCGTTGATCTGCACGTTGCCCGGGGTCGAACACACGACGTCAGTGCCCTGCGGCCCTTGGTCGCCGCAGTCGTCTGCTACCGCATCCGGCGCGCCCATGATCGCCGCTGCGACGCCGCCCACCAGTGCCAGCAGCAGCGACCCGAATCGAATACGCATCCAAACTCCCTTTTCCAGGCCCTCATCGGTAAGTAGAGAGCGTACCGCCCTTGCCAGTGCTGAGCGGCAGTTCCTGCGCGCGTCGCTGCGCTGCACTGGGATAAACCCGGCGATCCGGCCGCGTCAAGATAGGAAAGTACCGACGGAATCTGATTAGCTTCTCTGTGCCGGTAACCCTCATCGGTTGCCACATGTCAAACACCTGACGGAGGAGCAGTCCATGTTGTTCTCTGGCCCGTTCGCGCGCCGCGCCCTAGCAGGTGCAGTCGGCTCTGGCAGCGTCGCGCTCGCGACACTATTCGGTGCCCCGTCGGCGATGGCCAATCCTGCTCCCCCGCCGGCGAATTGCATGGCGGCTGACTATGCCAACGCCTCAGGTCGGGTCGCGTTGGCGACGTCGGGATACCTGGCCACCCATCCCGACGCCAACTTGTTCTTCTCAAGCCTGCGCGACGAGCACTCGCCTCAGCAGAAAACCAGGGTGGCGGACTACATGAATGCCCACCCAGAGGTCCGCGACGAGCTCACTGCCATTCGTCAGCCCCTGACTGACCTCGAGAACCGCTGTGGCTTCAACGACAACGACCCGAGCGCCCTATATCAGTATCCCGGGTGACGACCGATGACGGATCAGCGGCGGTGACCCGTTGACTGTCAAGGCTTTTCGCGTTAGCCGACGGGTGTGGTGGCCACCTGCGCGGCTCGCGCGTCGGGCAGCAGCTACGGCATCGTGATCGGCAGCCGGCATTTGCCGCTGAGGCCGGCGAAGACGCCGTAGAGGGCACGGCGCAGGCCTGGGCCGGTCGCAGGCAATGGACAACTCCTCACGATTTGCGAACATTCGTCAGCGCGACAGCGGGCCCCCGACCCCGGAAACAGCCGACCTCATGCTGGTATCAGCCGACGGCGCGTCGCCAATCTCGGCAAACAAGGGCAGGTCAGCGGGCATGTGAGCAACAGCTTGCTGTTGTAGGCTCACGACGCTGGCGTAGGGCGGCATGAGCCGCTTGCGCGAAGAGCAGAGAGTAGGTCCCCATCCAGCAGTTCATGATGCGCTTGAGCAGCAACCTGCGCCGCTACCGCTGGGCAGTGTTCATCGCATGGCTGCTCGTTCTTATCCCCGCCGCCCTGATCACGTTGGGCGAATCCGGCAACCTGACCGGCGGCGGGTTCGAAGTCGCGGGTTCGCAATCGCTGCACGTCCAGCGCGAGTTGGAAAAGCACTTTCCGGAGCAGGGCGCGTCACCGCTTGCCCTGGTCGCAGCGCCGCGCGAAGGCGCCACGGTCGGCGACATGAGCGCGGCGGTCCGCTTTCTCAAGCAGCAGGCCGCCGCGGTGCCGAGCGTCTCGGTGGCGCCGGACATCCCGCAGAAGCCGCTGTCGGCGGATCGCCCCTACGTGGTCGCGCTGAAGCTGGATTTCAACAACTCCGGTGCCGTCGACGTTGCCCGGCAGTTGCGCAGCAAAGTGGGCATCAACGGCGATCAGCCGGGCCAGCTGGAGAACGGCAAAGTGGACCTGTACGTGATCGGCCAGGGCGCACTCGGGGCCGCGGCGCAGGGAAACACCAAGCACGACATCGCCGAGGCCGAGCGGTGGAACGTGCCGATCATCCTGGTCGTGTTACTCGCGGTGTTCGGCTCGCTCGCCGCCGCCGCGATGCCGTTGATCCTGGGCATTCTCACTGTCACGGTGTCCATGGGTGTGGTCTATCTGCTGTCGATGTACACCACGATGTCGGTCTTCGTGACGCCGACGGTGTCGATGTTCGGCATCGCACTGGCCGTCGACTATTCGCTGTTCATCCTGATGCGTTACCGCGAGGAACTGCGGGCCGGCCGGGACGCCAAGCAGGCGACCGACGCCGCGATGGCCACCTCCGGTCTGGCCGTCGTGCTGTCGGGGATGACGGTGATGGCGTCGTTGGCCGGGATCTATCTGATCAACACGCCGGTGCTGCGGTCGATGGCCACCGGCGCGGTGCTGACGGTCGCAGTCGCGGTGCTGACCTCGGCCACATTGACCCCGGCCATCCTGGCGACATTCGGCCGGGCCGCCGCGAAGAGGTCGTGGCTCCTGCAATGGTCGCGCCGCCCGGAGTCCAGCCAGTCGCGGTTCTGGACGACGTGGATCGGATGGGTGATGCGCAGGCCGTGGGCGTCGGCGCTGGCGGCGTCGGCGCTGCTACTGACACTGGCTGCGCCGGCCTTGTCGATGACGTTGGCCAACAGCATGCAGCGTCAGTTCCCGCCCACGCACGAGATCCGCGGCGGTGTGCATGCGGCCGCCGAGGCGCTCGGCCCCGGCGCACTCGGCCCGATCCGGGTTCTGGTCACATTCCCCGACGCCTCAGAAAATGGCGGAGCCGCCGGGCACGCCCAGCTCGTCGACGCACTCGAGCTGCGGATGAAAGAAGGCCCGGACATCGTCACGGTGCAGCCGCCGGTGTTCGCCGACGACGCGGGCAGCGCCCTGCTGTCCGCGGTGCTGGCCGTGGACCCCGAGGACATGTCGGCCCGCGACACCGTCGACTGGATGCGTACGCAGCTGCCGCAGGTGCCGGGCGCCGAAAACGCCCGCGTCGACGTCGGTGGGCCGACCGCGCTGATCAAGGACTTCGACGACCGGGTGATGGACACCCAGCCGTGGGTGTTTTTGTTCGTGGCGGTGATCGCGTTCGTGATGCTGCTGATCTCGATCCGGTCGGTGTTTTTGGCCTTCAAAGGTGTGCTGATGACCGTGCTTTCGGTGGCCGCGGCCTACGGCAGCATCGTCGCGGTGTTCCAGTGGGGATGGCTCACCGATCTCGGTTTCCAACGGCTCTCGTCACTTGACAGCTCGGTGCCGCCGCTGGTGCTGGCGATCACGTTCGGGCTGTCGATGGACTACGAGATCTTCCTGCTGACCCGCATCCGAGAACGATTCCTGCAGACCAATAACACGCGCGACGCGGTGTCGTGGGGGGTGGCCACCAGCGCCCGCACCATCACCAGCGCGGCGCTGATCATGATCGCCGTCTACATCGGGTTCGCGTTCGCCGGCATGCCGCTGGTCGCCGAGCTAGGCGTCGCGTGCGCGGTTGCCATCGCCGTCGATGCCACCGTGGTGCGGCTGATCCTGGTCCCCGCGCTGATGGCGATGTTCGCGCAATGGAACTGGTGGCTGCCCGGGTGGCTGGCGCGCATCCTGCCGTCGGTCGACTTCGAGCGGCCACTGCCCAAGGTCGATATCGGCGACGTCGTCATGATTCCCGACGACATCTCGGCATTGGTGGCGCCCGGTGCCGACGTACGGATGGTGGTCAAGTCCGCGGCCAAGCTGAAAGACCTTGCGCCAGATGCGGTTTGCGTGGTCGACCCGCTCGCCTTCAGCGGCTGCGCCCGCAAGGACGAGGCACCGCCGCCACGCAAGTACGGACATGCGGCCGCAACGGCATCGGCGTTTCCCGCCGCGCGGCACCTTGCTCTTCGCGCTAGTGGCTCATCACCACGCAGCGCCGGGCGCACACGGATGCCGTGGGCCGGGCGCGGCGTGCACCCGGTCACGATGTGGCGGGGGCGGCTCTCGGTGGCGCTCGAGGCGCTGCACGTCGGTGCTTGCGGCGAGGCGGCCGCCGTCGAACGGCGCAGCCCGGTGGAGACAACCAACGTTCAGCTGCCCACCGGTGACCGGCTGCAAATTCCGACGGGCGCCGAGACGTTACGGATGAAGAGCTATCTATTGATGTGCCGCAACGGCAGCCGCGACTACGCCGAGTTTGCTGACCTGGTCGAGACGATGGACGTCCAAACCGCCGCAACAGTGCTGGCCGGTATCGATAAGTACTACTGTGGGCAACAACCCAGAAAGCTTTGGGTTGCGACGCAACTCGTGCGCAGGCTGGCTGACCCTCGGCCTACCGACGACGACGTGGATCCGGACGTGGACTGGGTACAGGTCAAGAAGCGGTGCTTATCGGTGGCCGTGGCGATGTTGGAGGAGGCGAGGTGACGTTGGCCCGCGAGCTCGGGACGGACGCACACGACGACGCCGCGCCCACAGTCCGGTTGAGCACACCGGGGCAGCACTCGCCGCTGGCCGCCTACGACACCAAGCCCGTGGAGTTCTGGCCCACGGCGGCGATCAGGCTGGCCGTCGAAAGTGGCGATCTGTCGGTCTGGCAGCGCATCGTGGTGGCGCTCAAGCGCGATCCGTTCGGCCGCACCGCGCGACAGGTCGAAGAGGTGCTCGACACCGCGTCGCCGGACGGCGTCGGCAACGCGCTGTCCGAGGTACTGGCCCGAGCCCGAGCACAGCTCGAGGCCGACGAACGCGCGGAAGTCGCCCGGGACATTCAGATGCTGATCGAGCGCTCCGGGCTCGGCGTGCGCGAGTTCGCATCGCGCATCGGTGTGTCCGGCGAAGACCTTGCGGCGTACTTGGCGGCCGATGCCAGTCCCTCGGCAGGTCACCTGGTTCGCATGCGCCGGTTGTCGGATCGGTTCGCGAAGATGAAGGCTCAGCGCTCGTCGCGGCACCATTGATCCGATGTGGACCGAACCCGATGACGACGCAACGCGTCAGCTCTTGAGCAACACCCGCACGATCGCGGTGGTCGGGGTGTCGGGAGATCCGCTGCGCCCGAGTAATGACGTATATCGCTATCTGAGTTCGGCGACCGACTACGAGCTCTATCCGGTCAACCCGACGATCGACGAACTCGACGGTCGGCCGGTATACCCGGACCTTTCTTCGCTGCCGATGGTCCCGGACATGGTCGACGTGTTCCGGCGCCGAGACCAGCTGCGGTCGGTCCTCGACGCTGCCACGGCAGTGGGCGCGAAAAGCATTTGGCTGCAACAGGGTTTGTGGGACGAGCAGCTGGCGCGCGATGCCGAGTCGGCGGGGATGACGGTGGTGATGGATCGCTGCCTGAAGGTCGAATACGCGAGACTTATCGGGCCGGCGGGGCGGGGCTGATCGGGATGAGGTCCACCACGCGCCACTCGCTGTCGTCCTTCGTCAACGCGACCTGAAATCCGACGATCACCTTCTCCTGCGGCTTGCCGGGCTGCTGGCGGGTGGCGCGCAGTGCCAGCGCCACGATCGCGCTGTCGGGCGAAATCGCGTTCACGCCTGCGGAAATCATCTGTGCCTGGGCCGAGATGTTCTGCGCCGCTTGCTTTTTGGCTTCCTCTCCGTAACCGGCTTTGAACTTCTCCGCCTGCTCCGGCTCCATCAGGGCCGCGGCGCGGTCGATCGCTCCGGTCGGATCGGCGGGCGAGTACGTCATCGTCGACTCCGCGAATTTGACGGCGGTGCGTACCACGTCGTCCATGTCGTCGTTGAGCCGGCGGTCGGGTTGCGTCCACTGCGTGTAGGTCACCAGGACCGCGGCCACCAGTGCCGCCGTGGTGAGTCCGACCACGGCCAGTCGCAGACCGGGCCCGTCGTCGTCGGTGCCCACCGTCACCCTGTCGCGGCGGAACAGCACGAAGTTGACGATCATGCCCTCGACGATCAGGGTGCACAGCACCGCGCACACCGCCACGAACCAGACCCGCCAGTCCAGCGCGTACCCAATCATCAGCAACGCAGCGATCGCCGCCAGCGGCACCGCGGTGTCGAACACGAGAATCCGCCAGGCGTTCCTCATCGCAGGAACTCCAGCTTGGACACCAGCAGTTCGTCCCCCACCTCGGATACACCGATCCGCAGGTTCATGGAGATCGGCGGGCGCTTTCCGCCGGCATTCTCGGTGACCAACGTGGCGATCACCAGCACGGTGTCGGTGCGTGATGCAAGGCCGCCGATCGTCGGATCGGGCGGCGGATTGCCGGGCTGACGGTCCGGGTCGTGGTGCATCGACTCGATCGCGACCGCGTTGATCTGTCCCGTCGTCTTCGTCTGGGCCGTCTTGACGATCGTGGTCAGCGGCGCCAGCACCTTGTCCAGTTCGGTGTTGAGCTCACCGACGGTGTCGTCGTGGAGTTTCTGCACGCTGCTCTCGACGTTGTCCTTGTTCATGTTGATCAGGACGCCGGCCCACTCGACGGCCGTCTGCAGAACCCGGGACTTGTATGCGAGTTCCTCTTTCTGATCGCGGTGCGACAACCAGATCAGCGAGGTGAGGACGATCGCGGCGACGCAGAGCAGACCGAGTGCCGCGGAGCCGACGCCGAAGCCCGACAGCACCGGGCCGGGAGCCTCTTCACGCTTGTCGCGAAGGTCCACCTCTGGCACGAAGGTGAGGGTACTCAGGGTCGGAGACGACCGGCTGACCGTCCCGTTATTTTCGGTGTGAGGCATGACGTGAGCCGGGCCGTCCGCCGTCGCATGGTAAGGATGGTGAGGTGAAGTCAGGAATCGATCTGGCGTATCAGGATTCGACGACCCGCGCGCAGGACGACCTCTTCGGGCACGTCAATGGCCGCTGGCTGGACGAGTACGAGATGCCCGCCGACCGCGCCACCGACGGCGCGTTCCGCACGCTGTTCGACCGGGCAGAGGAGCAGGTGCGAGAGCTGATCACGGAGGTTTCCGAAGCTGCCGATACCGTCTCCACTTCGGCCGGCACCGACGAGCAGCGCATCGGCGATCTATATGCCAGCTTCATGGACATTGACGCCGTCGAGCGTGTCGGTCTCGCACCGCTGCGCGACGAACTGGCGGCCGTCGACGATGCCGCCGACGCGTCGGCTCTCGCCGCGCTGGCCGGTCGGCTGCAGCGCACCGGAGTCGGCGGCGGTGCGGGCATCTACATCGACACCGACTCCAAGGACTCCACGCGCTACCTGCTGCACCTGAACCAGTCCGGCATCGGCCTGCCCGACGAGTCGTACTACCGCGACGAGCGGCACGCCGAGATCCTCGCCGCCTACCCGCGTCACATCGCCGCGATGTTCGCACTCGTCTACGGCGGCTCCGCCGATGACCACGCCGACACCGCGGCACGGATAGTCGCACTGGAGTCGAAACTGGCCGCGATGCACTGGGACGTGGTCAAGCGCCGCGACGCGGACCTGACCTACAACCTGCGCACGTTCGCCGAGCTGGCCGACGAGGCGCCGGGCTTCGACTGGTCGGGATGGATCACCGCGTTGGGCACCAGTCCCGATGCAGCGGCGGAACTCGTTGTGCGCCAGCCCGATTACCTGACGTCGTTTGCTGCCCTGTGGTCCGGCGAAGATCTTGAGGAGTGGCGGCGGTGGCTGCGCTGGCGGCTGATCAATGCCCGCGCATCCGCGCTCACCGAAGACGTGGTTGCTGAGAACTTCGCGTTCTACGGCCGCACGCTGTCCGGCACCGAACAGATCCGTGACCGCTGGAAGCGCGGCGTCTCCCTCGTCGAGAGCGTCATGGGCGACGCCGTCGGCAGGCTCTATGTCGAGCGGCACTTCCCGCCAGAGGCCAAGGCGCACATGGATGTTCTGGTCGACAACCTGCGCGAGGCATATCGGGTCAGCATCGAATCGCTGGACTGGATGACCCCCGAGACCCGTCAGCGGGCGCTGGTCAAGCTAAACAAGTTCACGCCGAAGATCGGATACCCGTCGAAGTGGCGCGACTACTCGAGCCTGCACATCGATCGCGACGACCTCTATGGCAATGTGCTGCGGGGCAGCGCCGTCACCTACGACCGCGAACTGGCCAAGCTCGGCACGCCCGTCGACCGCGACGAGTGGTTCATGACGCCGCAGACCGTCAACGCCTACTACAACCCCGGCATGAACGAAATCGTCTTTCCCGCAGCCATTCTGCAGCCGCCGTTCTTCGACGCCGATGCCGATGATGCTGCGAACTACGGTGGCATCGGAGCGGTCATCGGCCACGAGATCGGGCACGGCTTCGATGACCAGGGCGCCAAGTACGACGGCGACGGCAATCTCGTCGACTGGTGGACCGACGCCGACCGCAGCGAATTCAGCGCGCGCACAACGGCTTTGATCCAGCAGTACGAGCAGTACGTACCGCGTCAACTGTCCAACGGTCACCACGTCAACGGCGCGTTCACCGTTGGCGAGAACATCGGCGACCTCGGCGGCCTGTCGATCGCGCTGCTCGCCTACCAGCTCTCACTCGAGGGCGAAGAGGCGCCGGTGATCGACGGCCTGACGGGCCTACAGCGCGTGTTCTTCGGCTGGGCGCAGGTGTGGCGCACCAAGTCACGCGACGCCGAGGCCATCCGCCGGCTCGCCACGGACCCGCACAGCCCACCGGAGTTTCGCTGCAACGGCGTCATCCGCAACGTCGACGCGTTCTACGATGCGTTCGACGTCACCGAGTCCGACGAGCTGTACCTAAAACCAGCCGAGCGCGTGCGGATCTGGAACTAGGCCGATTCGCCGAGCCGGGAAGGTTACCGCCGCTCAGCGTTGCCAGTCGTCGTAGCCGTCGTTCTGGTTGTACGTGCCACCAGCCGTGTTCTTGATGACGACTGGGTCGCCCTTGTTGAACGTCGCCATGAACCACTTGGCATTCGCCGGGCTGATGTTGATGCAACCGTGGCTGACGTTGCGCTTGCCCTGATCGGACACCGACCACGGCGCCGAGTGCACGAAAATGCCCGTGTTGGATATCCGCACCGCATCGTTGACGTTGACTTTGTAGCCCATCGACGAGTTCACCGGCACGCCGTAGGTGGACGAGTCCATCACGATCATCGGGTACTTGTCGCTGACGTAATAGGTGCCGTTCGGGGTGGCGGTCTTGGGACCGGTCATACCCATCGAAACCGGAATCGTCTTCTCGACCTTGCCGTTGCGGGTGACCGTCATCTCGTGGGTCTTGTCGTCGATCGTCGCCACCAGCGAGTCACCGGTGGTGAAGCTCGACACCACGCCCGCCGCGTCGATACGGACGGCCGTGTGCGCCGGCCAGAACGACTCCGGCCGCCAACGCAGCTGCTGGTTGTTCATCCAGTAGAAGTGACCCGGCACCGCAGGAGTTGACGAGATGTGCACGGCCGCCTGAGCCAAGGCCCGGTCGGCGATCGGCACCGCGAAGTTGATCACGATCGGCTTGGCAACACCGACGGTCGCGCCGTTGGGCGGATCGAATGTCGGGGGCCGAAACGGCGGGGTGCCGGTGAACGGCGTCGGGTCCTGCCCGGCGACCGGGCCGGTATCAGCGGCGGCGGCCGGCCCCGGCGCGGGCCCCGTCGCGTCCACGGCGCCGGGCACCGCAGGCGCCGGTGGCGCCAGCGGGGTCGCTACGTCGGCAGTCGGAGCAGTGGGATCCACCGGAGCTTCCACCACGCCCGCAGGCACGCCCACGGGCGGGGCGCCGGGATCCGCCGGGGCGTCCGCCGCCGGCGGCGGGGGCAGTGGCACACCTGGGTCCTGCGCCGGATCCGCCAGCGCCGACGGCGTCGCCGTCAGGAGTGCTGCGACTACGCCGCTCACGCAGAAAGCCGAGGTCAGCGTCCGCCTGGTCCGTTTCCGCGACGCCCAGCGCCTCGCGGCTCGGGTTCGGGTACTCATCAATCCTCCAGACCTCACAAGTCCACCCAGTGTGGCATAGGCCAGGGGGCACCCTTGACCACAGAGAACTCCCCGACCCGTCGACAACTACCCAGCTCATCTCCCTGAGCTGCAGATTCGTTACACGTGAGAGCTGGCCAACAGTCGCCGCCTGAACCGGTCAAGAACGCACGAGGCGGGCGATCGCGGCGGAGGCCTCGGCCAGTTTGGCGTCGGCCTCCTCACCGCCTGCCGCTACCGCATTGCTCACGCAATGGCCCAGATGCTCCTCGAGCAGACCCAGCGCCACCGACTGCAACGCACTGTTGACCGCGCTGATCTGAGTGAGGACGTCGATACAGTACTTGTCTTCGTCGATCATCTTCGCGACGCCGCGCACCTGTCCCTCGATGCGGCGCAACCGCTTGGCGTAGTCGGCCTTGCGGTCCGAATATCCCTGCACGGCAGCCACTTAACCTCCCGGTGCTCCCAGCATCTGGTTCATCTGATCAATCTCCGCCTGCTGCTCGCGAATGATCGTCTTCGCCAGATAGGTCGCGTCGGGATTCTTCCCGTGTGCGACTTCGTCTTGGGCCATCGCGATCGCACCCCGGTGGTGCTCGATCATCGAAGTGAGCCACAGGCGGTCGAATGCGGGGCCCGTCAAGGACCGCAGGCGATCCATCGTCGCCTGATTGACCATCCCCGTCATCGCCATGCCGCCGTGACTGGCCGAGCCACCGTCCTGACCGTCCTGCCACTGCATGAGCAGCCCCCGGAACGCCTGGACTTCGGGTGTCTGGCTCCTGATGACCTGGTTGGCGAGGTCGACCATCTTCTGGCTCTTGGTGTTGGTCGGCACCATCTGCGCCATCTCCACGGCCTGCTCGTGGTGCGGGATCATCGCACCCGCGAACGCTACGTCGGCTGCGTTGTGGTCGGCCTCGGCGCTTTGGCTCGCGCTTGGCTGCGGATGGTGATCCGATGACCCGCACGCGGCCAACACCGAAACGGCGAGCAGTGCCGCCGCGACGGCGGAGAAGATCGAGCGCATACCGGCATTGTAGCCGTGTACCCCCGCGGGGTATGGCACCTCGCGTCGGCGCATACTTGAACGATGCCGCCTGAAGCTGGTCGAGTCGACATGAAGCCTCGAAGCCGCGACGTCACGGACGGTCTGGAGAAGGCCGCTGCCCGCGGCATGCTGCGCGCGGTAGGGATGGAGGACGACGACTTCGCCAAGCCGCAGATCGGCGTGGCGTCGTCCTGGAACGAGATCACGCCGTGCAACCTCTCCCTGGATCGCCTCGCGAAGGCCGCCAAAGACGGCGTGTTCGCGGCCGGCGGCTACCCGATGGAATTCGGCACGATCTCGGTGTCCGACGGCATCTCGATGGGCCACGAAGGCATGCATTTCTCGCTGGTATCGCGTGAGGTCATCGCCGACAGCGTCGAGACCGTGATGCAAGCCGAGCGTCTCGACGGCTCGGTGCTGCTGGCCGGCTGCGACAAGTCGCTGCCCGGCATGCTGATGGCCGCCGCACGCCTCGACCTCGCCAGCGTGTTCCTCTACGCCGGGTCGATACTGCCGGGCAAGGCGAAACTGTCCGACGGCACCGAGCGCGACGTGACGATCATCGACGCGTTCGAGGCGGTCGGCGCCTGCGCGCGTGGGCTGATGCCACGCGAGGACGTCGACGCGATCGAACGGGCCATCTGCCCCGGCGAAGGCGCATGCGGCGGTATGTACACCGCCAACACGATGGCCAGTGCTGCTGAGGCGCTGGGCATGTCGCTGCCGGGCAGCGCGGCGCCGCCGGCCACCGACCGCCGTCGCGACGGGTTCGCCCGGCGCAGCGGGCAGGCGGTCGTCGAGTTGCTGCGCCGCGGCATCACCGCCCGCGACATCCTGACCAAGGAGGCGTTCGAGAACGCGATCGCGGTGGTGATGGCGTTCGGCGGGTCCACCAACGCGGTGCTGCATCTGCTCGCGATCGCTTATGAGGCCAATGTCAAGCTGACGCTCGAAGACTTTACCCGCGTCGGGTCGAAGGTCCCGCATCTGGCGAACGTCAAGCCGTTCGGCCAGCACGTGATGTTCGACGTCGACCGCATCGGCGGCGTGCCGGTGGTGATGAAGGCATTGCTGGATGCCGGTCTGCTGCACGGTGATTGCCTGACGGTGAC
>DATBFF010000241.1:0-2322 GCA_036558625.1 Mycobacterium sp. | reverse complement strand
TGCTGTCGTGGATGTACGGACGCGCAATCGAACCGCAGGAGACCTTCATCCGCGAGAAGTTCCTGCGGAAGCCCGACGTAGCGGAGGCCAACGTGCTCGCGCTGCGCGCGGGCTGGAATTACGGCGAGACCACCGAGGCGTTCGGCGCGACCTTCGAGGTTGCCCCCGCCAAGCTGACGCCCGGCGAGTACCGGCAGATCTCCGGCAACACCGCGCTGGCGTACGGCATCGTCGTCGCTGGTCACCTCGCCGACATCAAGGTCGTGCTCGGCAGCTACCCGATCACCCCGGCGAGCGACATCCTTCACGAACTCTCCAAGCACAAGAACTTCAACGTCGTCACGTTCCAGGCGGAAGACGAGATCGCGGGTATCGGCGCCGCGATCGGTGCGTCGTACGGCGGCGCACTGGGCGTGACGAGCACGTCGGGTCCCGGCATCTCGCTGAAGTCCGAAGCGATCGGGCTCGCGGTGATGACCGAGCTGCCGCTGCTGGTGATCGACGTGCAGCGCGGTGGCCCGTCGACGGGGCTGCCCACCAAGACCGAACAGGCCGATCTTCTCCAGGCGCTCTACGGGCGCAACGGCGAGTGCCCGGTGGCGGTGCTCGCGACGCGGTCGCCCTCAGACTGCTTTGACGTCGCGATCGAGGTCGCGCGAATCGCCCTGACCTATCGCACGCCCGTGATCCTGCTGTCAGATGGCGCTATCGCGAACGGCTCTGAGCCGTGGCGCATTCCGGACGTCAGCACGTATGAACCAATCGATCGCAATCTTTCGCAGCCGGGCGACGACTTCCAGCCGTATGCGCGCGACCCGGAGACGTTGGCCCGGCAGTTGGCCATCCCGGGGACGCCGGGGCTCGAGCACCGCATCGGCGGTCTCGAGGCGGCCAACGGGTCGGGAAACATCTCCTACGACCCGGCCAATCACGACCTGATGGTGCGGCTGCGCCAGGCGAAGATCGACGGGATCTCGGTTCCTGACCTTGTGGTCGACGATCCGACCGCCGACGCCGAACTGCTGTTGATCGGCTGGGGCAGCAGCTATGGGCCGATCGGCGAGGCGTGCCGGCGAGCCCGTCGCAAAGGCATCAAAGTCGCCCACGCTCAACTTCGTCACCTCAATCCGTTCCCGGCCAACCTGGGTGACGTGTTGCGCCGCTACCGCACCGTCGTCGCGCCGGAGATGAACCTCGGACAATTGGCGCTGCTGCTACGCGGTAAGTATCTGGTCGACGTTGCGTCGGTGACCAAAATCAAAGGTGTTGCGTTCCTGGCCGACGAAATCGAAGACATCATCGATGCAGCCCTGGACGGCTCACTGGCCGAAATGGAAAGCAACAAGGCCAAGTTCGCTAAGTTGGACGGTAGCGAGTGGAGAAGTAAGCGGGAATTGGTGCATGACTAGCACGATCGGCACAGACATGGGGCTCACCGCCATCAGCGGGGTGCCCACGACAGACGAACCGCAGAAGGCCAAGGACTTCACCAGCGACCAGGAAGTGCGCTGGTGCCCCGGTTGCGGCGACTACGTCATCCTCAACACGATTCGAAACTTCTTGCCGGAGCTCGGCCTTCGGCGGGAGAACATGGTGTTCGTCAGCGGCATCGGCTGCTCGAGCCGTTTCCCGTACTACCTCGAGACGTACGGGATGCACTCGATTCACGGGCGCGCGCCGACCTTCGCCACCGGTCTGGCCCTGGCGCGCGAGGACTTGTCGGTGTGGGTCGTCACCGGTGACGGCGACGCGCTGTCGATCGGGGGTAACCACCTCATCCATGCGCTGCGCCGCAACGTCAACATCACGATCCTGTTGTTCAACAACCGCATCTACGGCCTGACCAAGGGTCAGTACTCGCCGACATCCGAGATCGGCAAGGTCACCAAGTCCACCCCGATGGGCTCGCTCGATCAGCCGTTCAACCCGGTCTCGTTGGCGCTGGGCGCCGAGGCGACGTTCGTCGGGCGCGCGCTCGATTCTGACCGCAAGGGACTTTCGGAGGTCTTGCGCGCAGCCGCCCAGCACCGCGGCGCGTCGTTCGTAGAGATCCTGCAGGACTGCCCCATCTTCAACGACGGTTCGTTTGACGCGCTCCGCAAAGAAGGCGCCGAGGAGCGAGTGATCAACGTCCGCCACGGCGAACCGATCGTGTTCGGTGCAAACGGCGAGTACTGCGTGGTGAAATCCGGCTTCAGCCTCGACGTGGCCAAGACCGCCGACGTGGCTGTCGAAGAGATCGTCGTGCACGACGCGCACGCCGACGACGCGGCTTACGCGTTCGCGCTGTCCCGGCTTTCGGATCAGAACCTCGAGCACACC
>DATBFF010000240.1:0-3347 GCA_036558625.1 Mycobacterium sp. | reverse complement strand
GACGCGGTGATGGTCCGCGACATGGAGTTCATCTACTGCCCTTGGCATCAATGGGGTTTCGAGCTGGCAACCGGGACCACCGCCGTCAAGCCCGAATGGAGTATCCGCACCTATCCGGTCCGGGTGGTGGACAACGAGGTGTGGGTGACCGCGTGAGCGAGAAGACGATCGAGATCAACGGCGGCAACGTCGTCTACGAAATCCTGGGCACGACAGGAGATTTCATCGTCTTGACACCGGGGGGCCGCTTCAGCAAGGACATTCCCGGCCTGCGGCCACTGGCCGAGGCGCTCGTCGACGGCGGCTACCGGGTGCTGCTGTGGGACCGGCCCAACTGCGGGAAATCCGACGTGCAGTTCTACGGGCAGAGCGAATCTCACATGCGGGCCGAGACGCTGCACGGGCTCATCACCGGGCTGGGCATCGGCCCGTGCGTCATCGCGGGCGGATCCGGCGGGGCACGCGACTCGATGCTGACCGCCATGCTCTATCCCGAGCTGCTTACCAAGCTGGTGGTGTGGAACATCGTCGGCGGCGTCTATGGAACTTTGGTGTTGGGCTCCTATTACGTCGTGCCGAGCATCCTCGCGGTGCGGGGCCTGGGCATCAAAGGCGTGATGCGCGTGGATGATTGGAAAGAGCGGATCGAACAGAACCCGGCCAACGAGCAAAGGTTTCTCGACCTCGACGCCGACGAGTTCCTGAAGCTGATGCTGCGCTGGCTCAACGCCTACGTGTCGAAGCCCGGCCAGACGATTCCAGGCGTCGACGACGAGCTGTTCGACAACATCACGGTGCCCACACTGATCATCCGTGGCGGCGAGAACGACCTCGACCATCCCAAGCGGACCTCGCTGGAGGTGAGCTGCCTGATCAAGCGATCCGAGCTGATCGACCCGCCCTGGCCCGAGGACGCCTGGGAGCGGGCATCCGAAGAGCGCGCGCAGGGCAAGGTCAAACGCTTCAACATGTTCGACACCTGGGTCCAAGCCGCGCCGGCGATCCTCGAGTTTCTGGGGCGGTCCTGATGTCAGATCAGGTGGATGTAGACCTCGCAGTTCAGCGAGGCCTCCAGCGCGGTGTGGATCCGGCTCTCCGGAATGCGTGCGATGTCTTCTCGGCGCAGCGTCACATCCACGACGTCCCAGCCCTCGCCCGTCGACGTGCGGGTGATCTCCCCGGTCAACCCGAAGCCGGCCAACACTCCGTGCGCATCGTCGTCGGTCCCCCGACTGAGGTAGGTCAGCACTCCTGCGACAGGCGTCGTCGGGAATGCTCTGGCGCACAGGTCCATTGCCGTGCGCGTGAGTTCCCCGGGATCTCGCCCCGACATCAGCATTTCCACTTCGCGACGCGTGCCCGGCAGTCCGGCAAGGTCGTTGTCCACCAGCTCCGCCGCCGCGCTGTCGGCGAGTTCGCGGAGGGTCGTCATGCCGTCGCGTAACTGCGCAGGAGTCAGCTCCCCTGCCACGTCCACATTGACGCGCACCACCGCGGTTCGCATGCCCGTCAGCGTACGAAAGATCCGGCTGTGAAAGCCACCGCACCAACCGATCTGAGCGTCGAGATCTGGCCCGGTTGCGCCGGCCGGCTACTACGCACCCGGCCGGGGGCGGAAGACTTCGCTGACTACCGCGACGCCGGCGGCTACCGCCCGCTGATCGGCACCGACGGACTGCTGGAAGAGATCGAACTGTCCGGCCTACTCGGGCGCGGCGGAGCAGCGTTCCCGCTGGCGGTCAAGCTGCGCGCGGTCCGCGACCGCGGCCGGCGCGGTCACGACACCGTGGTCGTCGCGAACGGCGAAGAGGGCGAACCGGCTTCGGTCAAAGACAGGTGGCTGCTACGGAATCGCCCGCATCTGGTGGTCGACGGGCTGCGGCTGGCCGCCCACGTCGTCGGTGCGCGCCGCTCGTATGTGTACGTGTCGGATGCCCCCTCCGCCCGGGCCGTGGAAACCGCGCTGGCCGACCTGGACGCCGACATCCTCGGCGGCCTGGCAGTCAGTGTCGTGACGGTGGAGCCCACATACGTAGCGGGAGAGGAAACGGCGGCCGTGCGGGCGCTCAACGGCGGTCCCGCCAAGCCCACCGACAAGCCGCCGCGCCCGTACCAGCGGGGCGTCGCAGCGCTTCCCACGTTGGTGAGCAACGTGGAGACTCTGGCAACGCTCCCCTTCTTGCAGCGGCATGGTGCCGAAGCATTCCGTGCCGAGGGCACGTCGATGTCGCCCGGCACCTTCTTGATGACCATCACCGGCGGCGGCCGGCCACCGGCACTGTATGAGGTGCCCCACGGGTTGCCGTTCACCGAACTGCTTGCCCACCATGGTGTTTCGGCCGACACGCTGCGCGGTGTTCTGATGGGCGGCTACTTCGCGGGCCTGCTCAACCGGACGATCCTCGACACCACGCTCGACCACGAGACGATGCGCCGCCTCGGCAGCGGACTGGGGTGCGGCGCGATTTCGCTTCTGACACAGGACTGCCCGGTCGCCGTCGCGGCGTCGGTGATGGCTTACTTCGACCGCGAGAACGCAGGCCAGTGCGGCTCGTGCTTCAACGGAACGGCGGCGATGTCGGCCGTGACGACAGCGTTGCGCGACGGCATGGCCACCGACGAGGACCTTACGAGGTTGGAGCGGTGGTCGGTGGTGTTGCGCGGGAGGGGTGCCTGCGCCACTCTCGACGCCGCGACAAACGTGGCCGCAAGCCTGCTCGTCCAGTTCCCGCAAGTGGTCGCACGCCACCTGAATGGCGAATGCGACGACTGCCGTGTCGACGTGTTCAGCGCGGTGCGGCCGTACGAGGCGGAGGCGGGGGCATGAGGATCAAACTCGACCGGACGGTCTGTGACGGATTCGGGCTGTGCGCCAAGCACGCGCCGGAGTACTTCTCGCTCGACGACTGGGGGTACGCGTCGCTCGTCGGCAACGGTGAGATACCCGAGAAAGACCACGACGCGGTGATGCGCGCCCTGCTCGACTGCCCTGTGCACGCGATCACCGAACTCGACGACGACTAGGACGCCAGTGCTCGCGCGAAATCAGGTTACCTGCACGCATTTTGAGCGATTCGCGTGTCATAAGTCTGATCTCGGTGTCTGTTCCAATGCTTGACGGCGAGAAGATCCTCATCACTGGCGCCACCGGGAAGATCGCGTTCCCGATCGCGCGGGAGTTGGCCGCGCGCAACGAAGTGTGGGGCGCAGCACGATTGCGCGATCCGGCCGATCACGACAAGCTCGCCGCCGCCGGTGTCACACCGGTGCGGCTCGACGTGTCGACCGGCGACTTCTCGATGCTGCCGAACGACTTCACCTACGTGTTCCATGCCGCGGTGGACACC
>DATBFF010000239.1:0-23851 GCA_036558625.1 Mycobacterium sp. | reverse complement strand
GGCGAGTGAGTCGATCTCCTCACCCATGCGTGACGTCGCGTTGAGCACCCGCGCGATACGCCCGTCGAGCGCATCCAGGATCGCCGCACCGGCCAGCAGCGCGAGCGCCGGCGTCACCTGGTCGTCATGGGCCAGCTTGACCGACGTCAGCGCCAGACAGATCGCCGTCACCGTCATCGCGCTGGGCAGTAGCCGCAGGCTTCCTCTGACGTTTTTGGTCATGGCAGCTCGGCAAGCACGGTTTCGGCGCCGACCGCGCGCTGCCCCGGGGTCACCAGCAGCGTCGAACCCTCGGGCAGATAGGTGTCCAGACGCGACCCGAAGCGGATCAGCCCGTACGTGTCGCCGATCGCCAGCTTGTCACCCGCGCGGGCGGTGCAGACGATGCGTCGCGCCAGCACCCCGGCGATCTGAACGACGACGACGTCGTGGCCGTCCGGGGTGCGGATCCACATGCTGTTGCGCTCGTTCTCCTCGCTGGACCGGGGCCGGTCGGCCGACCCGAACGCGCCGGGCCGGTGCTGCACAGCGAGGACCTCGCCGCCGATCGGAACGCGCTGCACGTGCACGTCGAACAGCGACAGGAAGATGCTGACCCGAGGCCGCGGCCCCGCCGGCAACCCGAGTTCGGCGGGCGGCACCGCGGTGTCGACGATCGTGATCTGCCCGTCGGCGGGTGCGACCACCACGCCGGGGCGTTCGGGTGGGACCCGTGCCGGGTGCCGGAAGAAGGCCGCGCATACGCTCGCGGTCGTCAGGCCCGCAGCTCGCAGCCAGCGGTGCTTGCGCCCGAGCGCGGCAACGCCCAGCCCGACGGAGACGAACGGCAATCCGGCGGGATGCATCGGGGGAACCGTCGAGCGAACCAGCTCGATCAGCCGGGAGGCTTCTGACCCGTCGTCGGCCGGGAGATGGGGGCGTCTGGCCATTGGGCGCTATCTTAAGTCCCAGACGTCTACCTGCGATCCCGCTGCCAGTTCGGTGACGTCCTCGCCGATCTCGAGCAGACAGTTCGCCGACGCGAGCCAGCGCAGGTGATGCGAGGCCGGGGGACCATAAGTGGTGACGTCAGACCCGTCCAGTACTCCGCGCCGGAACTGTCTTTTGCCGCGCGGTGACGTCAGCGGATCGGTCAGTACCGCGGTGCGCCGCGGGCGTGATGCGCCGGGCAACCCCATGGCTGTGCGCAACGCCGGCCGCACGAACACCTCGAAGGACACCAGCGCGCTGACCGGGTTGCCCGGAAGCGTCACGATCGACGTGCCGGCCAGTCGGCCCGCGCCCTGCGGCATGCCGGGTTGCATTGCGACCTTGACGAATTCGACGCCGTCGTCGGCCAGCGAGTCTTTGACGACTTCGTAGGCGCCCGCGCTCACCCCGCCTGTCGTGATGATCAGGTCGGCGAGGCCCGCGTACGTCTCGAGCGCATGGCGGAACTCGTCGACGTCGTCGCCGCTCATGGTCGCCGCGACCACCTCGCCGCCGGCTTCGCGCACCGCGGCGGCGAGCATGACCGCGTTGCTCTCATAGATCTGCCCCGGCCGAAGCGGATGCCCGGGTGTCACCAGTTCCTCGCCCGTCGACACCACCAGCACCCGCAGCCGTGGAAGCACCGACAGCTGCGTCAAGCCCAGCGCGGCCGCCAGCCCCAGCGCCGCGGGCGTGGCGAGCTGGCCGCTGCGCAGCACCGTGGTGCCGGCGGCGACGTCCTCGCCGGCGCGGCGGATGTGCCGCCCGTCGGGCACCGACGCAAAGATTTTTACGGACTCGGTGCTGAATCTAAAGTCGCCGCCGTCGCGGCTCCCACCGTCCGTGAGCTCCACCTGCACCACGGCCGTTGCGCCCGCCGGCAGCGGCGCGCCCGTCATGATCCGGTGTGCGGTCCCCGGGTTCAGCGTCAGCATGTCGGTGCGGCCGGCGGGGATGTCCTCGGCGACCGGTAGCACCACCGGACGGTCGGCCGATGCGCCGGCGATGTCGTCGGCCAGCACCGCGTACCCGTCCATTGCGGAGTTGTCGAAACCGGGCAGCGACAGCGGTGCGACGACGTCGTCGGCCAGTGCCAGGCCGGCCGCCTCGGCGAGCGGGACGGTCACGGCCGGGCGGGCTTTGATGAGGCCGGCCACCACGCGCCCGTGCGCGTCGACGGAACGCATCACAGGGGATAGGTGACGCCGGTCAGTTCCTCGGACACCTGCCACAGCCGGGCCTGCTGCTCTTCGTCGTGTGACTGCGCGCTCGACTTGACCACCTTCGGGTGGCCGCGCTGCTCGCCCAAGCCGTCCGGACCGTAGTACTGGCCGCTCACCGCTGACAGGTCGGTGGCAGCGCGCAGCGTGGGCAGGGCACCCATCTCGGCGGACTGCGTGACCAGACTCCAGATGAATTCGCCCGGACGCCTGATGGGCTGGGGCAAGTTGCGGGTCAGCTCGGTGTTTGAGCCGCCGGGGTGTGCGGCCAGCGCCGCTGTCGGCGCGCCCTTGAGTTTGAGCCGGCGCGCCAGCTCGTAGGTGAACATCAGGTTGGCCAGCTTGGACTGACCGTACGCGGCGATCCGGTTGTAGCTGCGCTCCCACTGCAGGTCGTCGAAGTGGATCTTCGCCCTGATGCGGTGCCCGACGCTGCTGACCGTCACCACGCGCGAACCCTCCACCGGCAGCAGCCGGTCCAGCAGCAGACCGGTGAACGCGAAGTGGCCCAGATGGTTCGTGCCGAACTGCAGCTCGAATCCGTCCTTGGTGGTGTCCTTGTCGGTGTACATCACGCCGGCGTTGTTGATCAGCAGGTCGATACGCTGCTGCTCGGCCTTGATCTCGTCGGCCGACTGGCGGATCGCGTCCAGCGACGTGAGGTCGAGCTGTTGGACCTTGACGACCGCGTTCGGGCTTTTCGCGCTGATCCGCGAGGCGGCGTCGTTGCCCTTGTCGAGGTTGCGCACCGCGAGGATGACGTGGGCGCCCTTGTCCGCCAGCGCGGCGGCGGTGTGGAACCCGAGGCCGGTGTTGGCCCCGGTGACGATGGCGACGCGTCCGGATTGGTCGGGAATGTCAGCTGCGGTCCACTTGCTCATCAGTTTTGTCTCCTCTTCGCGCGAGCGCTCACCGGCCTCCTGCTGGGGCCACGTATCGTCACGCTCAAAGCTAATCCAACAGGAATTCGTCGTTGACTGCGTTCGCCGAGCCCGCCAATCCGCCCAGCCGCCGAGCCCCGTTGATGTGGGCGCTGTCCGCGTCGCTGGCGTGGATCGTGCCCGTCGTCGCCCAGGTGGTGTGGGTGGTGCTCGCGCCGCGGCCGGGATGGGTGCACGTGCTCGTCGCGGTGGCGACGGTCGTGTTGATGGCGCTGCAGATCGCCGTCGTTCCGTTATGGCGGTACCGGGTGCACCGCTGGGAGATCAGCCCGCAGGCGGTGTTCACCCGCACCGGGTGGCTGGTGCAGGAGCGGCGGATCGCGCCGATCTCGCGGGTGCAGACCGTCGACACTGAGCGCGGCCCACTGGACAGGCTGTTCGGCGTCGCCAACGTCACGGTCACGACGGCGTCGTCGGCGGGGGCGGTACGCATCGTCGCTCTCGACAACGACGTCGCCGACCGCGTCGTCGAGCAGCTGACCGACATCGCGGCCTTGGGCAGCGGGGACGCTACGTGAACGACGGCGGACGCGAGGAGCACAGCGATGATTGGCAGCGCCTGAGCCCGCGCATGCTGCTGGTGCACCCGGTTCACGAGGTGTTGCGCCAATTGCCGATTCTGATCGGGTCTTTGGTACTCGGGTCTTCGACGGGCAACAGCGCCTGGCCGTTCGCCGCGTTGGGGGTGGTGCTCGGCGTCGGCGTGCTGCGCTGGTTGGTCACCACGTACCGGATCGATGACGAGAACGTCGCGCTGCGCACCGGTGTGCTGCGTCGGCGGTCGATCTCGATGCCGCGCAACAGGATTCGTTCCGTGCAGACGGATTCGCGGCTGCTGCACCGGCTGCTGGGGCTGACCGTGGTGCGCGTCGGCACCGGCCAGGAGAGCCGAGGACATGCGGCGTTCGCGTTGGACGCCGTGGAGGCCGCGCAGGTGCCCGCGCTGCGGGCCACGCTGTTGGCTGAGTCGGTGGCTCCCGCACAAGCCGAAGCGCCGCCTCACCGGGTGCTGGCGCGCTGGCAGCCGTCGTGGCTGCGGTATGCGCCGCTGTCGCTTTCCGGTCTGGTGATGATCGCGGCGGTGATCGGCGTGGCGTACCAGTCGGGAGTCGGGGTGACGCTCTCGGAACGGGTCGCGAAGGCCGGGGCTGAAGCTGCCCAGCGCACCAGTGTCGTCATCGTGATCAGCGTCGGCGTTGTCAGTGTCGTCGTGGCGTCGGTGCTGCTGGCGGTGGCTTGGTCGTGGGTCACCTACGGCGGGTTGGTGTTGCGCCGGGATGCCGGCACGCTGCAACTGCGCCATGGGCTGCTGCGGGTGCGTGAGTACACGTTCGACATGCGCCGGCTGCGCGGCGGAACGCTGCGCGAGCCGCTGCCGGTGCGTGCGCTGCGCGGCGCCCGGCTGGACGCGGTGATGACCGGCGTGCACGGGGAGGGCGAGTCCTCGGTGCTGCTGCCGCCCTGTCCGGCATCGACGGCGACGGCGGTGTTGACGGATCTCATCGCAGACCGGGAGGCGGTGACGGGGCGGCTGCGACGGCACGGTGCAGCCGCGAGGCGGCGGCGCTTCACGCGTGCGCTGGCGATTCCCGTGCTGGCGGGAATCGTGCTGTTAGTCGCCAATGTGGTTGTCGCACTGCCCATTTGGGCGTGGATCCTATGGGCGGTGGCCGTGGTGACGGGCGTGCTGCTTGGCGCTGACCGGGTTCGGTCGTTGGGTCACCGCGTCGGCGACGGCTGGCTTGTGGCGCGCAGCGGCAGCCTGGAGCGCCGCCGGGACTGCATCGCCTGCGCCGGCATCATCGGCTGGACGATGCGTCAGACCTTGTTGCAGCGGCGCGCGGGCGTCGCGACGCTGATCGCAGCCACCGCCGCGGGCCGCAAGCGCTACCAGGTGATCGACGTGCCGGCCGAGCTGGCGTGGGCGGTCGCGGCGCAGGCGTCGCCGTGGGTCTCGGACAGCGTCTGGGCGCGCTAGACGAAGAAGTTGTCGTTGTGCACGAACCACTCCCGGCGCTCGTCGTCGGTCATGTCGGCGAGCGCGCCGAAGCCCTCGAAGTAGACCTCCCGCGGTGCGCCGGGAGCGAACAGCATCAGTAGCGACGCGCGCTCGTCGACCTCGTTGCGGAAGCCGTGCACGCCGCCTGGGGGGACATAGAAGAAGTCGCCCTGGTGCCCGTCGACCCACGCGGTGCCGTCGAACAGCGACACCGTGCCGGTTAGGACGAAGAACGCTTCCGACATCGTGCGGTGAAAATGCGGCCCGGGCCCGCCGCCGGCCGGCCCGATGTCCACGCGGTACAGGCCGTAGTCGCCGTCGGTCTGCTGCTGGTTCGCCAGGTAGTGGTAGGCGACTCCGGACGACTCGTAGTCGGGCGGCTCGTCACCCCGCCGCAGCCAGGCGCTGACCTCGGGTTCGTCCTTCGTGTAACGCGGCGGCGGGTACGGCGGCACGACGAGTGACATCGCGTCCAGCCTAATCCGCGTAGGCCACTCGGAACCGACCTTGCACTCGGCATATGCGAGTGCTAAGAATGACGTTGGCACTCGCGACCGGTGAGTGCTAGGCCGGGACGTCGCGGGCACTGGCCCGGCCAGAGAACGTTGCCATCCCTATCGGAGGAAATGCTTCGCAATGGCCAAGACAATTGCGTATGACGAAGAGGCCCGTCGCGGCCTCGAGCGGGGTCTGAACAGCCTCGCCGACGCGGTAAAGGTGACGTTGGGCCCCAAGGGGCGCAACGTCGTTCTGGAAAAGAAGTGGGGCGCTCCCACGATCACCAACGATGGCGTGTCCATCGCCAAGGAGATCGAGCTCGAGGACCCATACGAGAAGATCGGCGCCGAGCTGGTCAAGGAAGTAGCCAAGAAGACCGACGACGTCGCCGGTGACGGCACCACCACCGCCACGGTGCTGGCGCAGGCGCTGGTCCGTGAGGGCCTGCGCAACGTGGCGGCCGGCGCCAACCCGATGGCGCTCAAGCGCGGCATCGACCAGGCCGTCGAGAAGGTCACCGAGACCCTGCTCAAGTCGGCCAAAGAGGTCGAGACCAAGGAGCAGATCGCCGCGACCGCCGGCATCTCGGCGGGCGACAGCTCGATCGGTGAGCTGATCGCCGAGGCCATGGACAAGGTCGGCAACGAGGGTGTCATCACCGTTGAGGAGTCCAACACCTTCGGCCTGCAGCTCGAGCTCACCGAGGGCATGCGGTTCGACAAGGGCTACATCTCGGGCTACTTCGTCACCGACCCCGAGCGCCAGGAGGCCGTCCTCGAGGAGCCGTACATCCTGTTGGTCAGCTCCAAGGTGAGCACGGTCAAGGACCTGCTGCCGCTGCTGGAGAAAGTCATCCAGGCCAGCAAGCCGCTGCTGATCATCGCCGAGGACGTCGAGGGCGAGGCGCTGTCGACCCTGGTGGTCAACAAGATCCGCGGCACGTTCAAGTCGGTGGCCGTCAAGGCGCCCGGCTTCGGTGACCGCCGCAAGGCGATGCTGCAGGACATGGCGATCCTCACCGGTGGCCAGGTCATCAGCGAGGAGGTCGGCCTCACGCTGGAGAACGCCGACGTCGCGCTGCTCGGCAAGGCCCGCAAGGTCGTCGTCACCCGTGACGAGACCACGATCGTCGAGGGCGCCGGTGACTCCGACGCCATCGCCGGGCGGGTGGCCCAGATCCGTCAGGAGATCGAGAACAGCGACTCCGACTACGACCGCGAGAAGCTGCAGGAGCGGCTGGCCAAGCTGGCCGGTGGCGTGGCCGTGATCAAGGCCGGTGCGGCCACCGAGGTCGAGCTCAAGGAGCGCAAGCACCGCATCGAGGACGCCGTGCGCAACGCGAAGGCGGCCGTCGAGGAGGGCATCGTCGCCGGCGGCGGCGTGGCGCTGCTGCAGTCGGCACCGTCGCTCGACGAGCTGAAGCTGCAGGGCGATCAGGCCACCGGCGTCAACATCGTCAAGGTGGCGCTGGAGGCTCCGCTGAAGCAGATCGCGTTCAACGCGGGGCTGGAGCCCGGTGTGGTCGCCGAGAAGGTGCGCAACTCCAAGGCGGGCACCGGTCTGAACGCCGACACCAACGAGTACGAGGACCTGCTCAAGGCCGGCGTCGCCGACCCAGTGAAGGTGACCCGCTCGGCGCTGCAGAACGCGGCGTCCATCGCGGGGCTGTTCCTGACGACCGAGGCCGTCGTCGCCGACAAGCCGGAGAAGGCGGCCGCACCCGCGGGCGACCCGACCGGCGGCATGGGCGGCATGGACTTCTAAGTCGTTTCACGAAAAAGCCCGGCTCACTGTGTGAGCCGGGCTTTTTCGTGCCCACGTTGCGCCGAATGTGGGGGCTACGCACATTCACAGCCCGAATTTCATCCACAGCTCCCACGGTCGGCGAGCCCGTTGACACCTGGCTGTCGGCGCGGCCGACGACTCTTTCGCGGCATGGACGACGGGCCTTTTGTCGGCAGCGCAGCGCTTGATGCCGGCGACGTGACGCGCAACGACCTCCGCATGCGATATCGAAGGGTGTTTCGCGACGTTTACGTGCGAAGGGACGTTGACCTCACAGCGGCCACCAAAGCCCGCGCAGCCTGGCTGTCGGCCGGCGCCACGCTGGCAGGCATCTCCGCGGCCGCGGTATGGGGGACCAAGTGGCTTGACCCGCGGCTGCCCGCGGAGGTCATCCGAGCGGATCGGCACAGTCAGCCGGGATTGGTCGCCCACAGCTTCCAAGTCGACGAGGACGAGGTTTGTCTCGGGCGGGGCATGCTGCTCACCAGTCCGGCACGCACCGCATTCGACATCGGGCGCAGCCGAATCTTCGGCGAGGCGGTCCCGATTCTCGATGCATTGTTCAATGCCACCGGCATAAAACCCGCCGAAGTGGTGGCGTTGGCCGACAAGCGACCGGGGACTCGCGGCATACGCCGCTTGCGAACGGTGCTGGAGCTGGTCGACGGCGGCGCCGAATCGCCACGGGAGTCGCGATTGCGGTTGGTGCTCGTGCGCGGCGGACTCCCGCCACCCGAGACCCAGATCGAGTTCCGTGAACTTCACATTCGTGTCAACATGGGCTGGCGGCAGTGGATGGTGGCCGTCGAGTACGACGGCGTGCAGCACTGGAGCGATGGTCGGCAACGCTCTTGGGACATCGAGCGGATCGCCCTCCTGGAAGCGGCGGGCTGGGTGGTGATTCGCGTCAGCGCCGAGATGCTGTCGCGGCCGCACATCGTAGTTGAGCGCGTCAAAGCCAAACTCCGCGCAGCTGGCTGTCCTATCTGACGCCGACCGTGGGCGCTACGGACAGAATTCGGGTGGATTCCGTACCTAGGGCCCACGCTCGGCGAGCTACGCCGGGGCGGGTTGGCGGCCGCGGACCAATCGGCCGGGGCGCGCCGCGGTGGGTTCGCCGTTCTCGACGATGACCTCACCGGACACGATCGTCGCGACGTAGCCGTCGGCCGTCTGATCCAGACGCCGGCCACCAGCGGGCAGGTCGTATGCGATCACTGGGCGGTGCAATTGCATCGCAGCATGGTCGATCACGTTCAGATCCGCCTTGTAGCCCACTGCAATTCGGCCGCGGTCGGCCAGCCCGGCCACCCGCGCGGGCACCGAGGTCAGCTCGCGAATTACGTCGGCCACACTCATCCGCCCGGTGGCCCGGTCCCGCGCCCAGTGCGCCAGCATGAAGGTGGGAAAGCTTGCGTCGCAGATCATTCCGTAATGCGCACCGCCGTCGCCGAGACCCAGCACGACGTCGTCGCGGCGCAGCAGCTCACCGACCGTGTCGAGCGAGTTGTCGTGGTAGTTGCCCATCGCCACCATCAGCATCGCGTGCCCGTCTTCGTCGAGGAGCCGGTCGTAGGCCTCCTCCATCGGGCTCACGCCTCGTGCCGCTGCCCGCGCGGCGATGCTCGTTGAGGCGGCCGGCTCGTAGTCCGGGCGCTCACCGAGCGGGTACATCCAGTCCCACATCTGCGCCAGAAACAGCAGCGGATTGCCCTGCTCGGTCGGCTTGTCGGCCAGGATCCGTTGCCGCACTTGCGGTTTGCGCATCTCTGCGACCCGCTGCGCCAGCGGCAAGTCCGCGATCTCGCGGTAGCTCGGGTACAGGATGAACGGGTTGCCGGTCAGCTCGAGGCCGATGACCAGACCGATCGGCCGGGGAAACATCTGCGCGGTGATGCCGAAGTCGTTGTCGCCAGAAGAATTGAACTTCTCGATCAAATTGAACGCGTCCGGCCATACCGGGTCGCCGGTGTTGCCGGTGGCCAGGCTGAACGTCACCGGCAGTCCGTGGTCCTGGCCTACCTCGAAAACCTGTCCGAGCACCGACTCGTAGCCGCCGGCAGGGATGTCGGGTACGAATTGGAGCAGGCCGCCGCCGCCGTCGGCCACTCCCGCAGCGATCGCGTCGATCTCGTCACGCGCTGCGTTATAGGTCGGGATCTGTTCTCCCCCAGCGGTTTTATGCAACACGAACCGGGATGACGCGAAGCCCACAGCGCCCGCTTCGATCGCCTCGGCGGCCAGCGCGCGCATGCGCGCGAGATCGTCGGCGGTCGCGGGCTGCCGGTCGACGCCGCGGCGTCCCATCACGTACACCCGCAGCGGCGAGTGCGGTAGATAGGCGGCCACGTCGATGTCGCGCTGTCGAGAGTCCACCGCGTCCATGAATTCGGGGAACGTCTCCCAGTCCCAGGGCAGGCCGTCGGCCATGACGACGCCAGGGATGTCCTCGACGCCGGCCATCACGTCGACGAGCACGTCGTGGTCCTCGGGGCGGCACGGCGCGAAGCCGACGCCGCAGTTGCCCATGATCGCGGTCGTGACGCCGTGATGCGACGACGGTGTCAGCCGGTCCGACCAGATGGCCTGGCCGTCGTAGTGGGTGTGCAGGTCGACGAAGCCGGGGGTCACCAAAAGGCCGGTCGCGTCGATCTCGCGGGCCGCGTCCTCTCCCGCGACGGACCCGACCGCGACGATCACGCCGTCGGAGACCGCGACGTCGCCAGCATAAGGCTCGCCGCCGAAACCGTCGACGATCGTGCCGCCTTTGATTAGCAGATCGAAGCTCATCATTGGAGCCTACGACCGTGTCGGCGCCTCGTGCCAGGATGGGGCCCGTGATCGACCACTTCGGAATCAACTGCTCGGACTTCGCCGCGTCGAAGGCGTTCTACGACAAAGTCCTCGGTGTGCTCGGCTACAGCCGGCAGATGGACTTCGACATCGCGATCGGATACGGCAGGACCGGCAAGCCCGCCTTCTGGATCGCCGACGCTGACCTTGGCCCCAACCGCGAGATCCACGTGGCGTTCGCCGCCGACGGCGTGGACGCGGTCAAGGCGTTCTACGCCGCGGCCATCGAGCTCGGCGCGGAGTCGCTGCACGAGCCGCGGCTGTGGCCTGAGTACCACCCCGGCTATTTCGGTGCGTTCGTCCGCGACCCGGACGGCAACAACGTCGAGGCGGTATTCCACGGCGCCGGCTAAGCGGGTGTGAACTCCACCGGGATCGTCGGCGGCGAACGAAATGCAACGCCGGCGACGTGCGGGGCCGGCTCGTTCGGGTCCAGCCGAAGGTCGGGCAGCCGGTCGAGCAGGGCGTTGACCGCGACCGCGGTTTCCATCCGCGCCAGGTGCATGCCCAGGCACAGGTGCGGGCCGCCGCCGAACGTCAGGTGCGCGATGTTGGTCCGGGTGGGATCGAAGCGGTCCGGGTCCGGGTAGCGCATCGGGTCGCGGTTGGCGGCGGCGACGCTCACGCTGACGCTGGTTCCCGACGGAATCGCCAGCCCGGCCAGCTCGCAGTCGCGGATCGCCAGCCGCACGACCGTCGTGATCGGCGGCTCCCAGCGCAGCGCCTCCTCGATCGCGCCGTGCACCTTCACGCGGTCGGCGCGCACCATCTCCATCGCCTCGTGTTGGGTGAGCAGGGCGACCAGCAGGTTGCCCGACGCGCGATACGTCGTCTCCACCCCGGCCGGCAGGATCAGCAGCAGGAACGCGAAGATCTCGTCGTCGGTCAGGCGTGCCCCGTCGATCTCGGACTCCGCCAGCGTGCTGATCAAGTCGTCCTGCGGGGCACGCCGCCGCTGCGCGAGCACCTCGCCGAAGTACTCCTTCAGCGCCGCCGACGCGGCGAGCCCGCAGTCCCAGTCATAGACCACGTTGAGCAGTTCGATCGACAGCCGCTGGAAGCGTAGGTAGTCGGAGCGGGGCAGGCCCATCAGCCGCGCGATCACCTGCACCGGAAACGCGAAGGTGAACTCGCGCGCCAGCTCGGCCCGTCCGCGCGGCGCGAACCGGTCGATGAGCTCGTGGACGACGACCTCGACGAGCTCCGTGCGCCACCGCTGCAACAGCGCCGTCCGGAACGACGGCGACACCAGCGCCCGGCTGGCTCGGTGCTCGGCGCCCTCGAGCTCGAGCAGCGTGCGGCCCATGACCGGACCCATCACCCGGTCGTAGATCGACGACGAGAACGTGTCCGGCTGGGTCAGCACGGTGTGGCACGCGTCGTAGCCGAGCACCGTCACCCCCAACTCACCGAGTATCTGAGTGCTGGTCTCCGAGAATGGATTTCCCGC
Source organism: Mycobacterium sp. (assembly GCA_036558625.1). Taxonomy (GTDB): domain Bacteria; phylum Actinomycetota; class Actinomycetes; order Mycobacteriales; family Mycobacteriaceae; genus Mycobacterium. The sequence goes on along the minus strand of DATBFF010000239.1, from coordinate 12,136 downwards.
CATGACCGGACCTTGTTCGCGGGCCGCGCGCAGCCGCTCGTGAACGTTGTCGATAGCCATCAGCAGCCCGCCCTGCAATTCGGCGGGGTCGAACTCGAGCGGAGCCGTCATGCCCGTGCCCGCACCGTGTCGGTGTCGCGCCCGGAGCGCAGCACCGTGCCGGGTAGTGCCCCGGTGGCCACGCCGTTGCGGCACACCTCGACGCCGCCGACCCACACACAGGTGATGCCGTGCGCGTCGGCAACGAGCCGAGGTGCGCCGGCGGGAAGGTCGTAGCGGGTGCGCTCGGGCCCGTGGCCGACGCTCGCCGGGTCGAACAGCACCAGGTCGGCGTGCCAGCCGGGGATGATGCGGCCCCGCTCGCGCAGCCCGTAGAGCCGAGCCGGCACGTCGGTGACCAGCCGCACCGCCTCCTCGAGCGTGACCACCCGGCGCTCACGCACGCCGTGGCCCAGCAACGAGGTCGTGTAGATCGCGCCGCACATCATGTCGAGGTGCGCGCCGGCGTCCGAGCCGCCGATGACGGCGTCGCGGTGCCGCCACACCTGTGCGCGCAGCCGCCAGTCGGCGTCGTCGTCGCCGAACGGCCGCGGCGACAGCCCGGTGCGCAGCTCGTCGGCGATCACGATGTCCAGCAGCGTGTCGAACGGCGCGCGGCCGCGGGCCTTGGCGACTTCGCCGACGGAATGGCCTGTGGCGTTGGCATTCTCGGAGGCGAACGTTTCGACGATGATCAACCGCTCCCACTGGGCGAGCCCGCGCAGGATGCCGGCCTCCTCTGACTGCGCGCCCGTGTCGAGGCGCCGGCGCACCTCGGGGTCGGCCAGAGCTCTGAGCCGCTGGGCGACGGGCAGGTGCATTGTCTCGCGCCACCCGGGCAGGCCGTCGAGCACGAAACCGGACAAAAACGAGAGCCGGATCTTCGTGGCGTGCGGCAGTGTCAGCGCGACGACTCGGCCGCCATGCTCGGCGGCGACGTCCGACGCGCGCAGCTGTCCCTCATGCCCGGCCGGGTTGGCGGCCGACACACCGAGCACGTTCCAGTTCAGCGGCCTGTCGGCGGCGACGGACATGCCGGTGAGCAGCGCGATGTCCTCGTCGCTGAAACCGTTGAGGCAGCCGGGGATGATCGCCTCCAGAGTGGTGCCTGGGTGCCGCCGGACGGCTGCGGCCAGGGCCAGCAACTCGTCACGCGACGCGGCACGCGACGGCACCGGCTGGCCGTCGCCGTCGTTGTGCGTCGCCGACTGTGAGGTGGACAGGCCGAGCGCGCCGTCGGCCAGCGCGTCGCCGAGCAGCGCCGCCATCCGCTCGATCTCCTCGGCGGTCGCCTCGCCGCCGACGGCGTCGTCACCCATGGCGGCCAGCCGGATCGCGCTGTGCCCCACCAAGAATCCCGCGTTGACCGCGCTTCGACCGTCGAGCCGAGCGAGCCAGTCGCCGAACGACTTCCACTCCCAGTCCAACCCGGACCGCAGCGCCTCCAACGGCATGCCTTCGACCCTGGCCAGCATGCGGGTGAGGTAGTCACGATGCTCGGCTGCCGCGGGTGCGAGCGTGAATCCGCAGTTGCCACCGAAGACGGTGGTGACGCCGTGCTGCAGCGACGGGCTCGCGGTCGGGTCCCAGAACAGCTGGGCGTCGTAGTGGGTGTGTAGATCCACGAAGCCAGGCGCAAGAGCCTGCCCTTGTGCGTCAACGGTTTTCAACGCCAGGTCGTCGACCTCGCCGATCCCGGTGATGCGGCCGCCGCTGACGCCGACGTCGCCGTGGAACGCGGGTGTGCCTGTGCCGTCGACGATTTCGGCGTCGCGGATCAGCAGGTCGAGCACAGCCAGTCCTCATCCGGCAGAGGGTGGTTGAACAGCTCGGCGGCGTTGCGATGGGTGATCCGGGCGGCGTCCTCGGCCGACAGCTTCGCGACGTTTCGCGCGACGACCCGCTGGGTGTCCGGCCAGGTCGAGTCGGCGTGCGGGTAGTCGCTTTCGACGAGGATGCGTTCGGCGCCGATTGCGTCCAGCGCACCGAACGCGTGGGGGTCGTCGATCGAGCAGAACCAGAAGTTGCGCCGCAGCACCTCGCTGGGCAGCAGGTCGCTGGTCCACGCCCCGCCCTCGCGGCCAGAGGCAGAGTGAGCGAGGACGAAGTCGGCGCGGTCGGCAAGCATCGCCACCCAACCGAGCCCGCCCTCGTCGAGGGTGATGTTCAATCCCGGGAAGCGCACCGGCACACCGGACCACAGCCAATCCGCGCATGCGACAAGGGCATTCACGGGAAACAGCGTCGTGATCGTCTCGAACGGGGTGTCCGGCGCGGGGATCGGTGCCCACTGCGCCGACCCGGTATGCAGGCAGATGACGGTGCCGGTGTCCTCGCAGGCGGCGAAGAACGGGTCCCAGACGCCGGTGTGCAGGCTGGGCAGTCCGCACTGGGCGGGCAGCTCGGGAAAGCTGACCGCTTTGAAGCCGCGCTCTGCGTTGCGGCGCAGCTCCTCGGCGGCCAGAGCAGGGTCGGCCAGCCACGGCAGCTGCAGCGGGATGATGCGCTCGGGATAGCTGCCGGCCCACACCTCGAGATGCCAGTCGTTCCACGCGCGCAGCACGGCCAGCCCGAGCTCGGGATCCTTGCTCTTCCAGAACACCGTGCCGGAGAAGCCGGCGATCAGCGACGGGAAGTTCAGCGACGCCCAGATGCCGGCGAGGTCCATGTCAGCGATGCGGGCGTCGATATCCCAACAGCCACGGCGCATTTCGTCGAACCGGGCCGGCTCCATGCTCCATTCCTCGGGCGGCCGACCGATCACGGCGTTCAATCCGATGTTGGGGTATTCGCAGCCCTCGTAGCGCCATACCTGGCGGCCGTCGTCGGTCTCCACGATCGTCGGCCCGCGCTCGGCCAGCGCGGCCGGGATACGGCCGTCGAACATGTCGGCCGGCTCGATCACGTGGTCGTCGACGGAGATCAGCACGTGCTCGCGGACGCGTGGTTCAGGATCCGGCAGCAGCGCCATAGCACGACTATCGCTATCTATACAAAAAAAGTAAAGATCGCCGTTTCGTGGGTGCTACTGCGGCAGCGGGTGACGGATGAACGCACGCGGCTGGGTGAACGCGCGGATGCCGTCCGCCCCGAGTTCACGGCCCAGACCGGACTGGCCGACCCCGCCGAACGGCAGCCGAGGGTCCTGGGCCGCCATGCCGTGGCAGTTGACGCTGACCGTGCCGGCGGCGAGCTGCCCGATGACCCGGTCGGCCAGCGTGTCGTCGCTCGTCCACACCGATGCGGTCAGGCCGAACTCGGTGGCGTTCGCCGCGGCGACCGCGTCGTCGATCGTGTCGTAGCCGAAGATCGGCAGCACCGGGCCGAACTGTTCCTCAGCGGCCAGCGCCGAGTCGGGCGCGGCATCCGTGACGACGGTGGGCAGCACGAAGTATCCGCCCGCGTCGGCGTCCGCCTCGCGGATCCGGCCCGCGGTTCTAACCGTCGCACCCTGTGCCGCAGCGTCTTTGACGAGACGCCGCGCCCGGTCACGTCCCGCTGCGGTGTGCAGCGGGCCCAGCGTCACCTCCTCCGCCAGTCCGTCGCCGACGACTTCGCGCTCGCAACGCGCAAGCAGCGCGTCGGCCAGCTCGTCGACGCGGCCGGCGGGCGCATACAGCCGCTTGATCGCCATGCACACCTGGCCGCCGGTGGTGTAGGTCGCGGCCACCAGCTGCTCGACGAGTTGCTCGGTGACCGCAACGTCGGGCGCGATGATCGCGGCGTCGTTGCCGCCGAGTTCCAGCAGCACTGGCGTGAGGCGCGCCGCCGCTGCGGCCATCACCGCACGTCCGGTCGCGACGCCGCCAGTCAGTGAGACCACGTCTACGCCCGGATGAGCGACGAGCGCCTGGCCGATCTCGTGGCCCGGGCCCGCGAGCATGTTCACCACTCCGGGCGGCAGCGCCGATGCGAACGCTGCCCCGAACTCCAAGGCGGCAAGCGGGCACGTCGGCGGCACCTTGACGACGGCGGTGTTGCCGGCGGTCAGCGCCGACGTCAGCTTCGTCATCGACACCGCCAGCGGCCAGTTGAACGGAAGCACAAGGGCCGCAACGCCATACGGCTCGCGCTCCAAGCGAGGGTACGGTGACGGCGGGTCGATCTGCTCTGGTGCCAGCGCCTGCTGGGCCATCATCGCCAAAAGTGACGCGACAGCGGGGGCCATGTCGATCTCGAACGTCGCCTCCGCGAGCACCTTGCCGTGCTCGCGGGTGTACAGCCGCGCGCCGCCACGTCCGGCGAACTGCTCGGCGGCCGTCGTCGCGGCCGCCACCACCGCCGCGCCCCGCTCGGCGACGCCGGTCGCGTGCCAGTCCGCTGCCGCTCGTCGCGCCGCCTGCACCGCGGCGTCAAGCTGGCCGCTGTCGGCGCAAGGGGCGTGACCGACGACCTCTTGTGGGCGGGCGGGATTGTGCACCGGGTAGGTGCCGGCAGCGCCGGACCGGGGCTCGCCGTCGATCGTGAGCGATTGCGTCGTCGCTGTCGTCATGACGTGCCTCCTTGACCCGGTGCCGTCGCGTGGCAATCGTAAGTCGCTATGAGGGCGGTTGTACTGCGCGAGGTCGGGAAGCCGACCGCGGTCGAGGAACTCGACCTGCGGCCGACCGGGCGCGGCGAGGTACGCGTCCGGCTGGCCGCCAGCGGGGTGTGCCACACCGACCTCTCGGTGCGCGACGGGGCGATGCCCGCGCTGCTGCCATGCACGCTCGGGCACGAGGGCGCCGGCGTGGTGAGCGAGGTGGGCGACGACGTCAGGACCGTCGTCCCGGGTGACCACGTGGTCCTCACGTGGAATGTGCCGTGCCGCCGCTGCCCGCACTGCCTGCGCGGAGACGCACAGCTGTGCCCGCACGGTCTCGATCACGCCTTCGGCGAGGCGTACGCGCACAGCGGCGCCGGCGCGGTGTGGCCGTCGATGGGCGTCGCGACGCTGGCCGAGGAGACGTTGGTACCGGCTGCTGCGGTCGTGCCTGTCGACGCGTCGCTGCGGCTCGACCACGCCGCGCTCTTGGGCTGCGCGGTGACGACAGGCGTGGGCGCGGTGATGCGCACCGCAGGGGTTCGCGCAGGCGAAACGGTGCTCGTAATCGGTTGCGGCGGTGTGGGTTTGGCTGTCATCCAAGGCGCGCGGCTGGCCGGTGCGGCACGGATCATTGCCGCCGACCGCCAGGCATCCCAGCTGCCGACGGCCACCGCCAACGGCGCGACGGACACGGTCGATGCGGCCGACGCCGCCGCCGCCGCGCGCGATCTCACCGGCGACGGAGTGGACCACGCGATCGAGGTCGTCGGCAAGCCCGAGACAATCCGCGCTGCCTACGACGCCACCCGCCGCGGCGGCACAGTGACCGTCGTGGGTGCGGCAGGCATCGACGAGATGGTGACATTTCCCGCGCTGTCATTGATGGCCGACGGCAAGACAATTCGGGGCAGCGTCTACGGTGCGACTGACCCCGCCCGCGACATCGCCCTGCTCGCCGAGTTGGCCCGGCGCGGGCGGCTGGATCTCGAGGCGCTGGTGACACGACGCATCGGCCTCGGCGACGTGGAGGGGGCGTTCATCGACATGGCGGCCGGGCGCGGGGCCCGCAGCGTGGTGTGCTTCTGACTCGTCGACCAGCTGCACTGAATTTGCGGATTGGTGGACGCGGGTCACTGGGTGAGACATCATCTTCTCCGTGACCGCACCACAGCCGCCGTATGGCTCCGAGAACCAGCCTCAGCAACCGTATGTGCCGCCCGGCTCGCCGTATCCGGGTCAACCGGCACCGTATCCGCCGCCTCCCGCCGGCTACCCCGGCGCGTACTACGGCGTGGACCAGTACGGCCGCCCACTGTCAGACAAGAGCAAGCTGACCGCGGGTCTGCTGGGAATCTTCCTCGGCAGCTTCGGCGTCGGCCGCTTCTATCTGGGCTACACCACCATCGGGGTGTTGCAGCTCGTCGTCAGTCTGGTGACGTGTGGCATCGGCGGGTTGTGGGGACTGATCGACGGCATCATCATCATCGCCGGCAATGTTCCCGACGCCGAAGGGCGCACACTACGCGAGTGAGACCCGGCCGCGAGTAGCTTCGGCGGTATGCCTGACACCACCGATGCCGCCGCCGCGCAGGAATTGCTGCGCGACTCGTTCACCCGCCTGATCGAACACGTCGACGGAGTCACCGACGGACTCTCCGACGACATCGCTACGTACCGTCCGACACCGCAGGCCAACAGCATCGCGTGGCTGCTCTGGCACAGTGCGCGGGTGCAGGACGTCCAGATCTGCGACATCGCGCAAGTGCTGAATGGTCGCTCGGACAAGCCTCGCTTCGCCGAACACGTGTGGACCCGCGACGGCTGGGTCGACCGACTCGGCCTCGACCTGCCTCGCGACGACACCGGCTACGGACACAAGCCCGACGACGTCGCCAAAGTACAAGCGCCGACGGAGCTGCTGGCCGGCTACTACCACGCGGTGCACGACATGACGCTCGAGTTCGTCAAGACGCTCACGGCGGCTGATCTCGAGCGCATTGTCGACGAGCGCTGGAATCCGCCCGTCACCGCAAGCGCGCGGATGGTCAGCATCATCGACGATTGTGCGCAGCACCTCGGGCAGGCGGCCTACCTATCGGGCATCGCCCCCGGCATAGCATGAAGTGATGACTGCCACATCGGACATCCAGCCATCGACGACAGGGACGATCCGCAATCCGGCGACCGGTGACGCCGCTGGCGAAGTGCACTGGACCGACCCCGCCGACATTCCGCGGATCACTGCGCGCCTCACCGAAGCGCAGCGCGACTGGGAGCAGCGCGGCCCGAAGGGCCGGGCCCAGGTGCTCGCGCGGTTCGCGGTCTGGCTGGGCGACAACCGCGACGAGATCGAGGCTCTGCTGATCAGAGAGACCGGCAAGTCCAAGACCGACGCGGTCCAAGAAGTGCCGATGCTGGTGATGATCATTTCGTATCTGGTCAAGACCATGGAGAAGGCGCTCGCCCCCGAAACCAAGCCTGCGCCGCTGGCTGCCCTTGCGGTCAAGAAGATCACCGTGCACTACCGGCCGCGTCCGGTCGTCGGGATCATCGCGCCGTGGAACTTCCCGGTCGCCAACGCCGGAATGGACGCGCTCGGCGCGCTGGCCGCCGGCTGCGCGGTGCTGCTCAAGCCCTCCGAACGCACCCCGCTGACCGCCGAGGTGCTGGTGCGCGGCTGGCGTGAGTCCGGCGCCCCCGACGTCTTCGCGCTCGCGCAGGGCGCGCGGGAGGTCGCCGAGGCCGTCATCGACAACGTCGACTTCGTGCATTTCACCGGGTCGTCGGCGACCGGGCGCAAGGTGATGGAACGCGCCGCCCGTCGCCTCACTCCGGTGAGCCTGGAACTCGGCGGCAAGGACCCGATGATCGTCCTCGACGACGCCGACGTCGGCCTGGCCGCGCACGCCGCGGTGTGGGGCGGGTTGTTCAACGCCGGGCAGATGTGTGTGTCGGTCGAGCGGGTTTACGTGATGGACCGGGTGTACCACGAGTTCGTCGACGCGGTCGTGCGTGACGTCAAGGCGTTGCAGGTCGGTGCCGGCGACGGCCCGCATTTCGGATCGATGATCGACGACACCCAGCTCGCGGTGGTCGAAAAACACCTCGCCGACGCCAAGGAAAAGGGTGCGAAAGTGCTGACCGGCGGCGAGCGGGCACCGGGGCAGGGCAGTTTCTATCCGGCCACAGTGCTGGTCGACGTCGACCACTCGATGGCGTGCATGACCGAAGAGACATTCGGTCCCACGCTGCCGATCATGAGGGTGTCTTCGGAGAACGAGGCGGTCCGGCTCGCCAACGACAGCCGGTACGGACTGTCCGCATCGGTGTTCTCCAACGACATCGCCCACGCGAAAGATGTTGCACTGCAACTAGATTGCGGAGCAGTCAACATCAACGACGTCGTCGCGAACCTCATGTGCATCACCGCGCCGATGGGCGGGTGGAAAGAGTCCGGCATCGGCGCGCGCTTCGGCGGCGCAGAGGGCATGCGCAAGTACTGCCGCATCGAGACCGTCGTCGAGCCACGCATCAAGATCGGCGCGGGCGCCAACTACTATTCGTCGTCGCCGAAGGCGGCCACCCGGATGGCCAAGCAGATGATGTGGATGGCGTTGCGCCGCCCGAAGCGTATTGCGCGCGACCGCTGAGCCGCATCGACAGATGGGGCAGATTGACCTGGAATCGCTTTCGACGAGCGAACACGGCTACACCGTCGATGACGAGGACGAAGACGAACCCATACTGCTCGACCACGACGGCAACACCGTCGAGACGTGGCGGGAAAACTATCCGTACGACGAGAAGATGTCGCGTGACGACTATGAGCGTGTCAAGCGGCGCCTGCAAATCGAACTGCTGAAGCTGCAGAACTGGAGCAAGCGCAACCGCACGCGCCACGCGATTGTCTTCGAAGGACGAGATGCCGCCGCCAAGGGCGGCACCATCAAGCGGTTCATGGAACATCTCAACCCGCGCGGTGCCCGAGTGGTGGCCCTGGAAAAGCCAACCGAGCGCGAGTCGACTCAGTGGTACTTCCAGCGCTACGTTCAGCACCTTCCGGCGGGCGGCGAAATCGTTTTGTTCGACCGCTCCTGGTACAACCGCGCCGGTGTGGAGCGGGTGATGGGCTTCTGCACCGACGACCAGTACGCCGAATTCATCGATCAAGCACCGCTTCTCGAACAGATGTGGGTCGAGAACGGTATCAGCTTGACCAAGTTCTGGTGTTCGGTGTCGCAGTCCGAGCAACGGACAAGGTTCGCGATCCGGCTGATCGACCCCGTGCGGCAGTGGAAGTTTTCTCCGATGGATGTCGAGTCGCTTGACAAGTGGGACGAATACACCGCGGCGAAAGAGGAAATGTTCGAGGCGACCGACACCGACATTGCGCCGTGGATCGTGGTGAAGAGCAACGACAAGAAACGCGCCCGGATCAACGCGATGCGGTATGTGCTGAGTAAGTTCGACTACGACGACAAGGACCACGAGATCGTGGGTGAGGCTGACCCGCTGATTGTGGGACGCGCGCTGACCGACTGACGAAGGGAACCGTTGTGCGATTGGTGGCGACGGTGCTGTGCTGGCTCGTCGCCACTTCGGCACTGGCTGTCGCGGTGCCTTCGGGCTGGGCCGAACGCAACGTGATCGATGCCGACGGTTACTCCGCGCTGGCCCAGTCGGCGGCCCATGACCGAAAGCTGCAGGGCGCGATGGCGGCCGAACTGGCCGCTCAGCTGGGCACGCTCGCCCGCAATCGTGGCTATCGCGGCGACAGCGGTGTGGTGCTCGGCGCCGCCACCGCCTATACCGCAGGCCCGTCGTTTCCCGGCCAGTTCGCCGACGCCAACCGCGTTGCGCACCGTTGGCTGTTCACCGACAGTGCCCGAGCCACCGACGAGGGTTGGCAGATTGATCTCACGCCGATGCTCGCCGACACGTCGTTCAAGCAGACGCTGAGTGCCCTCAATGTCAATGTGCCGCAAAGCGTGACCGTGCCGGTGACTTCCGACACCGCAGAAGCAATCCGGCCCGGGGAGCTGAAACCGCTGGCGACGTGGTGGCCGTGGGTGAGCATCGGATCTCTGTTGTTGACCGCGGTGGCCGCATTGCTGACGTTGGCGTTCGCCAGGCGGAGAGGCAAAGCACTTGCGGCTCTTGGTGTTTCAGCGCTGTTGGTGGGCGGCGCCGGCTGGGCGGCGCTGGCGATCGGGCGCGGCTATATCGACGATGCGCTGAACCGCACCACAGGCAATGTGCGGACGATCGCCGACGTCATGGTCACGCACGCCATCGGCGACCTGCACCAGTGGTTGAATCTGACGCTGGCGGCGGGCGGAGTGCTCGTGGTGTTCGGCGTCATCGCCGCGGTGCTGGCGTCGATACGGCGCAACGAGCCTGCACCCGCCAGACCGACATGACACTCGTGCTGCTTCAGCGCGAGTTTGTCACCGGTTGTGGGGGTTCGTCGGCGACCCGATCCCGTGCCCGTTCATAGGGGGACCTGGGACTGGAATTGGATTCGGGGTGAACGAGTTTGCCCCGCTGGGGTCGATCTGGTTTTGCGTCGGAGATGGCGGCGGCGGTGGCGGTGCCGGAGTGGTTGTGGTTGTAGTGGTAGTCGTCGTGGTCGTGGTGCTGGCGGGGCCGTTCTCGCCCCCACCGCATGCCGCGGTGATTGTGCCCATCGCGGCGAGTGCGACGGCGCCCGCAAGAACCGGCAGCCGTCGCCGCACGTAAGTGAGATTCATCCAGCAATCCTATAGGTACTACCGCGGCGTGCGCGGCATATTAGCGTCGCCGGCCCCAATTGTCTGCCACAAGAACTCGAACATCAGCGCCGATCGGAACGCCGCCTGCGCGTTGTCGGCCGCTCCGGCATGACCGCCTTCGATGTTCTCGTAGTAGCGGACGCGGTGCCCCGCCGCCTCCAGGGCGGCCGTCATCTTGCGGGCGTGGGCCGGATGCACGCGGTCGTCGCGGGTCGATGTCGTGATCAAAAGTGCCGGATAGGACCGGTCTTCGGCGATGTTGTGGTATGGCGAATATGCCTGCAGGAACTGCCAGTCCGCGGGGTCGTCGGGATCGCCGTACTCGGCGACCCAGGACGCGCCGGCCAGCAGAAGGTGGAACCGCCGCATGTCCAGCAGCGGCACGCTGCACACCAGCGCGCCGAACAGCCCTGGGTAGCGGGTGAGCATGACGCCCATCAGCAGTCCGCCGTTGCTGCCGCCAGTTGCACCGAGCATCTCGACGGTCGTGACGCCTTGGGTCACCAGATCCGTTGCCACTGCGGCGAAGTCCTCGAATGCCCGGGACCGGCCTCCCCGCTGCGCCTGCTGGTGCCACGACGGGCCGTACTCGCCGCCACCGCGGATGTTGGCCATCACGTAGTTGCCGCCGCGCGCCAGCCACAGCCGCCCTAGTACGCCGTCGTACGCCGGCGTCCGCGATACCTGGAACCCGCCGTAGCCGCCGAGCAACGTCGGGCCCGGACCGGTGGAATCACGATGCCGGACAACGAAGTAGGGAACGGATGTGCCGTCGGCCGACGCAACGAATCGCTGCTCGACCTCCAGGTCGTCTGCGTCGAAGAACGCCGGTGCAGACTTGATCACTTCCAGTGGGCTGCCAGGGACGCCGTGCAGTAGCTGCGACGGCGTGGTGAATCCGCTGGAGTCCAAAAAGACTTCGTCGCCGTGGGGGTCGGCCGCGACGATCGACGTGTCGGTGTTGTCCGGGATACCCGGCTGAGGTTCGGCTTGCCGGTCTGCGGTGACGACGTCGACGCGGCTGGCGACGTCGGCGAGGGTGACGATCACGAGTTCGTCGCGTGTCCACGCGGAGTGGCTGAAGCTGCTACGGGCATCGGGCTCGAACACGACGTGCAATTGCCCTGTGCCGCCGAGGAATTGTTCATAATCGGTGATCAGGAGCGCTCCGGCTGGATAGGTTCCCTCACCGCGGAGCCAGTCGGATTTCAGCAGCAGCACGAGGTACTCGCGGTGTACGCCCACCGACGCATCGGTCGGTGTGTCGAGGCGAATGAGCTCGGCGCCCCGCAGCTCGTAGGTTTCGGTGTTGAAGAAGTCGACGGACCGTTGGATCAATGTGCGGCGGAATCCTGGTGTGCGGTCGACCGATGCGCCGACGGCGACGTCGCCCGTCGAGCCGGAGAACACCGTCTGGGCCTCTGACAATGCATCGCCGCGCCGCCACCGCTTGATCACTCGCGGATAGCCCGATTCGGTCAGCGATCCGGCGCCGAAGTCCGTGCCCACCAGCACGGTGTCCTCGTCTTCCCAGCTAATGTCGGTCTTCGCCTGCGGGAGAACAAACCCGTCAGCCACGAATTGCCTTGCTGCGAGGTCGAATTCGCGCACCACGGCGGCGTCCGAGCCGCCCCGCGACAGGCGGACCAGCGCCCGATTATTGTCGGGATGGATCACATCGACGCCGGCCCAGACCCAGGACTCGCCGTCAGTGGCGGCGAGGTGGTCGACGTCGATCAGTACCTCCCAGTCCGGGCCGTCACTGCGGTACTGCTCCAGCGTCGTGCGCCGCCACAATCCG
>DATBFF010000238.1:0-23594 GCA_036558625.1 Mycobacterium sp. | reverse complement strand
TACGTGATCGCGCAGGGCACCGCGACCGTGATCAACTTCGTGGTGCAGCGCGCCGTGATCTTCCGGTTGCGATGAAGCTGGGCTTTTGCCGTGCGACGGTAGGCTGACCGGCGATGTTGACCACCAAGCGGCTGACCGGGTGGGGCCGCACCGCGCCGAGCGTTGCGCAAGTGCTCACCACGCCGGACATCGAGGAGATCGCCAAGGCGGTCGCGCGGTCCGCTGACGGCGGCAGCCGCGGGGTGATCGCCCGCGGGCTGGGCCGCTCCTACGGCGACAACGCGCAAAACGGCGGCGGCCTGGTGGTCGACATGACACCGCTGAACCGCATCCATTCGATCGATTCCGACAGCGGCCTCGTCGATGTAGACGCCGGCGTGAACCTCGACCAGCTGATGCGCGCGGCGCTGCCGTTCGGGCTGTGGGTGCCGGTGCTTCCCGGCACGCGGCAGGTCACCGTCGGCGGCGCGATCGCCTGCGACATCCACGGCAAGAACCATCACAGCGCCGGCAGCTTCGGCAACCACGTCCGATCAATCGACCTGCTGACCGCCGACGGCGAGGTCCAGCGGCTCACCCCGGAGTCCGAGCTGTTCTGGGCGACCGTCGGCGGTAACGGACTCACCGGCATCATCTTGCGTGCCACGATCGCGATGACGCCCACTGAGACGGCGTACTTCATCGCCGACGGCGACGTGACCGCGAGCTTGGACGAGACGATCGCATTCCACAGCGACGGCAGCGAGGCGAACTACACGTACTCGTCGGCGTGGTTCGATGCGATCAGCGCGCCACCGAAACTCGGTCGCGCCGCGATCTCCCGCGGCTCGCTGGCCAAGCTGGACCAGCTGCCGGCGAAACTGCAGCGTCAGCCATTGAAATTCGATGCGCCACAACTGCTTACCGTGCCGGACATCTTTCCTAACGGCCTGGCCAACAAGTACACGTTCGGCCCTATCGGCGAGCTGTGGTACCGCAAGTCTGGCACCTATCGCGGCAAGGTGCAGAACCTGACGCAGTTCTATCACCCACTGGACATGTTCGGGGAGTGGAACCGGGCCTACGGACCGGCGGGGTTTCTGCAGTATCAATTCGTCGTGCCGACCGACGCGGTCGACGAGTTCAAGAGCATCATCGTCGACATCCAGCGCTCCGGTCATTACTCATTCCTGAACGTGTTCAAGCTCTTTGGCGAGGGTAACCAGGCGCCGCTGAGCTTCCCGATGGCCGGCTGGAACGTGTGCGTGGACTTCCCGATCAAAACCGGCATCGCCGAACTGGTCGGTGAACTGGACAGGCGCGTGCTGCAGTTCGGCGGCCGGCTCTACACCGCCAAGGACTCACGGACCCCTGCCGAAACATTTCACGCCATGTACCCGCGGATCGACGAGTGGATCGCCCTGCGCCGCAAGGCCGATCCGCAGGGGGTGTTCGCCTCCGACATGGCCCGACGCTTGGAGCTGTTGTAAATGCTTGACGCCGTGGGCAATCCGCAGACAATCCTGCTGCTGGGAGGTACGTCAGAAATCGGTCTGGCGATCTGCGAGAGATACCTGCGCAACGCGCCGGCGCGCGTCGTGCTGGCCTGCCTGCCCGACGACCCCGGCCGCGACGACGCGGTTGCGCATATGAAGGCCGCGGGCGCATCCCAGGTAGAGATGCTTGACTTCGACGCCGTCGACACCCAGAGCCATCCCCAGATGATCGAGAAGGCTTTCGCGGCAGGCGATGTCGACGTGGCGATCGTGGCGTTCGGGTTACTCGGTGATGCCGAGGAGCTGTGGCAGAACCAGCGCAAGGCCGTCATGATCGCGGAGGTCAACTACACGGCGGCGGTCTCGGTGGGCGTTCTTCTCGGCGAGAAAATGCGCGCTCAGGGCTTCGGGCAGATCATCGCGATGAGCACCGTCGCCGGCGAACGGGTGCGGCGGTCCAACTTCGTGTACGGGTCCACCAAGGCCGGACTCGACGGCTTCTACCTCGGGTTGGGAGAAGCGTTGCGCGAGCACGGTGTTCGTGTTTTGGTGATCCGGCCAGGGCAGGTGCGCACCCGGATGAGCGCACACATCAAAGAAGCGCCGCTGACCGTCGACAAGGAGGACGTGGCGGAGCTGGCCGTCAGGTCAGCGGCCAAGGGCAAGGACCTGGTGTGGGCACCGCCGCCGTTCCGCTACGTGATGATGGTGCTACGGCACATCCCGCGGCCCATCTTCCGCAAGCTGCCCATCTGACATGCGCACGGTGCTGGGCACCGTCGGCCACATGGTCGTCGCCGCCGTCATCGCCGTCGTCGTCGCCGTGGTGTCGTTGGTCGCGATCTCCCGCGTGGAGTGGCCGGCCTACAACTCGTCTAATCAGCTGCATGCGCTGACCACCGTCGGCCAATTCGTCAGTCTTGCTTGCCTTTTGGTTGCCGGGCTGCTGTGGCGGCGCGGCCGGACTCGGTGGGCGCACGCGGTCGCGCTGGTGTTCCTGGCCGCCTTCTCGACGGTCACGCTGGCCATGCCGCTCGGCGCCACGCGGCTCTACCTGTTCGGCATCTCCGTCGACCAACAGTTCCGCACCGAGTACCTGACTCGGCTCACCGACACCGCCGCGCTGCATGACATGACCTACATCGGCCTGCCGCCGTACTACCCGCCCGGCTGGTTCTGGCTCGGCGGCCGCGCCGCCGCGCTGACCGGCACACCAGGCTGGGAGATGTACAAGCCGTGGGCCATCACATCGATCACGATCGCGGTGCTTCTCGCATTCGTGTTGTGGTCCAAGCTGATTCGATTCGAGCTGGCGCTGATTGTGACGACGGCGACCGCGGCCGCGACGCTCGCCTACGCGTCGCACGAGCCCTACTCCGCCCTGCTCACCGTGCTGCTGCCGCCCGTGCTGGTGCTCGCGTGGTCGGGTCTCCGCGGCGGTGGGTGGGCAGCTGTCATCGGCATCGGCATCTTCTTGGGCGTCGCGGGACTGTTCTACACGCTGCTGCTGGCATACACCGCATTCACAGTCGTGATCATGGCCGTGCTCGCGGCGCTCGTTCCCGGCGAGCGCAAGAGGTGGGCGCCGGTCTACAGGCTGGTGGTGATCGGCGTGATCGCGGGCGCCATCGCGCTGATCGGCTGGTTGCCGTACCTGCTGGTGGCGATCGGCGGCTCGCCCGCGGGTTCGGGCAGTGCACGGCACTACCTGCCTGCTGACGGCGCGCAGCTGTCGTTCCCGATGCTGCAGTTCACCTTGCTCGGTGCGCTCTGCATGCTCGGCACGCTGTGGCTGGTCGTCCGCGCGCGAAGCAGCACCCGCGCCGGCGATGAGCGCTTGTGCGACGAGCAGACAGCCCCGGCGCTGGCGATCGGTGTGCTCGCGATCTACGCGTGGTCGCTGTTGTCCATGTTGACCACGCTGGCCCGCACCACGCTGCTGTCGTTCCGGCTGCAGTCGACGCTGACCGTGCTGCTGGTGGCGGCGGGCGCGCTCGGCTTCGTCGAGCTTGCGCTGGCCATCGCGCGCCGCACCGAAGGTCACCATCGCCGGGTGGTCGCCGTCGCGACCGCGCTTGGCGTCGTCGGTGCGCTGGCATACAGCCAAGACATTCCCAACGCCCTCAAGGGTGATCTCGTCGTCGCCTACACCGACACCGACGGCTACGGGCAGCGCGCCGACCGCCGCCCACCCGGATCGGAGAAGTACTACTCCGACGTCGACGCGAAGATCCGGGACGTCACCGGCCGGGCCCGCGACCAGACCGTCGTGCTGACCGCCGACTACAGCTTCCTGTCCTACTACCCGTACTGGGGCTTTCAGGGATTGACCTCGCACTACGCGAACCCGCTGGCGCACTTCGAGGAGCGGGCCAAGGCGATCGAGAGCTGGGCGGAGCTGTCGACCGCCGACGAGTTCGTCGCGGCCCTGGACGCGCTGCCCTGGCAACCGCCGACCGTGTTCCTGATGCGCCACGGCGCCCAAGACACCTACACGCTGCGGCTGGCCGAAGACGTCTACCCGAACCAGCCCAACGTGCGCCGCTACCAGGTCGCCCTCGACGCCGCCCTGTTCGACGACCCGCGCTTCGCGGTCACGACGATCGGCCCGTTCGTACTGGCGATCCGGAAGTGACGCCGCCGAGATCGACGTCATGGCTGGGGTAGGGCGGGCAAGCACGACCGGGAATGCGGTTTCGGCGCAAGCACTACCATCTACCCCCGTGACCGGCGGCGCGGGCAATTACCGAACCGCGGCAATGAGCCGCTCGCGCGAAGAGCAAATAGCCCGGCTCGTCGCGATCGTGGCCGGCGTGCTCGGCGCGCTGCTGGCCCTGGCCACCCCGCTGCTGCCGGTCAAGCAGACCACCGCAACGCTGAACTGGCCGCAGAACGGAGTGTTCTCCTCCGTCACCGCGCCGCTGATCTCGTATGTGGCCACGGACCTGAACATCACCGTCCCGTGCCGCGCCGCGGCGGGGCTGGCCGGGCCCACCAACAACGGCAAGACCGTGCTGCTCTCCACGGTGCCCAAGCAGGCGCCGAAGGCCGTCGACCGCGGTCTGTTGATCCAGCGGGTCGACGACAGCCTGCTGGTGATCGTCCGCAACACCCCGGTGGTCACTGCGCCGCTGTCGCAGGTCCTCAGCCCCTCCTGTCAGAATCTGACGTTCACCGCCCACGCGGACAAGGTCACCGGCGAGTTCGTCGGGTTGGTCAAAGGTGCCGACAGCGACGATCCGGGCGCACCCCTGCGCGGCGAGCGTGGTGGCTATGACTTCCGGCCGCAGATCGTCGGGGTCTTCACGGATCTGTCCGGTCCGGCACCGCCCGGGCTGAGTTTCACCGCCACCATCGACACCCGCTACAGCAGTGCGCCGACGGCGCTGAAGATGCTGGCGATGGTCCTCGGGGTCGCGCTCACGCTGGTCGCACTGCTCGCTCTGCACGTGCTGGACACCGCCGACGGGGTGCGCCACCGCCGGTTTTTGCCCGCGCGGTGGTGGTCGCTGCGGCCGCTGGACGGCGTGGTCGCCGCCGTGCTGGTGTGGTGGCATTTCGTCGGCGCCAACACCGCCGACGACGGCTACATCCTGACCATGGCGCGGGTGTCCGAGCACGCCGGCTACATGGCCAACTACTACCGGTGGTTCGGCACGCCGGAGGCGCCGTTCGGCTGGTACTACGACCTGCTGGCACTTTGGGCGCACGTCACGACGGCCAGCGTGTGGGTGCGGCTGCCGACGCTGGTGATGGCCTTGGTCTGCTGGTGGCTGATCAGCCGCGAGGTGATCCCCCGACTCGGGCATGCGGTCAAGGACAACCGCGCGGCGGCTTGGACCGCCGCCGGGCTGTTTCTGGCCTTCTGGCTGCCGCTGAACAACGGCCTGCGGCCCGAGCCGATCATCGCGCTGGGCATCCTTTTGACCTGGTGCTCGGTGGAACGCGCCGTGGCCACCAACCGGCTGTTGCCGTTGGCCGTGGCATGCGTCATCGGGGCGCTGACACTGTTCTCCGGGCCCACGGGGATCGCATCGATCGGCGCGCTGCTGGTGGCGGTCGGCCCGCTGCGCACGATCCTGCACCGCCGCTCGGCGCGGTTCGGGTACACCGCGCTGCTGGCGCCGATCATCGCGGCCTGCACGGTGACGATCATCCTGATCTTCCGCGACCAGACCTTGGTCGGCGAGGTGCAAGCCAACGCGCTGAAGTCGGCGGTCGGGCCGAGCCTGTCCTGGTTCGACGAGCACATCCGCTACGAGCGGTTGTTCATGGCCACCCCCGACGGGTCGATCGCGCGGCGCTTCGCGGTGCTCGCGCTGCTGGTCGCGTTGGCGGTCGCGATCGCAATGTCGTTGCGCAAGGGGCGAATTCCGGGCACCGCGGCCGGCCCGAGCCGTCGCATCATCGGCATTACGATCATCTCGTTCATCGCGATGATGTTCACCCCGACGAAGTGGACACACCACTTCGGCGTGTTCGCCGGCCTGGCCGGCTCGCTGGGCGCGCTGGCCGCGGTGGCCGTGACCGCCGCGGTGATGCGAAGCCGTCGTAACCGTGCCATGTTCGCGGCGCTTGTCTTGTTCGTCACGGCGCTGTCGTTCGCGAGCGTCAACGGCTGGTGGTATGTGTCGAACTTCGGTGTGCCGTGGTCGAATTCGTTCCCGGAGTTCGGATTCGGCTTCACCACGATCCTGCTCGGGCTGACTATCGTGGTGCTGTTGGTGGCCGCCTGGTTCCACTTCTCTGCCCGCACCGAACCCGGCCGCGTCGACGGACGGTGGCAGCGAATCCTCGAGTCGCCGTTGGCAATTGCCACCTGGGTGCTGGTCGCGTTCGAAGTGTTTTCACTGACCGCCGCAATGATCGGTCAGTACCCCGCGTGGACGGTGGGACGGGCCAACCTCGAGGCGTTGACCGGCAGAACCTGCGGGCTCGCCAACGACGTACTGGTCGAGCAGAATCCCAACGCCGGCTTGCTGACACCGGTCGGCGTGCCGGCCGCCGACGGGCTCGGCGCGGGCACCGCCGAGGCGTTCACCCCCAACGGCATCCCGGCCGACGTCTCTGCCGACCCGGTCATGAATTCGTCCCGCAGCGGCGCGTTCGTCGACACCAGCGAGGAAGCCACCACCGGCGAAGCCGGCAACGAGGGTGGCACCACCGTGGCCACAGGAATCAACGGCTCACGGGCGAAATTGCCGTACAACCTCGACCCTGCCCGCACACCCGTGCTGGGCAGCTACCAGTTCGGTATTCAGACACCGGCATCGCTGCGCTCGGCGTGGTACCGGCTGCCGGCCCGGGACACGACTGGACCGCTGCTCGTGGTCTCTGCCGCCGGGAGATTCGACGCTAGCGAGGTGAAGGTGCAATGGGCCGGCGACGACGGAAAAGTCACCGGCAGCTCCAGCTTCGGCGACGTCGGATCACCACCCGCCTGGCGCAACCTTCGCCTGCCGATGCCGGCGATCCCGGCAGACGCCACGCAGGTCCGGCTGACAGCCGACGACGACGACCTCGCACCGCAACATTGGATCGCACTGACCCCGCCGCGCATCCCGCAGCTGCGCACCTTGCAGGACGTCGTCGGGTCGGCCGACCCGGTCCTGCTCGACTGGCTGGTGGGGTTGGATTTCCCTTGCCAGCGGCCGTTCGGCCACAACAACGGCGTGATCGAGGCGCCGAAGTGGCGGATCCTGCCCGACCGGTTCGGCGACGAGGCCAATTCGCCCGTGATGGACAACGTCGGCGGCGGCCCGCTCGGCATCACCCAGCTGCTGTTCCGGGCGACGACCGTCGCCACCTATCTCAATCACGACTGGTTCCGCGACTGGGGCTCGCTACAGCGGCTCACCCAGTACTACCCCGGCGCCGCCCCGGCGCGACTGGATCTCGGTTCGGCAACACGCAGCGGACTGTGGAGCCCGGCGCCGATGCGTCACTAGGGTTTGCGGTCCGCCTCCTCGCGGCCGCCACGCGGCCCGCATCGTCGGCGAACGATATCCAGTCGCATACCATCGGGCCTCGTGCCCGGCGATGTTGATCAGCGACCCTCGCGCACGCATCACCTCGCCAAGCTGATCGCCGTCGTCGCCGGCATCGCCGGCGTGCTGCTGTGCGGGCTGGTTCCGCTGATGCCCGTGAAGCAGACGACGGCGACGATCTTGTGGCCCCAAGGAAATGGCGTCGGCAGCGTCACCGCACCGCTGGCGGCGGGCGCGCCGCTGTCCCTCGACGCCACCATCCCGTGCCGGGCAGTGGCGTCGCTGCCGCCGAAAGGCGGGCTGGTGTTCTCGACCATCCCGGCCGAGGCCACCTCGGAGGCCACCAAGAACGGGCTGCTCGTCCGCGCCGACGCCGACGTGGTCGTCGTCGCCTTCCGCGACGCCGTCGCCGCGGTCGCGCCACGAGCCGCCGTCCACAGCGGAGCCTGCACTGCGCTGCACATCTGGGCCAACGCCGGCGGTGTCGGAGCCGACTTCGCAGGCATCCCGGGCGCTTCGGGCACACTGCCGGTTGAGAAGAAGCCACAAGTCGCCGGGCTGTTCACCGATCTGAAGGTGCCGCCTGGGGCCGGGATCTCGGCACGCGTCGACATCGACACCCGATTCATCGTCTCGCAGACGCCGCTGAAGAAAGTCGTGCTGGTGCTCGGTGTCCTGTGCGTCGCCGCCTCGGTTGCCGCGCTGGCCGTGTTGGACCGGTCATCGGGGCGACGGCCGGGGCGGGCCAGGCGGCGGCGAGTCGGCTGGGCGACGTGGGTAGCAGACGTCGGCGTCGTCGGCACCCTGTTGGTCTGGCACCTCATCGGCGCGCTGTCGTCCGACGACGGCTACAACCTGACGATCGCGCGAGTCAGCCACCAAGCCGGGTACTTCGACAACTACTACCGCTTCTTCGGCACCACCGAAGCCCCGTTCGACTGGTACCCGAGCGTGCTCGCCCAGCTGTCCTCGGTCAGCACCGCCAGCGTGTGGATGCGCCTGCCGGCCACGCTGGCGGGCATTCTCAGCTGGCTGCTCATCAGCCGCTATATCGTCCCTCGGCTGGGTCGCGGTGTCGCAGCGAACCGGGTCGCGATCTGGACGGGCGGCGCGGTGTTTCTGGCCGCGTGGCTACCGTTCAACAACGGGCTGCGCCCCGAGCCGATCATCGTGCTGGGCTCGATGCTGACCTGGGTACTTGTCGAGAATGCCATTGCCACAAGACGATTGGCACCCGCCGCCGTCGCTGTGTTTGTCGCGATGCTGAGCGTCACACTCGCGCCGCAAGGACTGGTCGCCGTCGCGGTGCTGCTGACCGGATCTCGTGCGATCTTCCGAATCATCAGGCGACGTCGGCCAGTCGACGGTGTGCTCGCACCGGCATGGGCGCTGTTGGCGTCGCTCGCGCTCATTTTCGTCGTGGTGTTCCGGCAGCAGACGCTGGCCACGGTCGCCGAGTCGGCACGGATCAAATACACTGTGGGGCCGACGATTTCGTGGTACCAGGAGTTCCTGCGCTACTACTTCCTGACCGTCGAGGACAACGTCGACGGCTCACTGACCCGGCGCTTCGCCGGACTGGTGCTGCTGCTGTGCCTGTTCGGGGTGATGGTGGTGCTGCTGCGCCGCGGGCGGGTGCCCGGGCTGGCCAGCGGCCCGGCATGGCGGCTGGTGGGGACGGCGGCCGTCGCGCTGCTGCTGCTGACGTTCACCCCGACGAAATGGGCCATCCAGTTCGGCGCGTTCGCCGGGCTGACGGGCGCACTGGGCGCGGTCACCGCGTACGCGTTCTCCCGCGTCGGCCTGCACAGCCGGCGCAATCTCGCGCTCTTTGTCACCGCGCTGCTGTTCTTGCTGGCATGGTCGACGTCGGGCATCAACGCCTGGTTCTACGTCGGCAACTACGGCGTCCCGTGGTTCGACAAGCAGCCCGTCGTCGCCAGCCGTCCCGTCACGTCGATGTTTCTCGCGCTCGCAATCATCACCGGCCTTTACGCCGGCTGGCTGCACTTCCGGCTGGACTTCGCCGGGCACACCCAGGTCAAGGACAACCGCCGCAACCGCGTGCTGGCGTCGACGCCGCTGCTGGTGGTGGCGGTGATCATGGTGTTGCTCGAGGTCGGGTCACTCGCGTACGGCGCCGCCCGGCGCTACCCCGTCTATACGACGGCCGAGGCCGATTTCGACGCGCTGAGGACCGGTCTGTCGAAGACCAGCTGCGGCATGGCCGACGATGTTCTCGTCGAACCCGACCCCACCGCCGGTCTGCTGCAGCCCGTGCCGGGCCAGAAGTCCGGACCCGCGGGACCGCTCGGCGGCGCGGACCCAGTGGGCTTCACTCCCAACGGTGTTCACGACGAACTGCGGTCCGAACCGGTCGTCGCCCGGCCCGGCCTAGTCAACTCCGATGCGTCGCCCAACAAACCGATCAGGGGCGCCGGCGAGACGTTCGGCACGGCCGGGGGCTACGGGCCGGTAGGCATCAACGGCTCGCGAGTGCTGCTGCCGTTCGGCCTCGACCCGGCACGCACCCCGGTGATGGGCAGCTACCACGAGAACACCGTTGCGGCACATGCGAAGTCGGCGTGGTACGCGCTTCCGCCGCGCACCCCAGACCGCCCGCTCGTGGTCGTCGCCGCTGCGGGCCAGATCTGGTCGTACGACGAATACGGTGAGTTCAGCTACGGGCAGTCGCTGAAACTGCAATGGGGCGTGCGACATCCGGACGGCAGCATCGCAGAGCTCAACCAGATGCAACCCATCGACGTCGGCCCGCAGGAGGCTTGGCGAAACCTGCGGTTCCCGCTGGCGTCCGCGCCGCCGGGGGCCAACGTCGCGCGGATCGTCGCCGACGACCCCAACCTGTCCGAGGACCAGTGGTTCGCGTTCACACCACCGCGGGTGCCCGCGCTGGAGACCGTCCAACAGCTGATCGGCTCACAGACCCCAGTGCTCCTCGACATCGCGACCGCGGCCAACTTTCCCTGCCAGCGACCGTTCTCCGTGCATCTCGGCGTCGCCGAGGTTCCGGTCTTCCGGATCATGCCCGACCACAAGCAGACCGTGACGTCGTCGGACATGTGGGAAACGGTCGACGACGGCGGCCCGCTGATGATCACCACCGCTCTGCTCGGCGGATGGACGGTGCCGTCATACCTGCGCGACGACTGGTACCGCGACTGGGGCGCCATCGAGCGCTACACCAGGCTGGTTCCGGAGGCTAAGGCGCCAGACGCCGTGATCGACCAAGGGTCGGTCAGAGTTCACGGCTGGACCCGTAACGGCCCGATTCGAGCGCTGCCATGACCCAGCCCGGTTCGCTTCACCCTCGTGGTTCAGCGGCGGTTTTCGCCGAGCCGGACAAGCCACGCGCCGAAGCGGTCCGCCGCGACATCCGGGTGGCCCGATGGGTGGCCACCATCGCGGGACTGATCGGGTTCGTGCTGTCGGTGGCCACGCCGCTGCTGCCGGTGGTGCAGACGACTGCGACGTTGAACTGGCCACAGGGCGGCACGCTGTCCAACGTCACCGCGCCGCTGATCTCACAGACGCCGGTGAGGATGACGGCGACCGTGCCGTGCGAGGTGGTGCGCAGCATGCCGCCGTCGGGCGGGATGATCCTGGGCACGGCACCCAAGAACGGCAAGCAGGCGGCGTTGCAGTCGCTGTTCGTCAACGTCAACGCGCAGCGCGTCGACGTCACCGACCGCAACGTCGTCGTGGCCAGTGTGCCGCGCGCGCAAGTGGTTTCGCCACGGTGTCAGCGGATCGAGATCATCTCGTCGGAGGCCGGCACATTCGCGACATTCGTCGGGCTGACGGATTCCTCTGGCAAGCCGCTGCGTAGTGGCTTCGCCGACACCAACCTGCGGCCGCAGATCGTCGGGATGTTCACCGACCTGGCCGGCCCCGCGCCGCCGGGGCTGTCGGTGTCCGCGGTGATAGACACCCGGTTCTCCACCACGCCAACGGTTTTGAAGCTGACGGCGATGCTGCTGGCGATCGCGGCGACGGCGATTGCGTTGGTCGCGCTGTGGCGCCTCGACCGCGTCGACGGACGGCGGATGCAGCGGCTGATCCCCGCCCGGTGGCGCACGTTCACGGCGACAGACGGTGTGGTAGTCGGCGGCTTCCTGCTGTGGCACATCATCGGCGCCAACTCGTCAGACGACGGCTACATCCTGCAGATGGCGCGCACCGCCGGGCACGCCGGCTACATGGCGAACTACTTCCGCTGGTTCGGCAGCCCCGAAGACCCGTTCGGCTGGTACTACAACCTGCTCGCGCTGATGACCCACGTCAGTGACGCCAGCATCTGGATTCGGTTGCCGGATCTCGTTGCGGCACTTTTGTGCTGGCTGCTGCTGAGCCGGGAGGTGCTGCCGCGGCTGGGGCCGGCTGTCGAGTCGAGCAAAGCCGCGCGATGGGCGGCCGGGCTGGTGCTGCTGGCGGCGTGGATGCCGTTCGACAACGGGCTGCGGCCAGAGGGCCAGATCGCGCTCGGCGCGCTGATCACCTACGTGCTGATCGAGCGGGCCATCATCTCCGGCCGGATGACGCCCGCGGCGCTGGCGATCCTCGCGGCGGCGTTCACGTTGGGAATTCAGCCCACCGGGCTGATCGCGGTGGCGGCGCTGCTGGCGGGCGGCCGCCCGCTGCTGAGGATCTTGGTGCGCCGGCACCGCATCATCGGCACGTGGCCGCTGATCGCGCCGCTGCTGGCCGCCGGCACGGTGGTGCTGACGGTGGTTTTCGCCGACCAGACGCTGGCAACGGTGTTGGAGGCCACCAGAATTCGCACTGCGATCGGTCCCAGCCAGGCCTGGTACACCGAGAACCTGCGGTACTACTACCTGATGCTGCCGACGGTCGACGGTTCGCTGTCGCGGCGGTTCGGCTTCCTGTTCACCGCGCTGTCATTGTTCGCCTCGATGTTTCTGATGTTGCGCCGCAAGCGAATTCCGGGAGTGGCGCGCGGCCCGGCATGGCGGCTGATGGGCGTCATCTTCGGCACGATGTTCTTCTTGATGTTCACGCCCACGAAGTGGGTGCATCACTTCGGGTTGTTCGCGGCGGTGGGCGCCGCGATGGCCGCGTTGGCGACCGTGCTGATGTCGCCGTCGGTGCTGCGCTGGTCGCGCAACCGGATGGCATTCCTGGCCGCGGTGATGTTCGTGCTCGCGTTGTGTTTCGCGACCTACAACGGCTGGTGGTATGTGTCCAGCTACGGGGTGCCGTTCAACAACGCGATGCCCAAGTTCGGCGGAATCCAGCTCAGCGCAATCATTTTCGGTGTTTTCGTGATCGTCGCGCTGTACGCGGTGTGGCTGCACTTCGCGTCGCGCGAGCACGGCGAAGGACGGATCGCCCGGGCGTTGACCACCGCGCCGATCCCGATTGCGGCCGGACTGATGGTGGTGCTGTTCGTCGCGTCGATGCTGGCCGGTGTCATCCGGCAGTACCCGACCTATTCCAACACCGCCGCCAACCTTCGCGCCTTCGCCGGCGGGTGCGGGCTGGCCGACGACGTGCTCGTCGAACCCGACACCAACGCCGGGTTCCTGACACCGCTGCCCGGCAACTACGGAAAGCTGGGGCCGTTGGGCGGGGTGAGCCCCGCCGGGTTCACCCCCAACGGAGTGCCGGAACACATTGTGGCCGAGGCCATTCGGATGACATTGCCGCAGCCGGGCACCGACTACGACTGGGATGCGCCGATCAAACTGTCGAAGCCCGGCATCAACGGCTCGACGGTGCCGTTGCCGTACCGGCTCGACCCCGCGCGCGTGCCGCTGGCAGGCAGTTGGGCCAGCGGCCCGCAGCAGCAGGCCACGCTGACGTCGGCGTGGTACCGGTTGCCGCCCGCCGACGACGCTCATCCGCTGGTGGTGGTCACGGCGGCCGGCACGATCACCGGCAACAGCGTGCTTGCCGGCCATATCGACGGGCAGGTGGTGGAACTGGAGTACGGCCGGCCCGGCCCGGGCGGTGGCCCCGAACCTGCGGGCCGGTTGATGCCCGACGACATCGGACCGACACCGTCGTGGCGCAACCTGCGGTTCGCACGGTCCGACATTCCCGGTGATGCGGTCGCGGTGCGTGTGGTCGCCGCCGACAAGTCGCTGACCCCAGGTGACTGGGTTGCGGTCACGCCGCCGCGGGTTCCGCAGGTGCAGTCCGTGCAGGAATACGTGGGGTCGACGCAGCCCGTGTTGATGGACTGGGCAGTGGGGCTGGCGTTCCCGTGCCAGCATCCGATGCTTCACGTCGACGGTGTCACCGAGATTCCGGCATTTCGGATCAGCCCGGATTATCTGGCCAAGAAGCAGGACACCGATACCTGGCAGGACGGCATCAATGGTGGCCTGCTGGGTATCACAGACCTGCTGCTGCGCGCCCACGTGATGGCGACCTACCTGTCCGACGACTGGGGCCGTGACTGGGGCTCGCTGCGCAAGTTCGACACGATCGTCGATGCCACGCCCGCGACACTGGATCTCGGCAAGGCCACCCGCAGCGGGCTGTGGACGCCCGGCAAAATTCGCATCAAGCCCTAGGCACTCAGCCGGCTCGCAGGCGACTTACAGAAAACTGTCCCCCGACGCGCCGCCACTCGCTCCTACCTGTGAACGCAGCCCAGACGGCTGCGCCGACAAGAAGGAGAAACACCATGAAGATTCGCCATAGCCTGCCCGTCATCGCAGCCGCGTTCATGTTCGGCGGGGCGCTCTTGGCGCCTGTAATCGCCGGCGCCGAGCCGGTCTGGGACATCGAGGAATTCGACAAATGCGCGGCGGCCCTCGACGAGGGGATGGACAACACCGCGAACTGGAACGAGACCGTCGGCGAGTACTGCTGCAAGCACAGCGGCGGCGTGTGGAACGACTCCCAGAAGAAGTGCGTCGCCCCGGCGGGTCGGGCCGTCACGCAGAACCCGCTGGTGCCACGGGGTCAGCTGGTTCCCATCGGGCCGAGGTCACCAGCGACGATAAGCACGCGGTGAGAATGCCGAGCGGGTGAAATTCTGGATGTTTGCTGAAGCGTCCGGTTAAGTAGCCCCATGAGCAACTCGTCGCCGCCCGCCAACCGCCACCACGTCGTCGTCATCGGCTCAGGTTTCGGCGGGCTGCGCGCGGCCAAGGCGCTGAAGCGGGCCGACGTCGACGTCACGGTGATTTCTCGGACTACCACGCACCTGTTCCAGCCGCTGCTCTATCAGGTCGCGACGGGAATCTTGTCGGAGGGGGAGATCGCGCCGACGACACGGCTGGTGCTGCGGCGACAACGCAATGTGCGGGTCTTACTCGGGGAGGTCGAGGCGATCGATCTGCACGCCAAGACCGTCACCTCGAAGCTGGTGGACATGAACACCGTCACGCCGTTCGACAGCCTGATCGTGGCCGCCGGGGCACAGCAGTCCTATTTCGGCAACGACCATTTCGCCACTTATGCGCCGGGCATGAAGACGATCGACGACGCCCTGGAGTTGCGCGGACGCATCCTCGGCGCATTCGAGGCCGCCGAGGTGTCCACCGATCGAGCCGAGCGCCAACGTCGGCTGACGTTCGTCATCGTCGGGGCGGGGCCGACCGGCGTCGAGGTCGCCGGACAGATCGCCGAACTCGCCGAGCACACGCTGGCGGGAGCGTTTCGCACGATCCAACCGCAGGACTGCCGGGTGATCCTGCTCGACGCGGCCGGGGCGGTGCTGGCGCCGATGGGGCCCAAGCTCGGAGCGAAGGCGCAACGGCGGTTGGAAAAGCTGGGCGTCGAGATTCAGCTCAACGCGATGGTGACCAATGTTGACTACCTGGGCATCACGATCAAAGACAAGGACGGCGACGAGCGCCGCATCGAATGCGCGTGCAAAGTGTGGTCGGCCGGTGTGCAAGCCAACCCGCTGGGAAAGATGGTCGCCGAGCAGTCCGACGGGACCGAGACGGATCGGGCCGGGCGCGTTGTCGTCGAACCGGATCTCACCGTCAAGGGCCACCCGTATGTGTTCGTCGTCGGTGATCTCATGGCGGTCGCGGGCGTTCCGGGTATGGCGCAGGGCGCGATTCAGGGGGCGAGCTACGCGGCGAAGGCAATCAAGCGGGCCGTCAAGGGGCATGACGACCCGGCGAACCGCGACCCGTTCAAGTACCGCGACAAGGGCAGCATGGCGACGATTTCCCGCCACAGCGCCGTGGCCAAGATCGGCAAGCTCGAGTTCGGCGGATACTTCGCATGGCTGGCCTGGCTGGGGCTGCATCTCCTTTACCTCGTCGGCTTCAAGAACCGCTACACCACGTTGATCGCGTGGTTCGTCACGTTCATCACCAACACCCGCGGGCAGATGGCGATCACCAGCCAGATGATCTACGCCCGGCTGGCGATGAACATGCTCGCCAACCAACAGCAGGAGGCGCTGGCGGCCGTCGAGCAGGCCGACCAACTCGAACGCGCGGAGCGGTCGGGCGGTGCGGCTTAGGCCGCCTCCGCGTACTGCACGCACCGCTCGAACCACGGGGCTTGGCCTGGCTGCAACACGGTAAGCCCCTTACGTCGTACCTCGTACCGGGTGCCGTCCGTGGGATTGGTGACGATGTAGTCGATGCCTCCATTGACCTCTTCGGGAACGACGTTGTTGAGCGTGATGCCGTTCTGGTTGATCATGGCGTAGCCGCGGTAATACAAGGACGTGCCCGATCGGCAGATCGCGATCATCGATTTCTCGGTCCGCATGATGAACACCGCCCGGTCCTCGCCCTCGCATCGCGCCTTCGGGAAGTCTTTGAACCCTCGCGCATCGGCGCCTTGAACGGCAGCGAACCAGGTGGTCTCGTGTGTCTGGTCGCCTCCGACGATGAGCCACGCCGCGACAACGCCGGCAATCAGAACCAAGATCGCTGCAGCGGCCCCGACGACCCAGCGTCCACGCAGCCAGCCGGGCAGTTGCCTCGACGACGCCCGGGGCTCCGACGGCTCTTCAGCCTCCTGCATAAGCGCGATCTCGATTTCGCCTGTGGTCGCAGTGGTCGCCTCGCGCCGTTTTCGCAGCTTGGTCAGTAGATCGCGGATCCTGGCGCGGACCTGCTCGTCGTCCTCGTCGAGCAGCGATTGGGTCAGCTCGTGGACGAAGGCCTTCTGCTCTTCGGAAGACAATGCGCGCGTGCCTCTGATCGCCTTGCCGATCCGCTGCAGGTACTCATAAGGGATAGGTGGAGCGGGCGGAAGCGGGTCGGGAAGATCAGCGCGCTGAGCCGCCTTCTGCCGCAGCGCACGGCTCAACGCTATGCCGGCACTGGATGTTTGCTTTCGATAATCGACCCATTGGACGTTAAACAGCTCGTCGACCATGTCGGATTCGACGTCGCCGACAAGCACGGGCAGAATGGGCAGACCCAGGTCACTGGCGTAGTCTCGCTCGGCCTGACAAGGCTTGGAATGCAACGAGTTCTGTGACATCGCGAACACGAACACCGTACTCGTACGGATGTGTTCAAGAATCGAGGACCACCATAGGTCGCCGCCTGTAATGCGTTGGTCGAGCCAGACGTCTTGACGGTCCGCACGCAGATCCTCGACCAGCGCTTCGACCTGAGCGCCGTCGGCGCGAGCGTACGAAACGAACACGGTGGCCACCAAATCGACGGTAGTCAGAGCTGGACGATTTCGCCGCGGAACGCAGGAGGTTTAGGCCCACGCACACTGACCCAGCCGCGAGCGTGCGCTGCGGTTGGTGAAATACCGGCGTGTCGGCCTGCAAACACGCACGCTCGCGCGAACTAGATGGGGGTGAGGCCGTGCTTGCGGTACACGCGACCGTGAAGTTGCTTGTCGCGCAACAGATGTAGCGACTTGCGCAGCAGCAGCCGCGTCTCGTGCGGCTGGATCACCGCGTCGATGAAACCGCGCTCGGCCGCAATCCACGGGATGGCCATGTTCAGGTTGTAGCCCTCGATGAACTGGCGCTTGACCTCCTGCGCCTCAGGCGCATTCGGGTCCGGGAACCGCTTCATCAGCAGCTGCGCGGCGCCGTCGGCGCCGATCACCGCGATCCGCGCCGTGGGCCAGGCGAAGTTCAAGTCGGCGGAGAGCTGCTTGGACCCCATCACAGCGTAGGCGCCGCCGTAGGACTTGCGGATCGTGATCGTCACCTTTGGCACGTCCGCCTCGACGACCGCGTTGAGGAACCGGCCACCACGCTTGATGATGCCGCCCTTCTCCTGCTCGACGCCGGGCAGAAAGCCGGGAGTATCGACCACGAAAACGATTGGCAGGTTGTATGAGTCGCAGAACCGGACGAATCCGGCCGCCTTGTCGGACGCCTCGTTGTCGATGGCGCCCGACATGTGCATCGGCTGGTTGGCGATCACACCCACCGGCCGGCCGTCGACGCGGGCGAAGGCGGTGATCATCGCCGGGCCCCGCTGCGCGGCCACGTCGAACACGTCGCCGTCGTCGAAGATCCGCAGCAGAATCTCGTGCATGTCGTAGGCCGTGTTGTCGTTGTCGGGCACGATCGCATCGAGTTCGAGGTCGTGCGGCGTGATTTCCGGCTCCATCCCGGGGTTGACGGTTGGCGGGTCGTCAAAGGTGTTGGCCGGCAGGAAACTCAGATAGTCGCGGACGTATTGGAATGCGGCAGTCTCGGATTCGACGACCTGGTGGATGTTTCCGTAGCGGGCCTGTGCGTCGGCGCCGCCGAGCTCGTCGAGGCTGACGTCTTCACCGGTGACGTCCTTGATGACGTCAGGGCCGGTGACGAACATGTAGCCCTGGTCGCGCACCGCGACGACCATGTCGGTCTGGATCGGCGAATACACCGCTCCCCCAGCACATTTCCCGAGGATAATGGAAATCTCCGGAACGAGGCCGCGCAGCAGCTCGTGGCGGCGGCCCAACTCGGCGTACCACGCCAGCGAGGTCACCGCATCCTGAATGCGCGCTCCCGCCGAGTCGTTGATGCCGATGATCGGGCAGCCGACCATGGCCACCCACTCCATCAGCTTGGCTACCTTGCGGCCGAACATCTCGCCGACCGAGCCCTGGAACACCGTTTGGTCGTGGCTGAACACCCCGACGGGGCGGCCGTTGATGCGGGCGTGGCCGGTGACCACGCCGTCGCCGAACAGCGCGCCCGGGTCGCCGGGCGTCTTGCACAACGCGCCGATCTCCAGGAAGCTGCCCGGGTCGACCAGCGCATGGATGCGGGCGCGGGCACTGGGAATGCCCTTCTTGTCGCGCTTGGCAACGGCCTTCTCGCCGCCGGGTTCCTTGGCCAGTTCCAGCTTTTCGCGAAGATCGGCGAGCTTCTCGGCGGTGGTGATCGCGTGGTGGACGGGCGCGACGTCGGTCACTTGGCGGTTACCTCGTTTTCGATCTTGGCGAGTGCCTGGCTCATGTGCGCACCGACCTTGGCGATGATCGGCTCGTCGATCGCCTGGATGTGCTCGCCGCCGATCGGCACCACCTCGAGGTCCGAGACGAACTCGCCCCAGCCGCCGTCGGGTTTGCGGGTGGCGTAGCGCGGCTCGAACATGATTGCGTCGTCGTGGTAGCGGTCGGCCATGTACAGCGTGACGTGCCCGTCGTAGGGCCGGATCACGGCGGTGTCGATGGCACGGTTGTCCAGATACGACGTGCGCTGGTGCTCGATGATGCCGCCGGGAATCTGCACCCCGCTCTGCTTCACCGCTTCCAGCACGAACTGCACCTGGCCCCCGTCGTCGAGCGTTTCTAAATGCTCGTAGGGGATTTCGGGGATCGTGACGTTGAACGTCCGCTCGGCGAACCGCGCGTAGCGCTCCCAGCGCTTGCGGGTTTCTTCGGTGGTCTGCGGAATCTCCTCACCGGCGCGCACGACGTCGATGAGACCAACGAACCGTACGTCGCAGCCCTGCTCGGCCAGCCCGATCGCACACGCGTAGGCCAGCACACCGCCCAGCGACCAGCCGACCAGGATGAACGGGCCGTCGCCCTGCATCTCACGCAGCTTCGGAATGTATTGCGCTGCACGCTCTTCGATGGTGCCCTCGACGCGCTCGAACCCGTACATTGGGGTGTCCGGTGGCAGCCTGTTCAGCAGCGGCTCGTAGACCACCGTCGAGCCGCCGGCGGCGTGGAACACGAACACCGGAACCTTGTTTGAGCCCTCTTCCCGGGCACGAATGGTGCGCACGAACCCGTCGATCTGGCCGGCCTCCAGATACTGCCGGACCTTGTCGGCCAGCGCCTCGATGGTCTGCGACGACTTGACGTCCTCGACCGATATCGGGCCGTCTGCGCGCTCCGAAAGCCGCTGCGCCATCTTCTGCGCTGCGTCGTCGTCGAGCGCGGGCAGCTCGTTGAAGATGCCGCCCGGCGAGCGTCCGGTGACGATCGCCCACGTCGCGAACGTGACGCGCTCGGATGCGTCGCGCGGCGGGACGTCGGCGCCCAGCGCCTCGGTGACGGCCTCTTGACTGAGCGCTGCCGCAGCGCCTGCCAAGTCCGGCTTGTCTTCCCGCGCTGGGCCTTGCGGGTTGTCCGACGGCGGCGGGGGCGGAACGTCCTGCGTTTCCGGCGGCGCCTGTGGGTCGGGTGTCGGGGCGGTGATCGTCGACGTGGTCGCACCGGACAGCATCCGCGCCTGTTCTTCTGCGATCTCGTCGGCAGTCTTGGTCTTCTGGTACTCGTGCAGATCGGCCACCTCGTCGCGGTGCTCGATCGCGTACTCGATCAGCTTCTCGACCGCATACAGGTTCGCGTCGCGCACCGCCTGCAGCTGGATCGGCGGCAGGTCGAAGTCGTACTCGACGCGGTTCTTGATCCGCACCGCCATCAGCGAGTCGAGTCCGAGCTCGATCAGCGGCACCTCCCACGGCAGGTCTTCGGGCTCGTAGCCCATGGCGCTGGCCACGATCGTCGCCAGCCGCTGCCCGACGGTCTCACCCGAATCCGGCGACCACTTCGCGAAGCCAGCGGCCAAGCCGGCACCCGCGGCGAGGTTGTCGTGCAGGATTTCGGCATCCGGATCTTCGGCGGAGGAAGGCTCCGCGTCTTCGGTAACCGGTTGCGCGGCAACCGTTCCGACGGCCACGGCACTCGGCAGCGCCGGCGCCTGGCCGGCCCGGCTGACCACCGCGTCGTAGACGAGCGTGAACGACTCGTCGATGCGGGCGTGCACCTGCACCGACGCGCCGCCGGGGTGCCGCGTCAGCGTCGTCACCAACCGGGCACCCTCGCCGGGCAGGGCGCGCTGCTCCGACGCCGTCAGCGTCGCATCCGGAAGAACCTGTGCAGCAGCAGATTTCACCAGCGCAGCCAGGTCAGTTTCACCCTTGGCGGCGTACTCCCAGACGTGGCGGCCGTCGGGCATCGCGACGTGGTTGCCGGGCATCATCACCGAGCTGTCGCCGGTGAAGTGCGCGTCGAGCCAGTGTTGCTTGCGCTTGAACCGGGTCGGCGGGATGTTCGCATAGTCCTGCGGAGATTCCGCACGGCTGAAGAGCGTGCGGACGTCGAGGCCGTGGCCGTGCACGAACAGCTGCGCCATGGTCGAGACCATCGACTCGACCTCGTCTTGCTTGCGCGCCAGCGTCGGGATCAGCTGTGCGTCGGGCAGACCGGCAGACGCCGTGGTCAGCCCAACCTGCATGAGCGCCACCGGATTCGGCGCCAGCTCGAGGAAAGTGGTGTGGCCGTTGTCGACGGCGTTGCGGATCCCGTGCGTGAAGTAGACGGAATGCCGCAGCCCCTTCTTCCAATAGTCGACGTCGTGGATCACCTGACCCGGGCGGATGAGGCTGCCCTCGTGCACGGTGGAGTAGTAGCCGATAGTCGTCGGGCGCGCCTCGATGCCGATCAGCTCCGCGGCCAGCTCGCCCAGCAGCGGATCCATCTGCTGGGTGTGGCTGGCGCCCTTGGTCTGGAACTTGCGGGCGAACTTACCCTCTTTCTCGCAGCGCTCGATGATCGCGTCGACCTGCTCGGGCGGGCCGCCGATGACGGTCTGCGTGGGCGCGGCGTAGACGCACACCTCGAGGTCCGGGAAGTCGGAGAAGACGGTCTTGATCTCGTCTGCGGAGTATTCGACCAGCGCCATCAGCCGGATGTACTCGCCGAACAGCATCGCCTCGCCCTCGCCCATCAGGTGCGCACGCGAGGCGATCGTGCGGGTGGCGTCGGCAAGCGTCAGGCCGCCGGCGAAATACGCGGCCGCGGCTTCACCCAGCGACTGTCCGACGACCGCGGCGGGCTTGGCCCCATGGTGGCGGAGCAGTTCACCGAGCGCGACCTGGATCGCGAAGATCACGGTCTGGGTGGTCTCGATGCCGTAATCCTGTGCGTCGTCGAGGATCAGCTCGACGATCGAGTAGCCGCGCTCGTCCTGAATCAGCGCGTCGACCTTGTTGATCCAGTCCGCGAACACCTCGTCGCGCACATACAGGCTCTTGGCCATCTTGCGGTGTTGCGCGCCGAAACCGGCCAGCACCCACACCGGCCCGTTGGTGACCGGGCCGTCGGCGGTGAACACGTTCGGCCGCTGCTTGCCTTCGGCGATCGCGCGCAGACCCTTGATCGCCTCGTCGTGGTCGTGGGCCAGCACCACCGCGCGCGACCGACCATGGTTGCGCCGCGACAACGCCCGCCCGATCGACTCAAGCGACGACGCCTGCCCCTCCTCGGTTTCCATCCAGTCGGCCAGCTCGGTAGCCGCCGCCTTCTTCCGTGACGTCAAGAACGCCGAAACCACCAGCGGCACAACGGGAACCGGCTGCTCGCCAGACTCCAACTCTTCGAGTGCGATCTCCCGCAGCCGCAATGCCTCGTCGGTCAGTCCCGGAAGTTCGTGCTCAGCCTCATTGACCTCCGTTGCGTGCACGCCGTAGAAGTCGGATTCCTCGTCGTCGTCCTCGATCAGCACGCCACCCACGTAGGTGCCGGACTTCTCCTCGACCTTCTCCTCGACAACAGGCTCCGGCTCGGGCTCCTTCTCGATGACGTCGCGCGGCAACACCTCGCGGAGCACCAGATGCGCGTTCGCGCCGCCGAACCCGAAGCCGGAGACACCGGCGATCGCGTAGCCGGAATACCGCGGCCAGTCGGTGACGGTGTCGGCGACCTTCAGGTGCACCGCGTCGAAGTCGATGTACGGGTTGGGCCCGGCATAGTTGATCGACGGCGGCAGCTTGTCGTGTTGCAGGGCCAGCGCCATCTTCGCCAGGCTGGCAGCCCCCGCCGCTGACTCCAGGTGCCCCACATTGGATTTCACCGCACCCAACAGCGCGGGCTTGTCGGCGGGGCGGCCCTTCCCGACGACGCGGCCCAGCGCTTCGGCTTCGATCGGGTCGCCAAGGATCGTGCCGGTGCCATGCGCCTCGATGTAGTCCACACCGCGCGGGTTGATGCCGGCGTCCTTGTACGCGCGGCGCAGCACATCGGCCTGTGCGTCGGGATTCGGGGCAAGCAGGCCGTTGGACCGGCCGTCGTGGTTGACCGCGCTGCCGGCGATCACGGCGAGAATCGCATCGCCGTCGCGGCGCGCGTCGTCGACGCGCTTGAGCACCAGCATGCCCCCGCCCTCCGAGCGGGCATAGCCGTCGGCGTCGGAGGAGAACGACTTGATCCGCCCGTCGGCCGCGAGCACGCCGCCGACCTCGTCGAAGCCCAGCGTCACCGCCGGGGTCACCAGTGCATTGACGCCGCCCGCGAGTACCACGTCGGCCTCGCCGCTGCGCAGCGCCTGCACGCCCTGATGCACGGCAACCAGCGAGCTCGAGCAGGCGGTGTCGACAGCCACCGACGGCCCGCGGAAGTCGTAGAAGTAGGACACCCGGTTGGCGATGATCGAGCTCGCTGTGCCGGTGATCGCATACGGGTGCGCGACCGACGGGTCCGACATCGCCAGGAAGCTGTAGTCGTTGGTCGAGCTGCCGACGAACACGCCGACGCTCTCGCCGCGCAGGCTCGACGCCGGGATGCGCGCGTGTTCCAAAGCCTCCCACGTCAATTCGAGGGCCATGCGCTGCTGCGGGTCGATGTTGTCGGCTTCCATCTTCGACAGCGCGAAGAACTCGGAGTCGAAACCCTTGATGTCGGAGAGGTATCCGCCGCGGGTGCGGGCCTTGGCGACCCGCTCGGCGATCCGCGGCTCGTCGAGGAA
>DATBFF010000237.1:0-3781 GCA_036558625.1 Mycobacterium sp. | reverse complement strand
GAACTGCTCGGTGAGGAAGCCTCCCATGACCTTGACCGGATGCAAATCCTCATCGATGTGTCGGCGACCGGAACCTCGGGCTATCAGGCCGCCGACTGGTTGCGGGAGAACCGCCACATCGACACCGGGATGTCGGATCATCGGCGCATCCTCGCGACCATGTCGTTCGCCGACGGCCCCGACACCGCCGACCGGCTCGTCGACGCGCTGACCGCGTGGCGACAAGCGGCCGACGACTTCGACCCGCCGCCGCAAATGGACCTTCCCACACCGGAGGAGATTCAGCTGGAAACAGTGGCTCTGCCGCGTGACGCGTTCTTCGGACCTACCGAAATGGTGTCCGCCGCTGACGCAGCGGGACGCGTTGCGGCAGAACAGATTACACCATACCCACCCGGCATCCCGGCCGTCGTCCCCGGGGAACGACTGAACAAGGCCGTTATCGACTACCTGCGCTCCGGCGTCGAGGCCGGTATGGCGTTGCCGGATGCGTCCGACTCGAAACTGCAGACAATCAAAATCGTCCGGGAAAACTAGCCGCGCTACAGGATCGGTCCGTTAGGCGGCGGAGGCGGCGAGATGACGATCGTGGCCGTCGGGACCCTGACCGGTGGCTTCACCACGGGCGGCTTCACCGGCGGCTTGACCGGCGATGGATTCGAACTCGGTGGCTCTTGGATGACCGGTGGCTGTTCGATCACCGGCGGTCGCGGCGGCGGCGTGAACACCGGCGCCGTCAGCGTCCCCGATGACGGCCCTGCCTGCGATGGCGGGGGCGGCGGTGCCGGCGGCGCGACGACCGGCGTCGACTGCACCCGCGGCACCGTCGTGAGAGCAGGGATGGTGGTGGTGACGGGTTGTTCGGACGGAGCCGCCGGCGGGGGGCCGGCCGGTGCCGGGGCGAGGATGCGGGGCGCGACACTGGTCGGCGGCGCAACCGATTTGGTGACATTGGCCGGCGTGACGTGCGCGCTGCGCTGCTGCAGCCACAAGACGCTCAACCCGAGCACGGCGATCAGCGCGATTGCGGCGAGTATCGCCGGCAGCAGGCTACGGCGGGAGGTCTGCTCGACATCGTCGACGCCGTCGATCACATCGGGCGCACTGGTCTCATGGATCGCGGTGACATCCTTTGCGGCATCGTTGTTTTCGGTCAATGCCGAGTCGCTGGCCGTCAGGTGGATCTGGTCCAGCGTGCGGCCGCGCAGGTATTCGGGTGCCGGGATAAACACCGGCACCGCACCGAGCAGCGCGCTTGGGCTGACCAGCCGGCGGCGCTCTTCGTCGCAGATTGGGCACGACTCGATATGGCGCGCAATCCGTTTGCGCATCAGGACAGTGAATTGTCCGTCCCAGCCGCTGAGGATCTCACCCAATTCAGGGCACGCGTCCGGATTCGCTTTCACCCGCCGTGACACCAGCAGGGCACCCAGGGAACGTTCGACCGTGTCACGCAGGCGCTGCATCAACTTTTTCGCGTTGGCAGTGCTAACCCCAAGTGCGTCAGCGAGTTCGGCGCCGTCGAGACCGTGGCGGTACGCCAGTTCCAGCACCGAACGGTCGCGGTCGGACAGCCCGCCCGCGGCCTCGCTGATCAACTCAGCCAGTTCGCCACGCGCCGCGAGCGTCTCCGGACCGGCATCGCCGGACTCCGCCTCGGGCACCTCGTCGTAGGCCCGTTCACGCCCGCGGGCCCGGATGCAGCGCAGACACTCGTTGCGGGCGATCGCATACAGCCACGGCCGCAACTTGTCGGCGTCCCTCAGTTGCGTCAGCCGAGTCGCAGCTGCGCAGAACGTGTCTTGCACACAATCCGCGGCGGCGTCGCGGTCGCGCAGCATCCCGATACAGAAGTCGTGCAGCCGATCGGCGTAGCGGTCGTAGATTCCGGCGAACGCGTTGCGGTCGCCGGCTGCCGCAGCGGACGCCAGTTCGGCGTCGCTGACGATGTCCCAATCGGGCAGTGCGGTCATGACAGTTCTCCCTATCGAGGGATTAATTGGTGATCGTAGTTCTGAGCACGGTGCTCATTCACCGATTTCTGCTCGACGGCTACGGGCCGGGGTTGAGCACCGGGTCGCCGACGACGGCCGGCGGCCAAAGCGATCGGCGGTTGGACGGCCGTGCGTTAACGGTATTGGGCCACGATGCGCGACTACCATCCGGTGAATGCCGGCACCGCTGCGCTCGTCCGCCAGCAGAGCCAAGCAGTGGGTCGGCGCGTCACTGGCCCGGGCCGGGTACCTGCGCAAATGGCTGATCCTCGGCGTCACGATCGGCATCATCGCCGGCTTGGGCGCCGTGGTCTTCTACCTCGCACTGGACTATGCCGGCCAGTTTCTGCTGGGCTACCTCGCCGGCTACCGCATCCCCACGCCAGTCGGTGACGGCGGCGACCCGGGGTCGCCCGGCTATCCCCGGCCGTGGGCAATCCCGTTGGTGACGTGCGGCGGTGCGCTTGTCTCAGCGCTGCTGGTCGCCAAGTTCGCACCCGAGGCCGAAGGCCACGGCACCGACAACGCCATCGAGGCCGTGCACACCGATCCGCGGGCGATCCGCATCCGCGCAATCGTCGTGAAGACCGTCGCCAGCGCACTGACGATCGGCTCCGGCGGATCCGGCGGCCGCGAGGGCCCCGCCGCACACATCTCGGCAGGATTCGGCTCGCTGCTGGCCCGCCAGCTCAACCTGCCCGACGAGGACGGCCGCGTCGCGGTGTCGCTGGGCATCGGCTCGGGTATCGGCGCGATCTTCGGCGCACCATTGGGAGGCGCGGTACTGGCCGCCTCTATCGTCTACCGCGAAGACTTCGACTACAAGGCCCTGATTCCCGGCTTCTTCACTTCGGCGACGGCCTACGCGGTACTGGGTTCGATACTCGGCTTCGATCCGCTGTTCGGGTTCGTCGCCGCAGACTTCGAGTTTCACCAACCGCTGCAGCTGATCTGGTTCGTGGTGCTCGGGGTGGTCGCTGCGGGCGTGGGCTTACTCTATGCCCAAACGTTTTACGGCACAGTCGAACTGAGCCGTTGGCTGCCCGGCAACAAGGTGCTCAAGCCGGCCATCGGGGGGCTTCTCGTCGGGCTGCTCGCACTGGCGCTGCCGCAGATTCTCGCCAGCGGCTACGGCTGGGCGCAGAAGGCCGCCGACGATGGGCTGCTGGGGATTCCGCTGTGGGTGCTGGTGCTGTTGCCGGTGGCGAAGATCGTCGCGACCGCGCTGTCGATCGGCACCGGCGGGTCGGGCGGAATATTCGGCCCGGGCATTGTGATCGGCGCGTTCACCGGTGCCGCTCTGTGGCGGCTCGGCGAGCTGGTCGATGTGCCGTGGTTGCCGGACAAGCCCGGCGTGTTCGTCGTCGTCGGCGTGATGGCGTGTTTCGGCAGCGTCGCTCACGCGCCGCTCGCGGTGATGATCATGGTCGCAGAGATGACCGGGTCGTTTTCGGTGCTGCCATGCGCGATGGTCGCGGTTGGCATCGCCTACCTGTTGGTCACCCGCTCCGATGTGTCGATCTATCGCGCCCAGCGCAAAAACCGCGAAACCGCCAGCGCGCAACAGACTTCGTCGTCGTAGGACTCCAACGGCGAACTTCGGATTTGATTAGCCGAGCGGCGGTCTGCGAAACCTGCGGCGATCAGACGTCACATGAAGCGCGAAACTCAGGCTTTGCCTTTGGCTTTCTTGGCCGCGCCGGCTTCGGTGCGAGCGCCCTTGTGCGCCAATGATCCACCGGCGCTTTCCAAGTGCGCGCGGACGAACCACTGGAACTTCTCCAGCT
>DATBFF010000236.1:0-18778 GCA_036558625.1 Mycobacterium sp. | reverse complement strand
GGAATCAGGTGTTTGCCTTGCGACTGCGCGGAACTTGCGGATTAAGCCGAGCGCCGCGCTTTCAACACCTCCAGCGCCTTGTCGGCGTGGGTGTTCATGTTGACCTCGCTGGAGATCACCTCCAGCACCTTGCGGTCGGTGTCGACGACGAACGTCGTCCGCTTGACCGGCATCAGCTTGCCCAACAGCCCGCGTTTGACGCCGAACGTCGACGCCACGGTGCCATCGGCGTCGGACAGCACCGGATAGTCGAAGCTGTGGTTATCCGAGAACTTGGCCTGCTTGGCCACCGGGTCGGTGCTGATTCCGACACGTGAGGCACCGAGGTCGGCGAATTCGGTTGCCAGATCGCGGAAATGGCACGCCTCTTTGGTGCAGCCCGGCGTCCCGGCGGCAGGATAGAAGAACAGCACTACCGGCCCGTCGGCGAGGAATTCGCTGAACTTGCGTTCCTTGCCGGTCTGATCGGGGAGTTCGAACTCGTCCACGAGGTCACCACGTTTCACGGTGTCTACGCTAGACCACGTGACCTCGACCGACGACCTCACTGTGCCGTCTGCGCTTCGCGCAAGCGGCTCATCGCCCACCACCACGCGTGAGCAGTTTCGCGTGCTGGCGACCGAGCATCGGTTCGTGCCGGTCACGCGAAAGGTGCTCGCCGACAGCGAGACGCCGCTGTCGGCGTATCGCAAGCTCGCCGCGAACCGGCCCGGCACGTTCCTGCTGGAGTCCGCCGAGAACGGGCGGTCGTGGTCGCGGTGGTCGTTCATCGGGGCCGGCGCACCGTCGGCGCTGACCGTACACGACGGGCAGGCCGCCTGGATCGGCGTGACGCCGCAGGACGCACCGCAGGGCGGTGACCCGCTGGCGGCCTTGCGCGCCACGATGGACCTGCTCGCCACCGAACCGTTGGCGGGCCTGCCCCCGCTGTCGGGCGGCATGGTCGGGTTCTTCGCCTATGACCTGGTGCGCCGGCTGGAGCGGCTGCCCGAGCTGGCGGTCGATGACCTGAATCTGCCCGACATGGTGCTGCTGCTGGCCACCGACGTCGCGGCCGTCGACCATCACGAGGGCACGATCACGCTGATCGCCAACGCCGTGAACTGGAACGGCACTGACGAACGCGTCGATTGGGCCTACGACGATGCGGTCGCGCGGCTCGACGTGATGACTGAGGCGCTGGGCCAGCAGCTGCCGTCCAGCGTGGCGACGTTCGACCGGCCGCAACCGATACACCGTTCGCAGCGCAGCCTCGAGGAGTACGCCGCCGTCGTCGAACGCCTGGTAGGCGACATCGAGGCCGGCGAGGCGTTCCAGGTTGTGCCGTCTCAGCGCTTCGAAATGGACACCAATGCCGACCCGATCGACGTGTACCGCATGCTGCGGGTGTCCAACCCCAGCCCGTACATGTACGTGCTGAATATTCCGAAACGCGATGGCAGCCTTGACTTTTCGATCGTCGGGTCCAGTCCCGAAGCGCTGGTCACAGTCAAGGATGGCTGGGCTTCCACGCACCCCATCGCCGGCACACGCTGGCGTGGCGACACCGAGGAAGAAGACATCCTGCTGGAAAAGGAGTTGCTTTCCGACGAGAAGGAGCGTGCCGAGCACCTGATGCTCGTCGACCTCGGCCGCAACGACCTGGGCCGAGTGTGCGTGCCCGGCACCGTGCGCGTCGACGACTACAGCCACATCGAGCGATACAGCCACGTCATGCACCTGGTGTCGGCGGTCACCGGCCAGCTCGCCGAGGGAAAGACCGCGCTGGACGCCGTCACCGCCTGCTTTCCCGCCGGCACGTTGTCGGGCGCGCCAAAGGTGCGGGCGATGGAGCTGATCGAAGAAGTGGAGAAGACGCGGCGCGGGCTCTACGGCGGGGTGGTCGGGTACCTGGATTTCGCCGGCAACGCC
This sequence comes from Mycobacterium sp., assembly GCA_036558625.1. GTDB lineage: Bacteria > Actinomycetota > Actinomycetes > Mycobacteriales > Mycobacteriaceae > Mycobacterium. The sequence goes on along the minus strand of DATBFF010000236.1, from coordinate 16,867 downwards.
GACTTCGCGATCGCGATCCGCACCGCGTTGATGCGCGACGGGACCGCGTACGTGCAGGCCGGCGGTGGTGTGGTCGCCGACTCCAACGGCCCCTACGAATACACCGAAGCCGCCAACAAGGCGAAAGCGGTGCTCAACGCGATCGCGGCCGCAGAGACGCTGAAGTCCCCGTGACCCGCGTCGCGCAGCTGCTACTGGTGCTGGCGGCGATCGGATTGTGGCTGGCGTCGCGGCTGCCGTGGGTGGTGTTGCGTTCCGCCGACGGTCTTGGCCAGCCACGTACGACGACCTTGTCGGGCGGATCGTGGTCGACGGGGCTGATTCCGTTCGCGGTCCTGCTGCTCGCCGCGGCGGTCGCGGCGCTGGCGGTGCGGGGCTGGCCACTGCGGCTGGTGGCGGTGCTTGTGGCTGTGGTGAGCGCCGGTGCCGCCTACCTGGCGATCACGCTTTGGACCACGCCAGATGTCGCGCCGCGCGCCGCGCAGCTCGCGGACGTGCCGGTGGTCTGGCTGGTGGGCAGTTCGCGGCAGAACTGGGGAGCGGTGCTCACACTGGTTGCCGCGGTGGCGACTTTGCTGGCCGCGGTGCTGTTGATGCGGTCGGCGGTGCGGGGGACGTCGCGCACGGAGAAGTACATGTCACCGGCCCGACGCCGCACCGCGGCGGGCGGCGGAGATGCACCCGCGACGGCGTCGGAACGGACGATCTGGGACGCCCTGGACGAAGGCGACGACCCAACCCGGTGAGGGACGGCAAGCCCGCGGCGGCTACCCTTTCGAATGTTCGATCGCACGTCGGCTAGATCGTGGAGGAAGGAGCCGACACGCCATGAGTTCGGCAAACGTGCTCGACTCCATCCTTGAAGGAGTTCGTGCCGATGTTGCCGCACGAGAGGCCGAAGTACCGCTGGCCGAACTCAAGGCCGCGGCCGAAGATGTTCCGCCGCCCCGAAACGTGATGGCCGCGTTGCGCGAACCCGGCATCGGCGTGATCGCAGAAGTGAAACGTGCCAGTCCCTCCCGCGGAGATCTGGCCGCTATCTCTGATCCGGCGAAACTGGCACGCGCGTATGAGGAGGGTGGCGCGCGAATCGTCAGCGTGCTGACCGAACGGCGGCGGTTCCGCGGCTCGCTCGACGACCTCGACGCTGTGCGCGCGGCGGTGTCAATCCCGGTGCTGCGCAAAGATTTCATCGTGCGGCCCTACCAGATTCACGAGGCGCGCGCGCACGGCGCAGACATGCTGTTGCTGATCGTCGCTGCGCTCGACCAGCCGGCTCTGGCGGCGATGATCGACCGCACGGAGTCACTCGGCATGGCCCCTCTGGTCGAGGTGCACACCGAAGAGGAGGCCGATCGCGCGCTGCAGGCCGGTGCACGGGTGATCGGCGTCAACGCGCGAGACCTCAAGACGCTGAAGGTCGACCGCGACGTCTTCGCGCGTATCGCGCCAGGGTTGCCGACGGACGTCATTCGCATTGCCGAGTCGGGAATCCGCGGCACCGCGGATCTGCTGGCGTACGCGGGCGCGGGCGCGGACGCTGTGCTCGTCGGCGAAGGATTGGTGACAAGTGGCGATCCGCGTAGTGCCGTGGCGGATTTGGTGACGGCAGGCAGACATCCGTCATGCCCGAAAACTGCTCGGTGAGCGGCACGGACCTTCCGCGGTCGAGTGCGGCCGTCGCCGAACCCACTGCTCACGATCCCGACGCCAGAGGCCATTTCGGTGTGTACGGCGGGCGGTTCGTGCCCGAGGCGCTGATGGCGGTTATCGAAGAAGTGACCGCTGCCTACGAGAAGGCTCGCGCCGACCAGGAATTCCTCGACACGCTGGATCGGTTGCAGACGCACTACAGCGGCAGGCCGTCGCCGCTCTACGAAGCCGCCCGGCTCACCGAGCATGTAGGCGGCGCGCGAATCTTTCTCAAGCGAGAAGATCTGAACCACACTGGTTCTCACAAGATCAACAACGTTCTGGGGCAAGCGCTGCTGGCCAAGCAGATGGGTAAGACGCGGGTGATCGCGGAAACTGGCGCCGGACAACATGGGGTAGCCACGGCGACGGCGTGCGCGCTGCTCGGGCTTGAATGCGTGATCTACATGGGCGAGGTGGACACCGCTAGGCAAGCGCTGAATGTCGCCCGGATGCGACTTCTCGGCGCCGAGGTGGTGTCGGTGACGTCGGGATCACGGACGCTCAAGGACGCGATCAACGAGGCGTTTCGCGACTGGGTGACCAATGCTGACCGCACCTACTACTGCTTCGGCACGGCCGCGGGTCCGCACCCGTTTCCGATGATGGTGCGCGACTTCCAACGCGTCATCGGCCTGGAAACACGAGTGCAGATCCAGGCGCAGGCCGGCCGGCTGCCCGACGCGGTGACCGCGTGCGTCGGGGGCGGGTCAAATGCGATCGGTATCTTCCATGCGTTCATCGACGACCCCGGCGTCCAGCTGATCGGTTTCGAAGCGGCCGGCGACGGCGTCGAAACGGGCAGGCACGCAGCGACATTCACTGGTGGTTCACCGGGCGCCTTCCAGGGCTCGTTCTCTTACCTGCTGCAGGATGACGATGGCCAAACCATCGAAAGCCATTCGATTTCGGCAGGATTGGACTACCCGGGCGTCGGGCCCGAACATGCGCTGCTCAAGGATATCGGGCGAGCGCAGTATCGGCCGATCACAGACACCGAAGCGATGGATGCGTTCCGGTTGCTGTGTCGTACGGAAGGCATCATCCCTGCGATCGAATCGGCTCATGCCGTCGCGGGCACGCTGCCGCTGGCGGTCGAGATCGGCCGGGGCGGCATCGTCGTCGTCAATCTGTCCGGGCGCGGCGACAAGGACGTCGCAACCGCGGCGAAGTGGTTCGGCCTTCTCGGGGACGAGGACACGGCGCGTGGTTGAGACAGCCCGGCTGGCCGAGCTTTTCGCGTCGTGCCGCCAACATGACCGGTCTGCGCTGATCGGCTATCTCCCGACCGGATACCCCGACGTCCCGACGTCGCTCACCGCAATGGCGACATTGGTGGAATCCGGTTGCGATATCGTCGAAGTCGGCATTCCCTACTCCGATCCGGGCATGGACGGGCCGACGATCGCGACGGCGACGGCGGCAGCATTACGCGGCGGCGTGCACGTACGAGACTCATTGCGCGCTGTCGAGGCGGTCAGTGAGGCGGGTGGGCGAGCCGTGATGATGACGTATTGGAATCCCGTGCTGCGATACGGCGTCGACGCGTTCGCGCGCGATCTTGCCGCGGCCGGAGGCCTCGGGATGATCACACCAGATCTCATTCCCGACGAGGCCGAACTATGGCTGGCGGCGTCGGACAAACATCGGCTTGACCGAATCTTTCTGGTGGCGCCGTCGTCGACCCAGCAACGACTTGCTGCAACGGTCGAGGCTTCGCTCGGATTCGTCTATGCCGCCTCGACAATGGGGGTCACGGGCGCCCGCGATGCGGTGTCACACGCGGCACCCGAACTGGTGCGCCGAATCAAGGAGGTGGCGGACATTCCCGTCGGAGTGGGGCTGGGCGTGAGATCGCGGGAACAGGCCGCTGAGATCGGCGCATACGCCGACGCCGTGATCGTCGGGTCGGCGCTGGTGTCCGCCCTGGGCGAGGGGGGAGTCGCGAAAGTGGCAACATTGACAGAGGAATTGGCGGACGGGGTGCGGCAAAGGATTCCGGCGTGACTACGTTCCTGGCTTCGTTCCCGAGCCCGCCGCAAGGTGTCTGGCATCTGGGGTGGTTGCCGATTCGCGCCTACGCCGTGTGCATCATCGTCGGCATCATCGTTGCGTTGGTCATCGGTGACCGGCGATGGGCGGCGCGCGGCGGAGAGCGCGGAGTCATCTACGACATCGCGCTGTGGGCGGTGCCGTTCGGCCTCATCGGCGGCCGGCTATACCACGTGATGACGGACTGGAAGACTTACTTCGGCGACGACGGTGCCGGTTTCATTGCCGCGCTGAAGATCTGGGACGGCGGCCTCGGCATTTGGGGTGCTGTCGCGCTCGGTGCGGTCGGCGCTTGGATCGGATGCCGCCAGCGGGGTATCCCGTTGCCTGCCTTCGGCGACGCGATCGCGCCCGGCATCGTCCTGGCACAGGCCATCGGGCGTCTAGGCAACTACTTCAACCAGGAGTTGTACGGCCGGGCTACCACCATGCCGTGGGGCTTGGCGATCTACGATCGGCGCGACCCTTCCGGAATCATCGATCCGCACTCGCTGGACGGCGTATCAACCGGGCACGTGGTCGCCACCGTCCAGCCGACGTTCCTGTACGAGTTGCTCTGGAATGTTCTGATTTTCGTGGCACTGATCTACATCGATCGCCGGTTCCAGCTGGGACACGGCCGGCTGTTCGCGACGTATGTCGCGGGCTATTGCATCGGCCGGTTCTGGATCGAGTTGCTGCGCAGTGACACGGCCACGCACATCGCAGGTATCCGGATCAACTCGTTCACGTCGACATTCGTCTTCATCGGCGCCGTCGTATACATCGTGCTGGCACCGAAGGGACGCGAAGATCCGGCGAGCCTTGCTGGTAAGCCGCGCGAACGCTCCCAAAAGGAGACGAAGAAGCCGGAGCCGGAGGCGAAAGCGCCGAAACAGGCCGTCACAGCTGAAGATTCGGACTTGATGGAGTGGACAAAGGAGCTGGCTGCAGTCGCTGCACCCAGCGGTGTCGTCGCGGGTGTGGCCGTCGCTGCTCAGGACGACGAGGACTCCGCCGACGACGGGGGCGCTGAGGACTTCACACCCGACGTGCAGCCCGACGGCGCCGACGAGGCTGAGGAGCCGGTAGACGATTCGGCCGCGGAGGTTGATGCTGACGAGGCTGAAGATTCTGTCGGCGAGGCCGAGCCTGAGGTTGTTGAGCCCGAGAGTGAAGGCCTCGCCGAAGAGTCAGTCGGTGACGAAGAGGCAGTGGAAGATTCGGAGGCTCTAGAGCCCGAGGTCGAGCCTGACGAGGCTGCGGAGCCGGAGAATAAGGCGGTTGAGGACGAAGAGCCGGCAGAGGATTCGCGTGCGCCGGTTGAACGTGATGAGGCTGACGAGTCCGCGGACGAGGTGCTCGGAGATGACGAGCCGGCTGAAGATTCTGTTCGCGAGGCCGAGAGTCAAGGCCTTGCCGACGAAGCAGTCGGTGAGGAAGAGGCAGTGCAAGATTCGGCCGCGGAGGCTGTAGAGCCCGCGGATGAGGTGCTCGGAGACGACGAGCCGGCTGAAGATTCTGTTGGCGAGGCCGAGCCTGGCGTTGTTGAGCCTGAGAGTGAAGGCCTCGCCGAAGAGTCAGTCGGTGACGAAGAGGCAGTGGAAGATTCGGAGACTGTAGAGCCTGAGGTCGAGCCTGACGAGGCTGGGGAGCCGGAGGATGAGGCGGTTGAGGACGAAGAGCCGGCAGAGGATTCGGGTGCGCCCGTTGATAGTGATGAGGCTGACGAGTCTGAGGAAGAGGTGCTCGGAGATGACGAGCCGGTAGAAGACTCTGTTGACGAGGCCGAGCCTGGCGTTGTCGAGTCCGAGAGTGAAGGCCTCGCGCAAGAGTCAGTCGGTGACGAAGAGGCAGTGGAAGATTCGGCCGCGGAGGCTGAAGAGCCCGAGGCGAAGGCTGACGAGGCTGAGGAGTTGGAAGAACCGGCCGATGACGCCAGCGAGGACGAAGCGGCGTCGGCTGAAGTCTCCGAGACTGAGCAGCCCGAAAGTGAACAGTCCGAGACCGAAGCGGACAAGTCGCCAACGGTTGCAGCACCTGCAGCCGACGACACGACCGAGCAGCTGACCGCGAGTACTACTTCTCGAAGGCGCTGGCGCCTGCCCAGATTCAGACGCCGCACACGATAGTGAGAATACGCTAAGACTTCATGGGCTCACGTCGCTGCCCAAGCTTCTAGCGCCGAAATTGTCGTACCCCACTGCAATAGTGATGTCATGGCGCACATAGAGATTCAGCTCTCGAATAGGTCGGAGGACACGTCCGTTTCGTGCGCGCTAATCGAGGAGATCTGTGTAGCTGCGCGCGCGGAGAACCAAGCGATCGCGCGGCGGCTGGTGAAAATCGGCGAGTTGTTTGAGTTGCGCCGCGAGCAGCACGATGAGGAGAAGGACTGGGCGGTCGACACATGGGCGGCGACGGGCGCCGAGATCGCTGCGGCGTTGCGCTGCAGCGTGGCGATGGCTGGCAGCTACATGCACTACGCGCGGGCAATGCGTGATCGGCTGCCGCAGGTGGCCGAGGTGTTTGTGGCCGGTGACATCGATTTTCGCACGTTTCAGGTCATCTCGTATCGCACCGACCTAATTCAGGAGGAGTCGGCAATCGCGAAGGTGGATCGACAGCTGGCGGCAAGCGCGCCGCGGTGGGGATCCCTGAGTCGAAGTCGGCTGGCTGCGGCGATTGATCGCGTCGTGCGCAGGGTCGATGAAGACGCAGTGCGGCGCAAGCGCGAGTGCGTCGACAACCGCGGGGTGATCTTTTGGGGCGGAGGCGAGGACGGGTTGACCGGGATGTCGGCGACGATGTTGCTCGCCGACGCCGATGTGCTCGATTCGCGACTGGATGCGATGGCTGACAGCGTGTGCGACGGCGATCCGCGTACGCAGGACCAGCGTCGCTCCGGCGCTTTAGGGGCGTTGGGTGCCGGGCACGACCGCCTGTCGTGTCAGTGTGGCAACGATGACTGCCCAGTGGGCGGTCGGTTGCCGTCTCCGGCGCAGGTGATTATTCACATCGTCGCCGAGCAGACCACCGTGGACGGTGGTTCCGACGCGCCGGGCTACGCGGTGGAAAAGGGCGAGCTGATCCCAGCGGAGTTAGTAGCCGAATTGGCGCGCGAGGCCCGGCTACGGCCCCTGGTTCATCCCGCCGATGCGCCACCGGAGCCGGGATATGTGCCCTCGCGCAAGCTCACGGAGTTTGTGCGGGCCCGGGATTTGACGTGTCGGGCTCCGGATTGCGATCGCCCAGCAGTCGAGTGCGATATCGACCACACGGTCCCACATGGCGATGGCGGGTTGACGCACGCGTCGAATCTGAAGTGCCTGTGCCGTTTTCATCATCTTCTGAAAACTTTTTGGGGCTGGCACGACAAGCAGTTGCGTGATGGCACGGTGATCTGGACGCTCCCTGGCGGACAGACGTATGTCACGCTGCCCGGCAGCGCGCTGATCTTCCCCACTCTGTGCGCGCCGACGGGCGAAGTGCCTATGCCGGAGCCTAGGGTCGACGACCGCTGCGGGGATCGCAGCGTGATGATGCCGCGGCGCAAGACCACCCGCGCCCAAAACCGAGCCCGCTACCTGACCGCCGAGCGCGAACGCAACCAGAAACTAAGCCAAGCCCGCCGAGAGGCGTGGCGAAAGGTGTTCGACGAAACCTATTTTGGTACTCCACGTCCTCGGGACGGCGACGACGATCCACCGCCGTTCTGATCTCGAAGTGGCATGCTGATGGCGTGACTGCCACAACTGTCACCCGCCGCCGCAAGACGTACACCGCACTTGCGACTGGTGCCGCCTTGGCCGGCGCTCTGGCCTACACCGGCCTTGTCGACCCGCACGTCCGTGGCTCGATCTTTCCGCCGTGCCCTTTCAAGCTGCTCACAGGCTGGAACTGCCCGGCGTGTGGTGGCCTGCGGATGACGCATGACCTACTGCACGCGAACCTCTCCGCAGCAGTGGTCGACAATGTTTTCCTGCTCGTCGGCATCCCTACCTTGCTCGCGTGGGTCCTGGGCCGTCGACGCGCAGGAAAGCCAGTGGTCACGCGAACGGCCTCCATCGTGATGATCGTCGCGACGATCGTGTGGACCGTCGTCCGCAACCTGCCGGGATTTCCGCTGGTGCCGACGCTGCACAGTTGAGCGGGACTACGATCAGAACCCGTGAATAGACGCGGAAAGATCGTCTGCACAATCGGCCCTGCCACCAGCTCCGACGAGATGGTGCGGGCGCTGGTCGAGGTCGGCATGGATGTCGCCCGTCTGAACTTCAGCCACGGTGATCACGCCGACCACAAGGCCGCCTATGACCGGGTCCGCGCCGCTTCCGATGTCACCGGCCGTGCGGTCGGTGTGCTCGGCGACCTCCAGGGACCCAAGATCCGCCTCGGCAAATTCGCCGCTGGGCACGCGTTCTGGCAAAGCGGTGACACAGTGCGGATCACCGTCGACGATTGCGAGGGCACCCACGACCGAGTGTCCACCACCTACAAGCAGCTCGCGCATGACGCCGCAACCGGCGATCGTCTGCTCGTCGACGACGGCAAGGTCGCGCTCACCGTCGAACGCATCGAAGGCGACGACGTGATCTGCACCGTCACCGAAGGCGGTCCCGTCTCCAACCACAAGGGTTTGTCGCTGCCCGGCATGAATGTGTCCGTACCGGCCTTGTCGGACAAGGACATTGAGGATCTCGAGTTCGCGCTGCGGCTCGGCATCGACCTGGTGGCGTTGTCTTTCGTCCGGTCGCCGGCCGATATCGAGTTGGTGCACGACGTGATGGACCGGGTCGGGCGGCGCGTACCCGTCATCGCCAAGCTCGAAAAACCCGAGGCAATCGACAATCTGGAGGCGATCGTCCTCGCGTTCGATGCAGTCATGGTCGCCCGTGGCGACCTGGGGGTCGAGCTGCCACTCGAAGAAGTGCCGCTGGTTCAAAAGCGCGCAATCCAGATGGCAAGGGAGAACGCGAAACCCGTGATCGTGGCGACGCAGATGCTCGAGTCGATGATCGACAACTCGCGTCCCACCCGCGCGGAGGCCTCCGACGTCGCCAACGCAGTGCTCGACGGAGCCGACGCGCTGATGCTCTCCGGCGAAACCTCGGTGGGCAGACACCCCCTCGAGGCCGTCCAGACAATGTCGCGCATCATCGCCGCGGTCGAACAGAATTCGACGGCCGCGCCTCCACTGACCCATGTACCCCGCACGAAGCGAGGCGTGATCTCCTACGCGGCCCGCGACATCGGCGAGCGTTTGGACGCCAAGGCATTGGTGGCATTCACCCAGTCCGGTGACACAGTGCGGCGGCTCGCGCGGCTGCACACACCGTTGCCGCTCCTGGCGTTCACCGACCAGCAGGAGGTCCGCAGCCAGCTCGCGCTGACCTGGGGCACGGAGACGTTCATCGTGCCGCACATGCAGAGCACTGACGGCATGATCCGTGAGGTCGACAAGTCACTGCTGGACCTTGGCCGCTACAAGCGCGGTGATCTGGTGGTCATCGTCGCAGGCGCTCCGCCTGGCACAGTAGGCTCGACCAACCTGATCCACGTGCATCGGATCGGAGAAGAAGACCTGTAGGGGAGGGTCGTTGTCCGTCAGCTCAGATTTCGATCAGCTCCTGGCCACGCTCGATCTCAAGCGCATCGACGACAACACTTTCACCGGCTCGCATCCCACGAAAACACCCACCCGCACGTTCGGCGGCCAGCTGATGGCGCAGTCGCTCGTCGCCGCCACCCGGACCGTGACCACCGACCTGCCGGCTGCCGCGCTGACGGTGACGTTCATCAACGGCGGCGATACGACGGCCGACATCGAGTACCACGTCGACAATCTGCGCGACGAACGCAGGTTTGCCAACCGACGCGTCGATGCCGTCCAGAATGGCAAAATCCTTGCCTCCGCAATGGTTTCGTACCTATCTGGGGGCCGCGGGCTTGAGCACACGGTCGACGCACCCGACGTCGCCGCGCCCGACACACTGCCGCGGGTGGACGAGCTTCTGCGCGGATACGAGAAGACCGTCCCGGGGTTTGTCAACGCTCTGCGGCCCATCGACTGGCGGTATACCAACGACCCCGCCTGGGTAATGCGAGATAAGGGAGGCCGGCTCCCGTACAACCGGGTGTGGATGAAAGCCGACGGCATCATGCCCGAGGAGCCACTGCTGCACACTGCGGCGATGGTGTACTCCTCGGATACGACGGTGCTCGACTCGATCATCACCACCCACGGCCTTGCTTGGGGGTTCGATCGCATCTTCGCCGTCACCGTCAACCATTCGGTGTGGTTTCACCGGCAGGTGAACTTCAACGATTGGGTGCTCTATTCGACCACGTCGCCCGTCGCCGCCGACTCCCGAGGACTGGGCTGCGGGCACTTCTTCGACCGGAGCGGAACACCGATCGCCACAGTGGTTCAGGAGGGAATCGTGAAGTACTTTCCCGGCTCAAAGCGCAGTTAGGGCGTATCTTTAGCTAATGACGCAGCCGGTCAAAGTCGCCAAGATCCGCGCCCGCGAGCGTGTTGTCGTCAACGTTGACAGGCCCGCCGCGAGGTGGATCGGATCGCTGGCCGTCCTGTGCGTCTTCTGCTGGCTTGTCGTGCTTGTCGCCCGTGACCCGCACCACGCCGACTGGAACACTGACGGGCGCTTGGCGTGGTCGCTGACCATCCTGATGGGGGCGGCGCTGATCGCTCGCGGAATCTTCCTCGGCCGCCCGGTCACCGCTGCCCATGCGACGGCGGCGATGGTCGTGTTGGTAATTGGCCTTGGCGCGCATGTGCTGTCATTCGAGTTGCTCGGCAGTGCGCTGATGGTCGCCGCGGCGTGGGTCTTGATGTGGCCGACGACGTCACGCCCTCGGCCCGACGACCTGCCGCGGATCTGGGGATTGATCAACGCGACCGAAGGTGACTCCCTCGCGCCGTTCGCGATGCAGTCACAGAAATCGTACTTCTTCAACCACGACGACACGGCCGCGATCGCGTACCGCACCCGCATCGGTTTCGCCGTCGTCAGCGGCGACCCGCTCGGAGACGAGGCTCAATTCCCGCAATTGGTCGCCGATTTCGTCGCCATGTGCCATAGCCGCGGGTGGCGGATCATGGTGCTGTGTTGCAGTCTGCGGCGAACACCGTTGTGGAGCAACGCCGCCGTGGTCGGGCAAACCATGCGGCGCATTCCCATCGGCCGTGATGTCGTGATCGACGTCGACAGCTTCGACATGGTGGGTCGCAAGTACCGCAACCTGCGGCAGGCGGTGCAGCGAACGCACAACTTCGGCATCACCACCGAGGTCGTCGCCGAGCAGGAACTCGACGACGGTCTGCAAGCGGAGTTGTCCAAAGTGCTGTACGCCTCACACAGCGGTGCTCACACAGAACGTGGGTTCTCGATGATTCTCGACGGCGCCCTGGAGCGCCGCTATCCAGGCATCCAGCTGATCATCGCCCGCGACTCCTGCGGGCACGTGCAGGGATTCCACCGTTACGCCACGGCCGGTGGCGGCCAAGACATCACACTCGACGTGCCATGGCGTCGGCCCGACGCGCCTAACGGCATCGACGAGCGGCTCACCGTCGACATGATCTATGCGGCCAAGGCCCTTGGCGGACATCGGGTATCGCTGGCCTTCGCAGCGTTTCCGGAGATCTTCAGCAACCAGAACCGGGGATTACCGCAGGCATTTTTCTACAACTTGATCCACCTGCTCGATCCGTGGATTGCGCTCGAATCGCTCTACCGGTATCTGCGCAAGTTCCATGCACTGGGAAATCAGCGCTACGCGTTCGTGTCGATGCGGCACGTGTTACCGGCATTGGTCGTGTTGCTGTCGTTGGAGTTCCTGCCGCGCCGGCGACAACTGTGACCGCTACGGCGTCGGCGTCTGCGTTAACGTAACGCTGAATTGCGTTTCGATGTGGTGCTGGAACTCGTCCGCGCACTTCTGCTGCGCCGCGCTGTCGTTGCCCACCTTGTTCATGCAGTCGACAAAGTCGCCACCGCCGAAGAACGAAAAGACCCAGACGTAAAGGGCGATGAACACCACCCCGGCGATGATCGCCAAGAAGCCCAGGATGATCCCGGCCAGCGCCACGCCCCCGTTGGTCGCCTCGCCTCGCTTGACGCGTGCGCGCCCTACGAAACCCAGGATGACGGCGATGATCCCGAGGATGATCCCGCCAGCCACCGACCAGCAGAACAGCAGACCGATGATCGCCAGCACCAACGCCGTCGTGCCCATCCCGTTGCGCGGGGCCACAGGCGGCGGTGCCTGACCGGCGTAAGGCATCGGGGGAGGAGGCGGCGGTACGGGTTGCCCCCCAGCGGGCGGCTCGTTCGGCGGTTCGGTCATGGGGTCGCTCCTTCCGCCGGCGGTTTCGCCGCCGGCACGGTTCCGACTTTCTTTGACGCGCTGCGGATGCCGAATGCGGACACAATCTCGAATGCACCGATGACGATCAGCCAGATACCGACGACGACCACCAGCGTCGGCAACGTTTCAAGCGGCCACGCCAGCACGAAAACTCCGGCGAGCAGGCTGATGACGCCGAAGAAGATCTCCCATCCGCGGCCGGGGATATCGGGCTCACTGATTGCCGAGATCGTGGTCGAAACGCCGCGGAAGATGAAGCCCACGCCGATCCAGATCGCGAGCAGCCACACGGCGTTGTAGAAGTTGAGGAATGCCAGCACGGCGAGAATTACCGATGCGGCGCCGCTGATGAACAACCAGATCCGCTGGCCCAGCGACACGTGCAGACTGAATGCGAACACCACCATCGTGATTCCGCTGACAAGCAGATAGGCCGCTAGCAGCACTGCCGCGACAAAAACGGAGGCCCCAGGCAGCAACAGGACGAGAACACCGAGAATTACCGAGAGGATCCCGGAAAGCAGCGTGGTCTTCCACATATGCCTGAGCAGGGTTGGCGATTCACGGGTAGTCATGCCCGAAAGTGTTTCACAGCTGCAGAGATGCTGAAGGTTTTTCGTATGAGGTCGTAGGGTTCCGGTCATGAGAGGACGTGAATGGTTGGTGGCGGGCGTGGTCGCCAGCGCGGTTGCGTTGATGTCGACCGGCTGTGCCAGCAATACCGAAAGTTCCGGACCTACGGGAACGACGGCAGTGACCGCCAGCAAGGTCGACGAGATCGCCAACTTGCTGCCCGACAACATCAAGAAGTCTGGCACCTTGGTCGTCGCAACCGACCCGACCTACAAGCCCAACGAATACAAGGATCCTGGCGGAAAGATCGTCGGATTCGACGTCGACCTGATGAACGCCGTCGGCGAAGTGCTGGGCGTCAAGGTCGACTACCGAGAGTCGGTATTCGACAGCATCATCCCCGAGATCAAGGGTGGAACCGTCGATGTCGGCATGTCGTCGTTCACGGACAACAGGGAGCGCGAAGAGCAAGTCGATTTCGTCACGTACTTCCAAGCCGGTTCCCTCTGGGTCCAGCGCTCGGGCGCACCTATCGATCCGGACAACGCCTGCGGGTTGAAGATCGCGGTACAAACGGGGACGATCCAGGACCGAATCGAACTGCCGGCGAAGAGCGATGCGTGTACACGCGCAGGTAAACCCGCGATCGAGATACTGAGGTTCGACGGACAAGACCGGGTGACCAATGCGGTGGTCGTCGGACAGGCTGACGCGATGACCGCGGATTATCCAGTGAGCGTGTACGCCATCAAGGACAGTGGGGGCAAGCTGGTGGGCGCGGGTGAGCTGTTCAAGACAGCACCGTACGGCTGGGCCCTTCCTAAGGAATCACCGTTGGCCAAAGCGCTGCTGGCCGCGCTCGAACACGTCATGAAAACGGGTGACTACGCGACCATTCTGACCAATTGGGACGTCCAGAAAGGGGCGATCGACAAGCCAGTAATCAACGGCGCCGTGAACTGATGGTCACCGCCGCAACCTCCGGGCCGGCCGCCATCGATGCGGTACCACTGCGGCATCCGTGGCGGTGGGTGTCGGCGGGCGTCATCCTCGTGCTAATTGGTCTGTTCCTCAACGGCGTGCGCACCAACGAGGCCTACTCGTGGTCGACGTATTGGAAGTATCTTTTCGACGCGCGAATTTCGTTGGGGGCGTGGAATACTCTGCAGCTCACCGGCCTGGCAATGCTGCTCGCAGTCACACTGGGTGTGACGCTGGCGGTCATGCGTCTGTCGCCCAACCCCGTATTGAGATCGGTGTCATGGGTCTACATCTGGATATTCAGGGGCACACCTGTGTATGTGCAACTGGTGTTTTGGGGCCTGTTTCCGACCCTCTACCAGAGCATTCAGCTTGGGATCCCGTTCGGCCCGAGCTTCGTTCACCTCAGTCTGCAGCACATGTCGTTTTTCTTCGGCCTCGCCGTCATCGGACTTGGGCTGAACGAGGCGGCATATATGGCCGAAATCATCAGGGCCGGAATCAGTTCCGTGCCGGAGGGGCAGACGGAGGCCTCAACAGCGCTGGGGATGTCCTGGGGGATGACGATGCGCCGCACGATTCTGCCGCAGGCCATGAGGGTCATCATCCCCCCGACCGGGAACGAGGTCATCAGCATGCTGAAGACCACGTCTCTGGTCGTCGCGGTTCCTTACACGCTCGAGTTATACGGTCGCGCACACGATATCGGCATGGCTCGGTTTCAGCCGATCCCACTGCTTCTGGTGGCTGCGACCTGGTATCTAGCTATCACAAGTGTCCTGATGGTCGGCCAGTACTACCTGGAGCGGTATTTTTCGCGAGGCGTATCGCGGAGGCCGGTTGGCGAGCATCTATGACCGCGATGGTGATCGCCGAACAGGTTTGCAAGAACTTCGGCGGTCTCAAGGTACTCAAGGGCGTCACGCTCACGGTCGAGCGCGGCCGTGTGTTGTGCATCGTCGGTCCATCCGGTTCGGGCAAGACGACATTTCTGCGGTGCATCAATCACCTCGAAACCATCAGCGCGGGAAGGTTATACGTTGACGGTGAACTCGTCGGCTATCGAGAGCGCCGCGGAAAGCTGCACGAGCTGCCTCCCCGCGAGGCGGCCAAACAGCGTCGCGATGTGGGGATGGTTTTCCAGCATTTCAACTTGTTCCCGCACCGCACCGCATTACAGAACATCGTCGAAGCCCCCGTGCACGTCAAGAAGGTGAAGAAGGAGACTGCGCTACGGCGAGCGCGCGAGCTGCTCAACCGGGTGGGCTTGTCGGACAAGGCCGATGCCTACCCTGCCCAGCTGTCGGGCGGTCAGCAGCAGCGCGTCGCGATCGCGAGAGCGCTGGCGATGGATCCCAAACTCATGCTGTTCGACGAGCCGACGTCCGCGCTCGACCCCGAATTGGTGGGCGAAGTCCTCGACGTGATGCGCGACCTGGCGGGTGCAGGCATGACGATGCTGGTGGTCACCCATGAGATGGGTTTCGCCCGCGAGGTCGCCGACGAATTGGCGTTCATGAACGACGGCGTCATTATCGAAAGCGGTGACCCGCGTGAGGTGCTGGCAAACCCCAAACACGCTCGGACACAAGCGTTTTTGTCCAAGTTGCTCTAGGCGTGGGTGCCCGCTGCAGCGCACGCCATCTGCGCGTCGCGGGTGTCGCCGTTGAGCTCTGTCGCAGTCGAGTTGAGCTTGTCGCCGCCTCCGCGAAGTCCCATGACCAGCAGCAGCTTTGTCGCATGCAGTGACCACGATCTCATCGGGCCCGCGATCTCCGGTTGCAAACCAGGCGTCCCCGAAGCACCCATCGCCGCCGCGGCGGCTTCGCGCAGCGCCGTTCGGCCCGTGACGTTCGAGCTTGTCACTGCGGGGCTGGCGTAGTCGACCTGGTTACCCGAACCCGCCGTGGCGTAGGCGAAGTCTTCGTAGTTTGTCGCGGCAACATTGATGGCTGCGGCAAATTGTTTGCAGGCATCGACTGCGGCGGGGTCCGGGTCCGCGTCCGCGGATGCAATTGGCATGGCAACGAGACTGAGAACGACCGCCGTCAGCGAAGCCACCGCTGCTCGGCCAAATACAAGTGAATGTCTCATCGTTTCCGTTGACCTACGTCTTTCCCGCAGGGTTCACGCCGGGTCCTGGGCTACCGGCTGCGAGTCCAGAACTGGAACTCACCGTTGTCGATGTCGCGCCGGCAGGGGTTGTGCCCGAGGGCATGCTGCCGGTCGGAGATCCGGCCCCGGAGGTCGTACTGCCGGCCGGCATGAAGCCGGACGGCATGCTCCCCGAGGCGGCGGGAGTCGCGGGGGCCGGCGCGGCAGTAGTCGGGGCGGGTGGAGCGGGTGGCGGAGCCGGCGCGGCCGACGCAATCGCCGCCAACACGACTCCCGCGGTGGCGATCGTTAGGGCCATTGCTGCGCAGCCGGCCGCAATAGAGGTGGTCCTCATCCGGTGCGGGTCCCTTCAGTCGCATGTTGCTGAGCTGGCGCCGACCACCCTAACGGTGGTCTACGGCCGCGGGCTGTGCCAGCTCGAATTGTTCACTGATGCGAAATACCTTGTTCACAAACGTTTTTCGACTACCTACAGGTGCCTAGTCGCTTTGTAGTCTGCTATCCGGTGGGAACTGTTAGCAGTGCGTTCACCGTTTGGACACCTGATCCATCGATCATTCGACGGACACAATGCCGAGATCCGTCCGACGAGAGGCGTCACCGCTTCATGTTGAACCCATTTGCCACGCTGGCCGCCGTCTGCATGCTGACGACCATGACGGCGGCGCCGCTCGCATACGCCGATCCCGCTCCGCCGGGGCCCGTGACGCCGGCCGCTGATGTCGTACCGCCGCCCGGAGGACCCAACGGGCCTGTGCCATCTGGGCCCGCCGGCACGCTGAAGACTCCCGATGGCTGGACCTTGACCGTATCGGGAAGCAACGAGTCGATTGAACCGGTCGCTCCGCTCACTGGTTCGCCGGCCTCGCGCGAGTACCTGGTCGACGCCGCGTTCACCGGCGCGTTCACCGGCGAGGGGAGTACGAAGCTGGCCGGCGGGACGCTGGAGGCGGGCTATCAGATTGGTTGCGGCATCTTGGCTGATGACATCGAATCGATCTCTTCGGCAGGCATCGCGCCAGGGCTGGCGCTCGGCTTTATCCCGAGCTTTTCGTTCAACCTCTCACAACAGATAAAGATCGTC